>CAZPQJ010000005.1:0-1843 GCA_964588955.1 uncultured Gammaproteobacteria bacterium
CCGGCGCGTGAGGCGAGCATCTCGGCCTCGGTCATGTCGGCGTTGACGCTCGACTTGGCGACCGAGGTGATCGCGGCCTGGAACTCCGGGTTGTCCGAGAGCGCCTTGGCCGCCTCGACCTGGTCGAGGTCGAATTTCGCGCCCCGCCAGGCGACGGCTGCGTTGTCGCAATCCGTCGTTGCCACGGCCAGGCTTTGCGCCATCTTGGCGCGCTGCGCCTGGAGGCTGGCCATGTCCGCCTCCAGCCGGTCGATCTCCGCCTTCTTGGCGGTGTCGAGCTCGGTGGACGCGCTGGTGCTGTCGTCCGCCAACGCGGGGCTGGCGGTGAGGAACATGAGGAACAGGATGCTACGCATCGGGAACTCCGTTGTCGGGGCTGGGGGTTGGGGGTCGTTGACGTGTTTTTTGGTACACGGCTCTTAGAGCCGGGTACTCAAAAGGGTACACGAGAACTGGGGACAATATCAAAAAAATGGGGTTTTGTCAAGGATTTCATCTGATCCTTGACCAATTTCCCTGAATTATCTATACTTCCGATCGAAGCACGGCTGTATTCTGGAGTCGCAGTATGTAGAAATACGTACCCCGGCGGCTTAGAACAGCCAAATTTACTCAATATCTCCTTATGGCTCATAAGAAAGCCACAGGCTCAACAACCCTTGGACGCGATAGCGCTGGTCAGCGCCTTGGCACCAAAATCGGCGACGGGCAAAAAACCCGCGCTGGTCAAGTGATTGTTCGCCAACGTGGCACCAAAATTCATCCAGGTAAGAACGTGGCGATTGGCGGCGACGATACGCTCTACGCCAAAGCTGCCGGCGTGGTGAAGTTCACCAAAAAGATCATGCCGAACTTTACCGGCGCTCTCAAGAAACGCACGTTTGCCAACGTCGTGCCCGCCAGCAAATAAAGACCCCTCCCAGCCCCCCTTGGTAAGGGGAGGAGAGGAACGCAGAACGCAGACCGCCTCGGGAAACCGGGCGGTTAAGACCCCAGATAGACTGTCATTTTGACTGCAACGTCATAATTTTGGTCAGAATCACTTCAAAGTTTTTCGGCTTAACTCCGGTTAAACCTCTAAACTTATTCACTGATTCTGTCTCAAAATTCTGACGTTTCGTCTTAAAAGCACAGTCTATCTGGGTTCTTTGTGATTGAAAAGAGGGACAAAAAGATGTATCCTGAAGCTGCTATGAAAGACGAAGTGGAAAAGTGGCTTACGTATATGCGTCCGGCCTTTCAGCGCCACAAGGGCGATATTACTCTTGTGGATGTTGATGAAACAACCGGTGTTGTTCGCGTACGCTTGGAAGGGCAGTGCAAAGGGTGCGCGCTTTCAGACATGACCCTTAAAGCGGGTGTGGAGGCTACTTTGCTGGAAGAAGTTCCGGGGGTTACGGAGGTTGTCGCTGTCTAAGGGGGAACAATTCCACCATTGAGATTGAGTATTTCGCATTTTGAATTTTCTCCACATGCCTCTCTTCAAATCCAAACAACGTATTTCGTTTAGTAAAGAGATGGCGGGGCATCCGCTCTTTTTGTGGTCAAAGATTATTTCGTTGGTGCTGATCGTTTTATCTGTGGCACTGATTGTGTGGAAGTTGGCTCCGCTCGCCATTGATGGCACTCCTGTCTCGTTGCATTACAACGTCGCCTTTGGCGTGGATCTGATTGGTCCGTGGTATCAAGCGTTATTGTTGCCAGGAATGGGATTGGGTATTTTGATCGCTAACGTTCTTTTTGCCCGACAGGTTTGGGGTAAAGAGGAGTTGTTGAGCTATTTGTTCGCTGGTGGAACAATTGTCTGTGAAGTCGTCTTATTTGTGGCGACGCTTTTTATTAC
>CAZPQJ010000005.1:1943-4050 GCA_964588955.1 uncultured Gammaproteobacteria bacterium
GTGGCCATGGTTTGGACGCCATTGCTCTTAAAAATTCTCTACAAATACAAGCTTGGCAAAACCATTCGCGACGAAGCGTCCGCGCCGATCATGGCTAAACTGCACGCCAAGAAAGCGGGAACGCCGAGCATGGGTGGGGTACTGATTTGGGGAACAGTGCTGGTACTGGCGGTGGTGTTTCTCTTCATTCGCGAAGTGTGGCCAGGAACGTTTTTGGCTTCATTGAACTTCATCACCCGTTCACAAACGTTGCTGCCATTTGGAGCGTTTATTGCTTCCGCATTGGTCGGTCTTGTCGACGATTATTTCAACGTGCGTCGTATTGGTCCGCACGGGGGAGGAATGCGGGTGCGTCATCGCTTGCTCCTGTACGCCTGCGTGGCCGCGGTCGGCGCCTGGTGGTTCTATTTCAAGTTGGGTTGGGACACGTTGCATATTCCTTTTTACGGCGATATTTTGCTCGGTTGGTGGTACATCCCGGTTTTTATCGCCATCATTGTTGGTACATCATTTTCGGTGAATCAAACGGATGGTTTGGACGGCCTGGCGGGCGGAACCCTGCTCACCTCGTTCGGTGCCTTTGCGGCCATCGCATTTTTGCAAGGGCGATTTGACCTGGCTGCCTTGTGTGGGGCGATCATCGGTGCCTTGCTGGCCTTCTTGTGGTGGAACATTAATCCGGCTAAGTTTTTTATGGGCGACACGGGGGCCATGTCACTCGGCATCACGCTCGGTATTGTGGCAATGTTTACCAACGAAGCACTATTGTTGCCAGTAGTGGGAATTATCTTTGTGATTGAAGCCCTCTCCACGATTGCTCAAATGCTTTCCAAAAAAATCCGCCACAAAAAGATCTTTCTTTCTTCGCCTATCCATCACCACTTAGAAGCCACTGGTTGGGCGGAACCAACTATTGTGATGCGCTTTTGGGTCGTTTCTATTATCGCTGGCGGACTCGGATTGATCCTGGCCTTGTTAGACATGGCGATTACCTAATGTACCACCCAAGCCACTAACCACTAGCCACCAGCCACTTCCTAACAATGTCCTCCAAATCTTCCACCTTTGATTTCCCGTTCCTCCTGATTGCTATAGGGTTGGTTACGTTTGGTTTGATCATGCTTTCTTCGGCTTCCGGACCGACCGGCTATGAAAACTTTGGTGACAGTTACTATTTCGTCAAACACCAAATTTTGTTCGGATTAGTACCGGGAGTTATTGGTTTGCTGGTTTTCTCTCGTTTGCCGTATCAACGATTGAAGCAAAACGCCTTTCGCTTGTTGTTGGCAACGATCTTTCTTTTGCTGGTGGTGTTTATTCCTGGAGTGGGATTTGGTACCTCGCACAGTTGGATTCGTTTTGGGGGATTTTTGTCGATTCAGCCGGCAGAGATCGTAAAGCTGACTTTTTTGATTTATCTCTCCACCTGGTTGGAAAAGCGCGGAGCAGACGTGCGACGCGGCACGGAAGGATTGGCGCCGTTTTTAATTGTTCTTGGAGTGGTTTTGGGATTAATTGCCTTGCAGCCAGACGTGGGAACCATGGCGATTATCGCGGCCATGTCGTTCGCGGTGTATTTTGTTGCCGGCGCGCCAGTGATCTATTTGGGGGGAATTGGGCTTGGAGGACTGGCAATGCTGGGATTACTCATCAAACTCGCTCCCTACCGCGCGGCGCGATTTACTACGTTTTTGCATCCAGAACTCGATCCTCAGGGAATTGGCTATCACATTAACCAGGCGTTATTGGCGATTGGGTCAGGAGGATTCTTTGGGCTTGGTTACGGTTTGTCACGACAAAAGTTCGCCTACTTACCTGAGGTGGTGGGGGACTCGATTTTTGCTGTGATTTCGGAAGAGATGGGATTTATTATTGCTGCTGCCATGGTGTTGCTCTTCGTGGCCTTTGCTTGGCGAGGACTCAAAATTGCGAAAGCTTCGCCGGATTCGTTCGGACGCTATTTGGTGGTGGGGATTGTGGCGTGGATTGTCATTCAAGCGTTTGTGAACATTGGCTCGATGACTTCCGTCTTACCCATGACCGGGGTCACTTTACCGTTCGTCAGTTACGGTGGAACCTCACTTGCGGTATGCTTGTGGGCAGTGGG
>CAZPQJ010000005.1:4150-53492 GCA_964588955.1 uncultured Gammaproteobacteria bacterium
TACCGTTCGTCAGTTACGGTGGAACCTCACTTGCGGTATGCTTGTGGGCAGTGGGGATTGTATTGAATATTTCACGATCTGCTGCTGTTAAATCCTGATATTGTGTTAAACTCGAAATACGAAATCCGAAGTTCCAAACAAAAGGAAATTGGAAAAGGGAAAGGTAAAAAACAGTTTTTCGTTTTAGGATTTCGTATTTAGAATTTGTTTCGGATTTGAGATTTCGCATTTTGTATTTTATGAAAGTGATGATGACCGGTGGCGGCACGCTTGGACCTGTCACCCCGCTCTTGGCGGTTGTTGAAGCGTGGCGAGCGATGGATCCACTGGTGGAAGTTGTTTGGGTTGGTACCGTCGCCGGACCAGAACGCGAAGTCGTGGAGCGTCAACACATCCCATTTTTTGGCATCACCGTACCGAAGCTTGATCGTCACGCGCCGCTGCGCTGGTTGTTCATTCCCTTCAAGCTCGCGTGGTCGCTACGGGTGGCGCAGCGTTTGTTGCGTCAACGGCGACCGGATTTGGTGGTGACGGCTGGAGGGTACGTCAGTGTCCCCGTGGTGTGGATGGCTAAGCTGCAAGGGATTCCGATTTGGGTGCATCAGCAAGACGTGCGTCCCGGACTCGCCAACAAATTGATGGCTCCCGCGGCCAATGGTATTTCCGTTGCGTGGTCGCAAACGCTTCATGCGTTCCCGAAAGAGAAAACCACACAGTTAGGCAATCCTGTACGTCCATCGCTTTTGCAAGGACGCAAAACCGCGGCGGCAGGGAAGTTTGGATTTGATTTGCAAAAACCGACCGTCCTTGTGCTTGGTGGGGGAACCGGATCCGCTTGGATCAATCAGGCCGTATCACGCATCGCACTCGACTTGGTGCCTGTGGCGAATGTTCTTCATGTTACTGGTCGTGATAAAACCGTAGCTCTCTCAGACTTGCCAGGATACGCCGTCGTTGACTTACTTACCGAAGGCATGGCCGACGTCTATGCGCTGGCGGATTTGGTCGTTTGCCGCGCCGGTATGGGAACGATTTCTGAACTTTCGGCTTTGCATAAAGCCGCCATCATCATTCCGATTCCTGGGTCACATCAGCAAGATAATACCGCCGCGCTTCAGGAGTTTGATGCGGCCGTGATCGTCGATCAAGAACACACAACCCCACAAGTTTTGCTGGAAATGATCCTCAAATGGCTCCACGCCCCAGAAGAACGTCGCAAAATGGGTGCCCGTCTCAACGCTGCTTTGCCAACCACGGGCGTGGCGGAACGGTTGGCCCAGGAGCTCGCGGCTCTGGTCAAACAAAAAACCTCCACCTAAGTGAAGGCCTCTTGGTGCGCTGGGAGGGGATCGGACCCTCGACCTTGGGCTTAAAAGGCCCCTGCTCTACCACTGAGCTACCAGCGCATGCGGCCTAAGGTATCAGAATTTATTTCTTTTGGCAATGGTGGTTTCGGGGTTGCCAGATGCTAACTTGGAGACTAAAATCGATAAGCTATGGCACTCAATCATTTAGCCATCATTCTCGACGGTAATCGGCGCTGGGCAAAGGGGAAGGGTTTGCCAACGTTCGAAGGGCATCGGAGGGGATATGACAACGTGAAAACGATCGGTTTGGCTGCCCTGGAGCGGGGAGTTAAATTTTTTAGCGTCTTTGCGTTTTCGACCGAGAACTGGAAACGCACGGAAGAAGAGGTTGGTTATTTGATGGAGTTGTTACACGTGGCACTGACTAAAGAGATTGGATTTTACATGGAGCATAACGTGCGCTTACGGGTGATTGGGCGACGTGAAGGATTGTCGGCCACATTGGTGAAAGCGATCGATGAGGCGGAAGCGAAGACGGCGGGGAATACTAACGGACAAATCAATTTGTGTATCAACTACGGCGGCCGCGCGGAGATTGTTGACGCGGTCAAAGCGCTGATTGCAGACGGTGTCGCTGCGGATGAAATCACCGAGGAACGGATTGCCGCAAACATTTGGATGGCAGGCATTCCCGATCCGGACTTAATCATTCGCACAAGCGGCGAGCAGCGGTTGAGTGGATTTTTAACCTGGTCTGGCGTTTATAGCGAATTGTTATTTGTAGAAAAACATTGGCCGAATTTTGATGTGTCCGATCTCGACGCCGCGCTCGCCGAGTTTGAGCGCCGCGGACGACGATTTGGAAAGTAGTTTCGTATCTTGACTAACGCCTTCCATCGTGTAACCTTCAACGTAGGGAGGTTTCCATGCTCGTCTTCTTGTCCCTTCGCATCGCCTTCGCTTCTCGGGTTGTTGAGATCGACCAAACTGTCATCCTCGACCTCAACAATACCGACGCCGAACAGAAGCTTCCTCAGGTGACGGGCGTCGATGCCTGTTACCGCATTGTGGCCACGGGCACGATGCATCGCTACAATTCCGCCGATGACAAAGGGGGCTATGTATTCTCGGCTGAGTATACCGGTAGTGATAAAATCCGTGATAAAAAGCACCACTCGCTGACGCTGACGTCCGGGTTTCGTCAGGTTGTACTGGTCAGTGAGGATCGCGCCGCAGACCGGTTTGATTACTTGGCGATCGGAGACGGAAAGACCGTAGCCGCCCGGGTGCCGCAGTGGGGCGATGTCGATCGTTACTACGGGAGTTCATTGCAGCTGGAGATTAGCCCGCTTGCGAAGGCTACGTGCGAGCCCATGCCGGAGGGAGATTCCATCGCCGTTTCTGTGGGTGGGGTGTCCGTAACCGCAGAGAATGAGACGGTGAAGGCGGCAGCGGATAGGAAGAAGGCTGCCGACAAAGCCGCCGCCGCCAAGCGGACCAAGTCGAGCGCGACGCATGCCCCCTCCACGGCAGATAAGGCTTCGGCCAGGGAGTCGCATGATACCGACGTACGACTCATGATCGGAATCATGGTGGTGTTTGGCTTTGTGTCGTGGCTGTGGAGGACGTATCTCGGCCCCATTTATGCGAACAACTCCAGTCAGTTGGGGCGCTTCGCTGTCATTTACCCGCCCCCTCGTGTGGTGGATGCGGCAAACGTCTGCGCTGCCAATGAGGCCTGGTGGCTGATCATTCCGGGCGCCTGGCTTGCGGCTTTCGTGTTCAGCGCCGCTTCGGCACTCTTCACTGCCGCCATGAGCGTGCTCGGATTCGTCGGGAAGTTGTTGACCTACGCCAGCTTCCTCCCTCGCTACCAGGAGGACTTGCTGGTGGTCCTGGCCCTTATCGCTTTTTGCGGTTTCTGCATTCTCTCCGTTTGGTTCCTTCGTCAGGCCGTTTGGTATGCCGTGGTGCGTTCGAAGGCGGTTCGTGATGACCCTCGCCGTTCGGCGATCCTGCTGTTGACCCGCGGCATCGAATGGTGGAACCGCAACCTGTCCCTCATGAATGATCATGCGGCGGCTGGGGGGAGGGAAGAAGTTCTTCAGAAGTTGAACGAGAGTCATCGGAAGTTGATCGCCTGGGCAAACAAGATGGACAAACGTCTGCAGGTTGCCCCGCTCGGGTCGTTCCCCTCTACTGTTGGAAAGATGCCGCTTCCTGAGCTGAAGGAGTTGACCGTCGTGGTTAACGAGCTCAAGGCACACTCGGTCCAACTCGACGCCCACCTCCAGCTCGACGAGCTCGAACGCCCCGAATCTGTTCCGCACGAGGCAGTCGTCTTGTTCTGGAAGTGGCTCCAGCGTCTCCTGCTGGTCACGTCTCCGTCCTAGTTCTTCTCGCGTGCCCCTCGCCGACAGTCATTCGGCGAGGGTATCGTTTTTCTGTTATGATAGTCGTATGATTCCCAAGCAAATCAAAATCAAAAATGACTACCTTCCCGATCATCCTGGGGTCTATTTTTATTACGACGCGCAGGGGAAACTCATGTACATTGGCAAAGCGACTAGCTTGAAAAAGCGCGTCGGGTCGTATTTCACGAAGGCACATGACGCTCGCATCGCTGAACTTGTTCATCGGATCGCTCGCATTGACTACATTGAAGTGCCTACCGTCATCGAGGCACTGGTGCTCGAGGCCAATCAAATCAAAGCGCACAAGCCGCCCTTTAACATTCTTCAGCGTGACGATAAAAGTTTTTTGTATTTAGTGATTACCAACGAAGATTTTCCTAAACCCGAGTTTATGCGCGGGCTAGATTTGGAGCGGTTGGGAATTGATCCGTTTACTCCCAAGCTTAGTAGTAAAGCTGAGCAGAAGTTTAAGGCGATTTACGGTCCGTACACCAGCGGGCGGTCGGTGCGTTTGGCACTTGATTTGATTCGCCGGAGTATTCCGTGGACCACCTGTCAGCCGCCATCGGTGACGGGAAAAACCAAGGCTTGCTTCTATCGTCACTTGCATCAATGCCCTGGCGTGTGCACGGGAGAGATTAGTAAGCGCGACTATGGGAAGATTATCAAAAATTTGATGCTCTTTTTTGAAGGCAAGAAAGAGCGGATTGTAAAACAGCTGCGTCGGGAGATGCAGGCAGCGGCAAAGAAGTTGGACTTTGAACATGCCGCTGAACTCAAACGCCAAGTGTTTGCTTTGGGACATATTCAAGATATTGCCTTGGTGACGCACGACGAGCCCTTGCCGTACGTTCGTTCCGAACGGGATTACATCAACATTCTTGGACGCATTGAAGGCTACGACATTAGCAACATCTCTGGCACTTCGGCCGTAGGGTCGATGGTGGTGTTTGAAGACGGCAAACCGCTGAAAAGCGCCTACCGCAAGTTCAAGATCAAAACGGTCAAAGGTTCGAATGATTTTGCCATGATGGAAGAAGTGCTGCGCCGACGCCTTGCCCGAGCGGCCAAGGGGGAGAAGGGTTGGCCTCTGCCGGAATTGATGGTGATTGATGGGGGCAAGGGTCAAGTTGGACGCGTGCAAGATGTGTTGGATGAGATGGGGCTAAAGGTGCCAATTGTTGGCCTTGCCAAGGGGTTTGATCGTAAACAAGATGTGTTGGTGCTCGACGAGTCCAACAAAGAGCTCAAACGCGTGGTGACCGCCAACAAAGAAATTCTCCAGCGCCTGCGCGACGAATCCCATCGTTTCGCCGTGGCCTATCATCGCAAACTTCGCAGTAAAAATTTCCGCCCGTCTTCAGGCGGCTAAAGCCAGGTAGAAGATTTAAGAGACGACCCTTGACACGGCCGTCTTTTATTGATAGCTTTATTTTCCACCCAAGGAGGGCTAAATGCCCAGTCAGATGTTCCGTCCGCATGCGGACGGTCGTGTCTACAACGTTTTGTCAATCGGTTCCTTCCTTCCGCACGACATTTGGCACATTGCCGAAGTGGCGGGAGTGATTCCTGTTCGTCTCCAGGAGGAGGGCGTAGCCGACGCGCCCATCGAGCTCCTGGTTCTCACCCCCTACGGTGTCGCCTGGGAGGGTGGCGACAAGGCGCAGTCTGACGGACGAGAGATCGTTGTCCGCGCCCGCATCGCTCTGCGGGAAGAGGGAGAGTCCAACCCGGTGGTGGGTTTTTGCTGGGACTTCCTGCACAAGACCGGTCTGCTCAACATCGTCCCCGCGCCCTGATCTCGCACCCGCGGATCGGCTGAGCACTCGCTCGCCACGCGGGTGCTCATGCTTTTGAAGGGAGAAAAAAGGAAAAATTAAGACGGAGCATTTCGATGGAACATGAGCGACGGCTTGACTTTTTGATTTGGAGGGGGTAGTATCTTTTGTCGTCGAAATGGATCGACGCGATAGCCAGGAGTCCGCATGCCTCTCTTCAGCCTGCTTCTCGCTGTTTCTTTCGCCCTCGCCGGCGAGCAGCCCGCCACAACCATCCAGGTGGGCGTGACGGTGACCGTCCCCACCTCCATGGAGATGCCGGACGTCCCGAAGGAGCAAGCGCTGCCCGTGGCCGTCAACGGGAAGTTCACGATCGTTCAGATCGACCGTGGCGACCTCACGGTCGTCAGCAACGTCCTGCGTGATTCTGCGACTCTGCCGCTCTCTGCCTGTCTGGGCAGCTTCGATCTGAACATCGAGGGGACGTTCTACGTCCGAGGTGGAACGGTGAACCCCGACTCGCTCTTCCTCACCTACCAGATCGATCCCGGCGATGTGGTGGTGAGTGACGATGCCTCCGCCTGCGCACGGGCGGTCATCAAGGGCCTGCACTTCCCGAGCACGGTCGGCGGAACCTCCGTCCATTTCATCTACAACCACGTCATCTTGGGAGACTGATATCCCACCCAGCACCCGCCGCCGGCAGAGCATCCGCTTCGCTCTCCGCGACGGGTGCTCTTGCTTTGAGGAGGCAAAGACTAAAGACGAAAAAACTAAAAACATAAACAAAGTTTTTAAAACAAAAACACTAAAGGTAAAAACGGACATTGAACCCGTTTTTGTTTTTTAGTTTTAGATATTTTAGTATTTGTTTCAGTTTTTAAATTTTTTCGTCTTTAGTTTTTCCTCGCTTTTTTTGATAAACAAAAAACTCCACCTCAAACTGAATTTGGCTTACACAAAGTCGGGTATATCTTCCTTAAGAAGAACGTGGTCGTGGTGCAAATATCCAGGATTAGCTGGATAGTTGTTTCAAGACGCACTTCGCCGCGGAGCTCTCGGCCGATTCCCAAGGGAGTCGGCGTTCTAAGCTCGTAAGACAAATTTAGCCCAAAACAGTTCGCTGTGGAGTGGTTTTACTATAGCACATATGTGCGAAGGATTTAAAAGGTCGAACTGGGAGCCTTTTAAGATGGGGTAGTGGGCGGGTCGATTTGCATAGGCGGGAGCCCCTGCTCCCGTCGTGCTGTTTTAGATAATTTGCCGTTGCTAGACCTGTGCCTACCCTCCGGGTTGTACCCCTATGTTTCTTATTGTCCTTCAAAGGACAATAAGAAACGGTTAATAGAATAGTCCTCCTTTTGTTGTTAGTGAGTCAAAGATGAAAACTTTTTCTATTCTTCTTTTTTCTCGTGTTAAATAATCAAAAAAGAAGATTTAAGAGATGTTTACTTGTCGATAGGGCAGGCAACAGCTCCTTATTGTCCTTCAAGAGACAATAAGGAGGGTAGGGGTGTCGGGAAGGGGTGGTCAAAACCTATAGGCGGGGTGCGGGGACCCCGCCGATACAAAACTGACTCACCCAGATCTTCTCTCTACAGAATTCCGACCCTATAAAAGGATCTAATCCGCCCCGTTCTCTTAAAAGGGTCCCATGTGCGGTGAGTTATCCACACAAATGGTTTGACAGGGTAGCTCAGTGGTATAAAATGGGGTCATCGGGTAGCGACGTGGGTGAAAGTGGGGATAGCTCCAAGCGAGTCTGTCCTTATTTTTGTACGCGATCGTCCCGCAAAACAAAAACAGAAACGTCACCGTGGAAAATCTAATCCTGAGTCCAGCGTATGTTTCTCGGAGAATATCATCATTCTATCGACGACAAAGGCCGGTTGGCAGTGCCAATCAAGTTTCGGGCTGACTTGTCGAAAGGGGCGGTGATCACTCGGGGTCTTGACGGTTCGCTGTTCCTGTTCCCCTCGGAGGAGTGGGGAAAGCTTGCAGAGAAATTGGCAAGTTTGCCCCTGGGGCGAGCAAATTCACGCGCCTTCGCCCGACTCATGCTTGCGGGAGCAATGGACGTGGAACTCGACAAACAGGGACGCATCGTCATCCCCGAGTATCTTCGAGGCTATGCAGGAATGGACAAACAAGTTGTTCTTGCTGGTCTTTATAATCGCCTTGAACTTTGGGACAAGACGAAATGGGAAACATATAAAACAGCGACCGAGGGAGAAGCTGTGGGTATTGCGGAACAACTTGGCGAGATCGGCTTATGATCCACATTCCAGTTTTAGCAAACGACGTGTTGCGCTGGTTGGATCCGAAGCCCAACCAGGATTTTATTGATGGCACCGTTGGCCTTGGAGGTCACGCCGCAATGATTTTGGAACGCACCGCGCCGCATGGTCGTTTACTCGCCTTTGACAAAGACCTACGCAACCTGACCGAAGCGAAAGAGAACTTAAAGCGATTTGGGCAACGGGTTGTCTTCGTACACGACAGCTACGTAACGCTCAAAGCAGCGGCTTATGCCCATGGATTTACTGCGGTTAACGGTATTTTATTGGACCTTGGTTTCAGCTCTCACCATATCGAAGATTCCGCACGCGGATTTTCTTTCCAAAACGCTGGGCCCTTGGACATGAGGTATGACAAACGTCAGAAACTGACCGCGGAGATCATCGTGAACACCTGGACCCCAGACGAACTCGCGTCGATCTTTCGACGCTACGGAGAAGAGAGACATGCCCACAAGATCGCCATGCGTATCCTCGAAGAGCGGCGAAAGAAGAGAATCCAAACAACGGATCACCTCGCCGACATCATTACGCAAACGGTTCCTCGCAGCCCTCACGGGCCGAAGATCCATCCAGCTACACGCGTCTTTCAAGCGTTGCGTATTGCGGTGAATGACGAGCTCGGTGAGCTCGAACAAACACTGCCACAAACGTTAGACGTTTTAGCTCAAGGAGGCAGACTTGCGGTCATATCCTTCCACTCCCTGGAAGACCGACCCGTCAAGCAATTCATGAAGGCGCATGCCGGTAGTGAACTTGCCGTGATGGCGAAAAAACCGATAATCGCGACCCAAGAGGAAATAAAAATAAACCCGCGTTCGCGCAGTGCTAAATTGCGTGTGGCGGAGCGCCTGTAGGAGTTCAACCTCCTCAGGTGAGGAGGTATGAAATTCCAAACTAAATTAAAACCGACTTTGCCCGTGTTAAATGTGGTGAGCTTCGTGATGGTAGTGATTGTTGGCCTGGGATATATTGCGCAGGTTAACCACTCTTCCAGTAAAGGGTTCCAAATGAAGGATTTACAAAAGCAAATGAATCAGTTGACGGTGGCCAATGAGCAATTGGAATATCAAGTAGCGCAAGCGCAGTCCGTTGATCATGTTGCTACCAACTTGAAAATGCTCGGCATGGTACCTGTTGGTTCGGTGGCCTACACCTCTGCCGGCGGTTCCTCGGTTGCGGTAAATCGCTAGGATCAAGGGAGAAAGTTGGATAAAATAGGAGAAAGGGGATAAAGTACGCTTTATCTTTTTTCTTTTTCTTCTACTTTTTCCTATGTTCCACCTCAAATCCAAAAATCACTTAGCAAGACGTGGGGAGCTACAGACGGTTCATAGTCTAGTGCAGACGCCGTTTTTCATGCCGATTGCCACCAAAGGGGCGGTGAAAACGTTGTCGATGGAGGATTTGCGTACGCTAGGAGCGGAGATTATTTTGTCGAACACCTATCATTTAATGTTGCGTCCGGGACTGGAGGCGATGCAGAAGCTCGGTGGATTTCATGCGTTAACCGCTTGGGATCGTGCTTTGTTGACTGACTCCGGCGGGTATCAAGTGTTTTCTTTGCCCAACAAAACAACAGAAGACGGCGTGGAGTTCAAATCCGTGATTAACGGCGACAAGCATTTTTTAACGCCGGAGGCATCGATGCAAATGCAGGCGGCGATTGGGGCGGATATTTGCATGCAGTTTGATGATGTGGCTTCTGGCACTTCCACGCGCGAGCGATACGAAGAGGCGATGGAGCGTTCGTTGCGATGGGCGGAACGATCAAAATCCGAAATCCAAAAAATCAAATCCGAAACAAATCCAAAATCCGAAATGTCGCAAAATCAAAAAATATTCGCCATTGTCCAAGGTGGCACGCACGAGGATTTGCGCGCACGTTCGGCCGATGCCTTGGTGAAGATGGATTTTGACGGGTATGCCATCGGAGGGCTTTCCGTTGGGGAGGATCGTGCTGATGCCTATCGGATTGCTGCCTTCACGGCCGCGCGATTG
This sequence comes from uncultured Gammaproteobacteria bacterium, assembly GCA_964588955.1. Classification (GTDB taxonomy): domain Bacteria; phylum Patescibacteriota; class Patescibacteriia; order UBA9934; family CAMTUG01; genus CAMTUG01. Next base: position 13,948 of record CAZPQJ010000005.1, read on the forward strand.
CCCGAAGACAAGCCGCGGTATTTTATGGGAGGGGGATTCCCCGAAGAGATTGTCTATTACGTTTCTATTGGTGTGGACATGTTTGATTGTGTTTTGCCAACCCGCAACGCTCGTCATGGAACGGTGTTTTTGTGGAAAGAGGATCCGTCAATTTGTGTGCCGCGCGCATTGCGGGCGGCGCAACAAGGCGCTAGGGATGTAGAAGTCGCCGCGATACTGTACGACCAAGTGCATTTAAGCAACGAGAAATATACTTTTGACACCTCGCCGCTTGATCCTTGGATCTCCCCGGATACTTCCAAAGCGTATTTGCGCCACCTCTTTTTGATTCAAGAGCCATTGGCGGCGCGCTTGGCAACGTTGCAAAATATCGGCTTTTATTTGCGCCTGATGCAGGAGCTTCGTCGGACTATCGAAGTGTCCGCCTAAAGTGTGGTAAAATGCGAGCACTATGGCGCAGAATGCCGCCGTGCTCAGTGCTCGCTACTTTTTCGTCGACCTTCTGGGAGGGATCGTCTTTTTTCCGGTTTGGTGGTATAGCCGTGGGCTTGTTCGCGTTGCAGAGTCCGCCATCGGTGCCGCGCGCAACGAAGCACGCAGCTTGGCGATTGGCGTGTGGATAAAAAATCTTTTCGTGCCCATGTACAACGCCCGCGATATTTCCGGGCGATTGATTAGTTTTTTCATGCGCGTGGTACAAATTGTTGGTAGAACCATTGTGCTTACCGTTTATCTTTTTCTCCTTCTTTCTCTTTTTCTTCTCTATCTCCTCCTACCAATTTTCGTCGTCTCCCAAATCTTGTTTCACGCCGTTGGCGCTCTCACATTATGAAAGGGGTGATGATTAACAACACGACGTACGTATTTGCTGAGCGGATGGATGCCGTGGCTATTGATTTGAAAAAAACGCGCAACGCCACACAGCGGGTGATTACGGTGGCTGTGTTTGTGGCGATGATGGTTTTCCTCGGAGTTTTTGTTTTGGAAACGCTGGCTTTGCAAGATCTTGCTTTGTTATGGCAGATGGATTTTTGGGCCACGCCGCAACTCGGCCTCTTCTGTTTTTGGTTAGCGGTGTTTCTCGGGCTTTTCTTGATGTATCGGCATTTGGAATCTACGCGCGATCGTGGAACGCTGCCGCATCTTGACACAGCAACTGTTGATACGCTCGTTGCGTCCGAAACGGTATCTGGTCACCGGGTAGAAATCGCTCGATTCATGGATGCGGCCGCGGAGAAAACGGTCGAAGAAGCGTATACGACCGCGGTGTCGTTTGGACATGCCGAGGTGAGTGCCCTACATTTTTTTGTCGGGTCATTAACGTCTGCCGACGCGGCGGTGGTGTTTGGAAGACTTGGCATCGCTTTTGATACGGTCAAAGACGCGCTTTCGCGTCGACTGGCTTCGTTGCCGAGTGGATCAACCGTGTTTGGACCGGCGGCGGAAGAGATTGTCCTCAAGGCTTTTTTGAGCGCCTTGCGCCACAAACGCGATCACATCCACGCGGTGGAGTTTTTGTTTGCCGCCTACGACGCCGATCCCTTTCTCCAAGAACTGCTGTTCAGTAAAAAAATTGAGCGGCAAGACGTGGAAAACGTGGTGGCTTGGTTGCGCATTTCCGACAGTCTGCGCCGCCGCTATAGCGCTTTCAACCGCGCTGCGGCATTGAAACCGAAAGGGAACATGAACCGCGCTTACACCGCTTTGGCAACGCCATACTTGGATTCGGTCTCTGAAGATTTAACCCGAGAGGCGGTTTACGGTCGTTTGTCCATGTTGATTGGCCGCGAGCGGGAGATCGCGGAAATATTTCGGGTGATTGAAGGAGGTATGCAAAGTGTGGTCCTGGTTGGTGAACATGGAGTTGGAAAAAACGCTATTGTGGAGGGGATTGCCGAACTGATGGTGGAAGAGCGGGTGCCGCGCATTTTACAGGACAAGCGATTGATTAAGCTCTCGCTTTCTCACATTGTCGCGGGCACGAGCGGTACCGAAGCGGAAGCGCGTTTGTTGCGCGCCCTGCAGGAAATTGGCATGTCCGGCAACATTGTGACCGTCATTACGGATATTGATCAAATGATTTCTTCCGGACTCGACCTTTCCGCCGTATTGGGACAAGAACTTGATCGCCGGTATACGTTTGTTATTGCTACGGCGACTCCGGAAGCCTATGTCAGTAAAATTGAGCGCTCGGTACTTGGACAGCATCTGGTAAAGATTTCGATTGACGAACCACCGACGGATGAAGCGGTACAAATGCTGGAATCAAAAATTGGGGGTATTGAGTACAAACATAACGTTGTTTTCACCTACGACGCCGTACAAAAATTGATCACTTTGACTGGCCGTTATATCCACGACCGCGCTTTGCCGGAGAAGGCGATTGAAGTGGCACAGGAAGTGGCACTCTATGCGTTTAACGCCCGTGGCGCCAACGCGCGCGTGGTGGGCGAAGACGTGGCCGCTATTATCACCGAAAAAACCAAGGTACCGGTGACCGAAGTCGGCAACGACGAAAAAGAAAAACTGTTGCACATGGAAGAACGGTTGCATGAGCGGGTGATTGGTCAAGAAGAGGCGGTGACCGCTGTTTCCGCCGCGTTGCGTCGCGCGCGTACGGAATTGCGCGCTCCCAATCGCCCCATCGCCAACTTCCTGTTTTTGGGTCCTACCGGTGTGGGAAAAACGGAATTGGCTAAAACCGTTTCCGAAGTCTACTTTGGCCGTGAAGAATCGATGTTGCGTTTCGACATGAGTGAATATCAGGAGAAGTCGAGTTTAGAACGCTTAATCGGCGGCGTTGGCCAAGGAGGATTGTTGACAGAAGCAGTGAGGCAAAATCCTTTTTCCTTGTTGTTGTTAGACGAGCTGGAAAAAACCCATCCAGATATTTTGAATATCTTCCTGCAGGTAATGGATGACGGGCGCTTAACCGATGGTGCTGGGCGGGTGATCGACTTTACCAACGTGATTTTGATCGCTACCAGTAACGCCGGGGCGCAATACGTGATGGAGGCTACCGCTACTGGCACGCCGATTAATGAAGTCAAAGAGCATTTACTGACCGAAGAATTGAAAACGGTGTATCGCCCGGAGTTCTTGAACCGTTTTGACGGGGTGATTGTGTTCAAACCGCTCACCATGGACGACGTCTTGCAAATTGCCTACTTGCTGATTGGTAAAGTGGCCGAGCGGTTGAAAGTGAAGGGGATTAACTTTACCGCTTCCGACGCTGCCGTGGCCGAGCTGGCGCAAAAAGGATTTGATCCCAAGTTCGGCGCCCGTCCGCTGCGCCGGGTGATTCAAGAAGAAGTCGACAACGCCATCGCGAATTTCTTGTTGAAAGGTGAAGTTGGTCGCCGCGACACGTTGACTCTGGAACCCGGAGGTAAGATCACGCTGCAAAAAGCGGCAGAACTATAAGTCGACGCGCTCCCTATGACAGACACCGCCCTGCTTATGCTCATTGTTTCCGTGCTATGCGGCGGTATTACTTTTTTGGTTGCCGTGGCTATGGTGCCGCTTGTGGCTCAACTAGCCAAGCGGTGGAAGGTACTTGATCATCCAGGTCAAGAACCGAAGAAATTGCATCATCATCCCATTCCTTTGCTCGGAGGATTGGCGATCTTTTTTGCCATCGCCGTGGTGGTGTTGTGGATTTTGGCTGATCGTCAAACAGACATTCTCACAAGCGGACTGATTGGTCCGCGGCAATACGTAGGTTTTCTTCTTGGTGGCGCGGTATTGATGATCGGCGGCTTCCTTGACGACAAGGTTAACCTGCCGCCGCGTTTGGCCATTTTGTTTCCTTTGCTAGCGGCCCTCGTCGCCGTGCTCTTTGGCATTGGGGTCAGTAAACTTTCTAATCCCTTCGGTTCTGAACCGATTGATCTGCCGCTCGTCGCCAGTCAACTGCTGACTTTCGTGTGGTTGCTGGTGGTGATGTATACGACCAAATTTCTCGACGGCATGGACGGACTTTCCACCGGCGTCTCCGCCATCGGCGCGGCCATGATGATGGGTTTGGCGCTGACGGTACGGTACTTTCAACCGGACGCAGCCGTCTTTGCTGCTATTTGCCTTGGAGCCATGCTGGGGTTTCTTGTTTGGAACGCGCATCCGGCCAAGATTTTTTTGGGCGAAGGGGGGAGTACGTTTGTGGGGTTCACCATTGGGGTGTTGGCGGTGATTGGGGGCGCGAAGGTTGGTACGGCCTTGTTGGTGCTAAGTATTCCTTTCCTCGACGTTATTTGGGTGGTCTTCCGACGGATGCTGGTGGAACATCGTTCGCCAGCCAAAGGGGATCGTAAACACTTGCATCATCGCTTGTTGGATTTAGGATTATCGCAGCGACAAGTGGTTTGGATCTATTATGCTATTGCTGCCAGTGTCGGTTTAGTAGGACTATTTTTGCAGAGCCGGCAAAAGGCCGTCTTCTTTGGATTGATTGCTGTGGCCATGATCATTTCTGCGTTGCTGATTGTGATCAAAGAGCGTAAACGCTCCTAAGTGTGCCTCGCCGTTTTTCTTTACTGCTTTCTTTTTTCCTCCTCTGTTTTTTTGGAGTCGTTTTTTTTACCATCCGTCAATCCCACGCTACCGTTACCTTTGAACAAGGCATATCGGTAGAGGTCGAAGTCGCGCGCACCGTACAGGATCAGGTGCGCGGATTGTCTGGCCATGCTCCGCTCGACGATGAACACGGGATGCTCTTTGTTTGGGATCAATCCGAGCCGAGAACATTTTGGATGAAGGAGATGACGTTTCCGATCGATATTGTGTGGATCAACAACGGAACGATTATCGGCATTGAACACAACGTCCCGATTCCGACGAGTGGAGACGATCCATTGCCAACCTATCGTTCGACGGATCCTGTCGATACCGTGCTAGAAGTCCCTAGCGGATTTGCGGATCGGCACAACATACAAATTGGACAAACGTTGAGCGTTACACCTTGACGTCTGGTGTACTTTTTTGTAAACAGAAGATCCACCGAGGAACGTGCATGTCCATTTCCGAAGAACTAGGTCAGGTTACAGGGGTCGGATCCCGGGGCTTCTTGACCATCATGACCGCGCTGGGGATTCCCGAATCCCTGATTCACGTGGTGTTACCGATGGTCGCCGGGGACGCCAGGGTCTATCCGGTGCCCCTCACGCGCAAGGTGATCTTCGATCGTCCGTGGGCTCCCAAGGTTCCGCACAAGGGGGTGTCGCGGACGCGCCAGGTGCTGTTCGTTGACGCCGCTACCGGGTGGAACATCACCCTGCCGTGCGATTGGCATCAAACCATTGGCGAAACCCTTCTCGATTCAGCAGGTACCAGGCACGTGCTCGTCGAGTACGTCCCGGCGCTCGCCCTCGAGCACCAGATCCCGTTCGCGGGTGGGTTCGTCGGCGCCAGGCCGTGCCTGCACATCTTCTACGACCCGTCCCAGTTCTAGTCCATCTGCTCCCGCTGCGCCCTGTGCCATCTCTGGCCGGGGCGTACGTCTTTTTAAATGCAGAAGCGCGCCCGGGGAGGACGAGCACGCGGTCTGCTCATCTTCCCGCGCAGGCGCGCGGAGGTCGCTACCGAAGGCGGTAGCGGATGTAGGACTGGATCAAGAGCATGACCGACTCGGTCTCGATCAGCTGGCCTTCTGCCAGCCTGTCCCAGATGTTGCGGTGATCGATCACCGCGTCCTTGGGAATTCGCCCAATACACCTGCTCACCAGCATGCGCGAGGGTTCGGTGCCGTCGTTCGTCTCTTCCTCGTGACGGGTGCTGAAGAGCACCCACTCATTCAGATTGATGGAGACGAACCACCCGAGCGGACCCTTTTGGCACCACATGTGCACCCCGACTTCCCTGAAGTCGATGCTCTTGTCTTCGGGGTCGACCGAGAGCTCGGATGCGAGCGGGGGCCGGCGGCTGTTGGTGATCATCGAAGAGAGGGCGTCGAAGAGATACAGAACCATTGGACACTCCAGGCGACTTCCCAACCTATCGTATCTTTCCGTTCCCGTCAACCGTTTCTTATCCTCGCTTCCAGGTCTCTTGACAAAGAGGTCTTTTTGCCGTAAACAAAAGATCCACCTAGGAAGTCAGATGCAATCTCTCTCCACGACCCGCAACGGCAGCCCCCTCACCCTCGCCATGCTCCTCACCGAGTTCGGTGTCCCGCTCGCGCTGTTCGAGCGCGATGATTTCACCCTCGATCTCAACACGCCCGTCGCGGAGTTCAACAGCGATACGCAGGTCAACATCGCCCGGACGCAGCTGCAGAAGCATCTGGGCGGGCACGTGAGTGGCCTGCGTCTCAGCTTGACGTCCGGTGGCTGGAAGATCGGAACCGACGAGATCTTCCCCCGTGAGCCTCTGCCGATCGTCCTTATCACCTGGCAGCCTCATCCGATCAAAATGGAGGGAAGCGAATTTGAAGTGAACGTCTACGCCTCGACCACTGCGGTGCGAGCGATGAACGGTGTCGGACGTGAAGTCGCTGCCACCATTTTCGCTTCGTTCGGGGCGCCGCCCGAGCTCATTCGTCAAAGGGTGCAACCGATCGCCGTCGATACGAGGGTCCAGGTAATTCCCTTGGAGTTGGATAAACTTCTCAATCATCCCTGCGCGCCTGTGGATCCCCCCAAAGGGGCGGCGAAAGTAACACAGGTCGTGCTGACCACGTCGCCCGGTCTCCCTTTGTGGCGGGTCATCTGCAGGGAAGGTAGTAGTGGGGATTACAGTTATAGAACGATTCGTGAACTCTCGCATGGTCAGCTGCTCACGCAAGTTATCCTGGCGGAGTATATTTCGCCGCTTCCCTTCGATGAGCAGTTTCCGTATGCGGGGACGTATGTCGGTACACATCCGTGCCTGTTGATTGCCTACGACCCGTCCCAGTTCTAGTCCGGTTCCTCCCGCCGCGCCCTGCGCCACTCTCGGCCAGGGCGTACGTCTTTATAAAAGCAGAAGCGCGCCCGGGGAGGACGAGCGCGTTCCGCTCATCTTCCCGCGCAAGCGCGCGGAGCGTTCAGGGTAAGGACTCGGGCACAGGGTCGGCCAGCCAGACGACGTGGGACTGGACGCGCTCGACGTTGTCCTTTCCGGTCACGTCGAGAAATACCGTGTGGTATCCGTAGATCTCGTAGGCCGTGATGGAGCGGTCCGACAGACGGCAGAACTTGGGAAGCCCGATGAACTTGCACGGGCGGATACCTTCGTCTCGTCCGAGGCCGTTGTAGACATAGTCACGGATCCGACTCTGGCAGATCTCCTGAGAAGAGCTGCCCAAGCCAGCACTCCAGCTGGCCTCGCGCCAGTTGTCATCGGTCACCCTGGCGCAGGCCTTGGCGGCGCGGATGCCTGCTTCGTCGTCATGGGGGGGGTGGCGCTCCGCCGACGATGAGGTGGTAGACCCTGTAGGCGATGGTGCTCGCGAACGCAAAGACGACGAGGGATCGACACGTATAGCCCATGGTTGTGCTCCTTGGCTCGTTTTGGTTAATCAACACTTAATGACGGTGTCAATTATTGACGGTTTTGGCCATCTTTGGTAAGATCCCGCCATCGAAATTAATGCTGGCACATGGGGTTCTAAGCGTCTTTCATACCATTCCAGCTAACGCTTTGGCATAGCCCGTTCAAAATTGAGGCGAGACGAAGAGAAAAATCTGAAACATATCCGTAGATACGTTGAAGATTTTTCTCAAAGTCGGAGCCCAATTTTTGACGGGATGGTGCCGAATGGTTAGCTGGGAATGGTATGAGACCACCTCCGCCGCAAATTCATTATGTTCGCAGTGATTAAAACAGGCGGCAAGCAGTACATTGTCCGCGAAGGGGATACGTTAACGATCGAGAAGCTCGAGACCGAAATTGGCAAGCCTGTGGCCTTTGAAGCGATGCTCGTGGCCGATGACGAAGGCACGAACGTGAAGGTCGGCAAGCCGATTGTGGCCGGAGCCAAGGTTGCTGCCACGGTGACCGAACACGGTATGGGCGACAAAAAGATTATTGTGAAGTTCAAGTCCAAGAGCCGCTATCGCCGCCACACCTCTCACCGCCAGCCATTCACCAAAGTTTCCATCGATAAAATTACCGCGTAACGTAAAATAAAAGCGGGGCCAAATGCCTCGCTTTTATAGTTCTCCCCACTTTCTTTGTTCCGTCAAAGAAAGTGGGGTAAAGAAACCGTCCGGCCTATTCTGCGCCGCCGCGACAGACTCCGTCATCGGATAACTGGCCTGCGGAACTCGCTTCTCGCCTTCGACAAGCTCAGGCTCGTACGCTCAAACAATCCTCGGCCTTCCGACCAATGGTCGGAATCGTTATCCTTCTGCCGGGCTGTCTGCGGCGTGCTCGAAACGGCCGGGGCGAACGGGAACAGGGAACACTACAACGTCCTGCGTCCGGTCATTGCTTCTCCGAGGGTCACTTCATCGGCGAACTCAAGATCCGCACCGAGGGGGAGGCCGCGGGCCAAGCGTGTGGCTTTGCGGCCAAGTTTTTGAATCATCTTAGACAAGTACAGCATGGTGGTTTCACCGTGGACGTTTGGGCTGAAGGCCAAAATAACTTCCGTAATCGTTGGTTCTGACTCGAGGCGTTGCATCAACTCGCGAATGTTCAACACGTCGGGTGTAACCCCTTCCACGGGATTCAATGATCCGCCCAGCACAAAGTAGCGTCCATGATAAACGCCCGTGGCTTCCATGGTGGCAATGTCTCGCGGTTCGGCGACGACACACAGCGCGTCCGTCGTGCGTCGAGGATCACGACAAATCTCGCACAACTCGGATTCGGAATAGGTTTTGCACAAGCGGCACACGGTAATGTCTCGCGTTAAGGCCATCACCGCCTGGGCAAAATGTTCCACGTCGCCTTTGTTCATGCGCAGCATGGCAAACACATATCGCAGCGCGGTCTTGGGACCCACCCCCGGCAAGGTCGAAAATGCTCCGACGAGATTATGAATGGGGGCAGGAAAGCGGCGCATGTCTTTAGAGTCCCAAATCTTTAAACATATCCAATCCTCCCATGTCTTTCATTTTGCTGGCCAACTCTTTCTGTAACTTTTTCATGGCGTCATTAAACGCTTCTTTGATGCCGTCTTGCAATTTGGCGACATCTTGCATCATTTCTGGATCGATCTTCACGGTTTGTACTTGCTGGTTGCCATCAATATTCACAACAACTTTGCCCCAGCAAGCGGAACCCTCGCAGTGTACTTCTGCTAATACCGATTGCATCGACTTGGCTTTGTCTCGGAGATCCTTGATCGCTTTGATTTTATTGAACATATGTTTGTAAAGACTAAATGTTGTAAAGACTAAAGATCAAACAAATACTACTGTCTAAAATTTAAATCGGTTTAAACCCTTTTGGAATTTCGTTTTTTATCCAAATGGCGATGGCGGGGGCGGTGGAGGTGGCGGGGGAGCCAGCGGCGCGACTGGGGCGTCCATACGACGTTCAATGTTGCGGAAGCAGGCGCGTTTTTCATCGAACATGCATTTCACAATTCCGGTTGGGCCGTTACGATGCTTGGCGATATGGATTTCGGCGATGGCTTTTTCTTCCGGAGCAATATCTTCTGGTCGATAGTTTTTGTCTGCGGACTTGCGGTAAATAAAGAGTACCACGTCGGCGTCCTGTTCAATAGAGCCGGATTCACGCAAGTGCGCCAGCTTAGGGATGGCCGGTTTTACCAGTTCAACCGCGCGGTTTAACTGCGACAAACACAGCACCGGCACGTTTAACTCACGCGCCAACAGTTTCAAGCCGCGGCTGATTTCGGAAACTTCTTGCACGCGGTTGTCGGAGCTTGCCGAACTTGAGCGTCCTTCCATCAGCTGTAAGTAGTCGATCACAATCAGCCCTAGGCTGTGCTCGGCTTGCAGACGTCGTGCCTTGGTACGAATTTCCAACACACTCGAGCCGGCGGAGTCGTCAATGAAAATTGGCGCTTCGGCCAGCACCCCTAAAGCGGCACCGATGCGCGGGAACTCGTCGTCGCGGTCGCTGAGTCGGCCGGTGCGCAAACGCCACAAGTCAATGTTGGCTTCCGCACAAATCATTCTATCCACCAGCTGCTCTTTACTCATTTCCAGGGAGAAGATGCCTACTGATTGTTTGGTTTTGACCGCGACGTTACGGGCAATATCAAGCGCGAGGGAAGTTTTTCCCACCGACGGACGCGCGGCCAGAATCACCAAGTCGGACTTTTGCAGTCCAGCAAGTACGTTGTCGAGCTCGGTGAAACCGGTGGGGATGCCGCGCAATTTACCGCGTTCGCGGTGCAATTCGTCGATGCGCTCAAAGGCGTCGGAAAGCACCGAGCGAATAGGGGAGAAGGTGTTTTTCAGGAAGTTACTAGAGACGTTGAAGAGTGTTTGTTCGGCTTGATCCAAAATTACTTCCGTGTCTTCCTCTTCGTTAAATCCCATGTCGGAAATTTTGGAAGCGGCTTTGAGAATGCGGCGGAGGGTTGCTTTCTTCTGCACGATTTTGGCGTAGTGCGCCACGTTGCCGCTGGTGGCCACGGCGTTGCCCAGTTCCGCCACGGCCGATCTCCCGCCGATCTCTGTTAACTTGCCGCGTTCTTCCAGACGATTGCTCACCGAAAGTAAATCAATCGGTTCATGGCGTTCAAACAACTCGACGATCGTTTCAAAAATTACCCGGTGGGCGTCTTTGTAAAAGTCTTCCGCCCGCACAGCGTCGGCAATTTTAATAATCGCTTCGCCGTCAATTAAGAGCGATCCCAAGAGGGATTGTTCGGCTTCCAGGTTGTGCGGGGGGATTCTGTCCATAGCCAGTGGATCTTACCACTCCGGGTGAGTGGTACAAGTGTAAAAGGTGTGGATGCGAGAGGAAGGCTCGTCTGCTGTACGGCCGAGGTGGTATACTGATGTCCATTATGCCCAACGTATCTGCTGTTCGTTCCTTGCGCGCGGGCGCGACGCTCTTTGCCACGGTGGTCGGGGTAGGGGTTTTTGCCTTGCCATACGTGTTCGCCCGAGCCGGGTTTTTTGTGGGCCTGGTCGAGTTGATTGTCCTTGCTATTGCTGATCTTTTGTTGCTCCTCATGTACGCAGAGATTACCGTGCAAACGCCAGGCAGACAACGATTCGCGGGATACATTGGACGTTATCTTGGTTCTGGAGGGGCTACCATTGCCGCCGCAGTATTCTTATTGAGCATGTTCGGGTCGCTCTTGGCTTTCACCGCGCTTGGTGGAGAGTTTTTGTCTGTTTTAACAGGCTGGCCACAGACTGTTTCGGCTGGATGCGTGGCTGTTGTTGGCGCGTTACTCACAACTGGCGGATTGAAAGCCTTTTCCAGATTGAGCGTCTATTTTGTGCTTGTTATTGTTGGATTGTATGCCGCGTTAATCGTGTTTGCTGCGCCAGCATTTCATGTTGAGAATTTACTGACGATTTCTCCCAGCGTCTCGGCGCTGGTTCTGCCGTATGGAGTTATCCTCTTTGCATTAGCAGGTTTGGGAGCCGTTCCAGAGATGCACGACTTGCTGGAACGGCGTTATCGTCATTTACCCAAAGTGTTGATGGGGGCGTACGCAGGGATTGTGTCTCTGTACGGATTGTTCGCTTTTATGGTGGTGGGCGCGAGCGGTGCGGCCACGACGGCTGATGCAATTTCTGGATTAGCGGCGGTAACCCATCCAATGATCATTGCGATTGGTACCGTGCTCGGACTCGTATCCGTCGTATCCATTCGCGGCATGGTGCAGATTGAATGCATTGAAGCGTTGGTGATCGACAGCAGGATCCATCGTCGTTTGGCTTGGGTGTTGGTGGCGATCGTGCCGTTCTTAGCCTACCTGGCTGGAGCGAGGGTTTTTGTCCAGATTATTGGTTTCGTTGGCGGTGTGTTAGTCAGTGCAACAAGTTTGTTAGTGATTGTGGCTTATGAACGCATGAAGCGGCAGACTCCTTCAAAAGAAAAAAAGACCGCGCCGATTCCTACGTGGGTTTCGTGCGCGGTGGCGATGGTCTTTGTGCTCGGCATGATACTGGCAATTTGATATACTTATCGCAACAGGGGGATATGCCTATTAAACGTTTCGCTTTTTTCTGGATCGCGGATTATGTACTCGCCGTGCTGGTGGTGTATGTAATTACGCTTGCCAGTGTTTCGATTTTTCATCTGCCGCAGCTGCGCTACGTTGTGCTGTTGTTTGTGCCGATTTCGACGTTGTTGTTTTCTTGGTTATTTTATCGAGGCACTGATCGCGTGCACGCCCACCGGTTGATTATCGCCGCCACCTGGACCGTGTTGGCGATGATTGTTGATGGTATGACTGGCTGGTTCACTGCCCAGGCGTCGCCGTTGCTTGTGTTTACTTCGCCGCTATTACTGGCTGTGTACGGATCGAAATTGTTGGCAGTGTTTGTGGGAGCGTACCTTGGTGCTCCGGTTGGAGAAAGACTAAAATCTTAAAATCTAAGAACCAAACAAATTCGCAAAAACGAAATTTTAAAATGGACTTAAACCGATTTAGCTTTTCGTCTTTTTCATCCTATACGCCTTGACCACGTTCAACATGAGCATCGCTACCGTGACAGGCCCGACGCCGCCAGGAACGGGAGTGATAGCCGAAGCAATTTGACTCACCGAAGGAAAATCGATGTCGCCGACAATACCGTCGGCGGTTTTTGTTGTACCGACGTCAATGGCGATCACGTCTTGCTGCGTCATTTCGGCCGTGATGAGTCCTGGTCGACCGACGGCGGTGATGAGTACGTCGGCTTCACGCGTGATTTCGCACAAGTCCGCGTCATCCGCTTTGGCCACAACGGTCGAGGCGCCGGCGTCGCCAAGCAATGCCACAAGTGGACGAGCAAAAATGTCAGAAGAAACAATCACCGCCCGGGCGCCGCTCAAGTCGCCGCCGTGTGCTTCCAAAGCAATGTCAATGAGCCGCATCACTCCGAGAGCGACAGGGGAGACAAGGCTCGGTTCGCCTGCCTCAAGTCGACGTAAGTTTTCCGGATGAAAACCGTCGATATCTTTATTCGGGTCAATCGCCGCGATTACCGCATCGGCCGACTGCGTTGGCAAAGGAAGTTGGACCAGGATCCCGTGGATGTCTTCGCGATCGTTCAGTTCCTGCACGCGACTGATTAAGTGCACCTGCGGTTCGTCAGCGGGATAAAGATATTTCTCAAAGCGAATGCCTACGTCGCGGCAAGCTTTTTCTTTCAAGCTTACGTATAAATGCGATGCTGGATCATCGCCAACCAAGATAGCAGCCATCCCGGGTTGGCTTGGTAGAGTCTTAATCATCGCTTCCACCTTGGAGCGAATCTTTTGCGCCAGCTCTCGGCCGTTGAGGATCATCATAAATGTAAGCACGAAATCCTAAATTCGAAGTACCAAACAAACGGAAATCGGAAAAGGGTAAATGCGTAAAAGATCTCCTTTTTCGCTTTGTGAATTTCGTGCTTAGAATTTGTTTAGGATTTGTGATTTCGGATTTTGTCTTTAAAACTAGTATCTCAATTCCGGATACAACGGATAGCGATCTGTCAGCTCTTTAACTTCTGCTTTGATTCTAGTAAGCGCGTCGACGTCGGTGTGATGGGTGATCGCTTGATCGATCCAGCCGGCGATTAATTTCATCTCACTCTCCTTCATCCCGCGTGTCGTCAACGCTGGAGTGCCTAAACGGATACCAGATGGATCAAATGGTTTGCGCGGATCGAAAGGAACCGTATTTTTGTTGACCGTAATTCCGGCGACTTCCAAAGCGATTTGCCCTTCTTTGCCGGAAAGGTTTTTATTAGTCAGATCAACCACCATCAAGTGGTTGTCTGTGCCACCTGTCACAAGATTGAATCCGCGGGTCATCAATTCTTCGGCCAACGTTTTGGCATTTTTGACGATTTGATGTCCGTACTCGGTAAACTCCGGACGCGAGGCTTCTTGCAGCGCCACGGCAATGGCCGCTGTTTGATGATTGTGCGGACCGCCTTGGATGCCAGGGATAATAGCGCGATCAACAAGGGTCGGCATGTTTTCGCGGGTGCGATCAACGGCTTTGAGCGGCGTCGAAGCGTTGCCATTGCAAAGAATCATCGCTCCGCGAGGTCCACGCAAGGTTTTGTGCGTCGTTGTGGTGATGACGTCAACAATCCCTGCGGGGGATGGATGATCTCCCGAAACAATCAAACCGCTAATGTGCGAAATATCCGCCAGCAAGAATGCTCCACAGCTGTCTGCCACTTCACGTGCCTTTTGCCAATCAATGATGCGTGGGTAGGCGGTGGCGCCGACAATGATCAGCTTTGGTTGATGCTCTTTGGCGAGCGCCATCATTTGATCAAAATCCATGTAACCGTTTTTGTCGGAAGTGTATTGGACGGATTTGTAATAGCGGCCGGAGAAGTTGACGCTAAGGCCGTGGGTCATGTGCCCGCCAAAACTTAAGCTCATACCCATCAGCGTGTCGCCCGGATCAAGCAAGGCAAACATGACGGCAATGTTAGCGGCGCATCCGGAAGCGGGCTGAACGTTAGCGTGATTGACGCCGAATAATTTCGTTGCTCGATCGCGGGCCAAGTTTTCAATCACATCGACATACTCGCAGCCGCCGTAGTAACGTCCACCAGGGTAGCCTTCGGAATATTTGTTGGTGCCGACTGAGCCAAGTGCTTCAAGTACCGCGCTTGAGACAAAGTTTTCCGATGGGATCATTTCGAGGCCTGAACGTTCGCGGTCGAGCTCGCCTTGAAGGGCGTCGGCGACGGCAGGGTCAGTAGTTCTAAGAAACATAAGAGATTTTATAAATGTTTTGCTTCGACCAAATCAATCGAACTTCAGAGAATTACACCATAGTGTTCGTATTGTAATGCTTGGCTCATATCTTGACAAAGGATAAGAATGGCGCTAGGCTCACTCTCCACCCAGGGGTACATATGGCGGATCGTTTTCACCAGGGGTTAGTGGTCTACGCGACGCGAGGGTTTGTGAAACTGTTGATAGTGCGAGCAAAGCAAAATACCCGCGACTTATCTCCCGACCTGGTGGAGCAGGCGGCAGAAGTGGTCGTGCGCATTTTGCGCGGACAGCACGTCAACACGAACGAGCCGCGAGGTCGGACAGAGCTTTTCAAAGAGCTCGAAGCGGCGATCGACTGGCTTCGCGACCAACCCGAAGCCACCATCGACGCTGATCTCCTTGATCGGATCGAAAAGGTCTGTCGCGAGCCTCGTGGTCTCGACACCTTCACGCGTCGGCGCGTGGTCAACTAGCCCGCGTGCGTTCAAGCCGTGCCCCTCTGGCACGGCTTTCAGCTTTTTGCTGTGCGAGGTAAACTGTCCAAATCTATGTTTGAAGATATTCAACAGGTACATCTGATCGGTGCTGGCGGGATTGGCGTTTCTGCTGCCGGCAAGTGGTTTTTGTATTCGGGTAAACGAGTAAGCGGGTCAGACGTGGCACCCAACGAACAGGTGGAGGCGCTGCGCAAACTTGGAGCAACCATCACCATTGGACAGAGTGCGGACAACATCACGGAGGATATTGATTTGATTATTTATTCGCCAGCCGTTCCTGTCGATAACGCCGAGCGGGCACGAGGTCGTGAGTTGGGACTTATCGAAATGAGCTACCCGCAATTTTTAGGCGAACTTGCCAAGGGCTACACGACGATTGCGATTAGCGGGACACATGGAAAATCTACAACCACGGCAATGATCGGCTGCATCCTCGAAGCGGCAGGAATGGATCCAACGGTTATTGTCGGATCGAAATTGAAGTCGTGGCCCGACGGCAACCTGCGTGTGGGTGCGTCCAAAGTGCTTGTCCTCGAAGCCTGCGAACACATGGCCGGCATGTTGAACCTGCATCCCGACGTTGCCGTTATCACCAACATCGAAATGGATCATCCAGACTTTTATCGCGACCTCGGCCACGTGCAAGAAACGTTCGAAACGTGGAAAGGGCAAGCTAAGAAGGTGATCGGACCGCACGACCTCGTCGACAACGGATATCGACTTGGTTTGAATCTGATGATTCCCGGTGAATTTAATCTTCGTAACGCTCAACTCGCTGTCGAGGTCGCCAAACACTTCGGCATCAGCGACGACGTGATCGTCAAAACGCTCAATGCCTTTCCGGGGTTGTGGCGCCGCTTTGAAAAGATTGGTGTGTATAAGGGGGCAGATGTGTTCAGCGATTATGCCCACCATCCAACAGCCATTGCCGCGACACTCAAAGGCGCCCGCGAATTTTTTCCTGGTCGTCGTATTGTTCTGTGTTTTCAACCCCATCAACACGCGCGCACCAAAGAATTATTCGATGCCTTTGTTCCGTCGTTTGATGATGCGGATGTGATTGTGTTGGCGGAGATTTACGCGGTGGCAGGTCGGCTAGAAGAAGAGGGGGAGATTTCGTCAAAAGATTTGGTCGTGGCTGTGAAAAAACGTGGTAAAGATGTTTCTTACGCGGCAAACGTATCGTCGGCGGAAGCTCAGTTAAAAGAGATCATCAAACCAATGGACGTGGTGATCGTCATGGGCGCCGGCGATATTGATGACGTCGCACGCACGTTTGTTTAGTATGAAGATCCCCCAACAAGCCAAACGTGTCTTTCAAGGAATCATTTTCGACGTCTATCAATGGCAGCAAAAGATGTTTGATGGCAGCGAGGCAACGTTTGAAATGCTCAAGCGGCCGAATACGGTGCAGGTGATTGCCGCGCGTGGAGAGTCAATTTTGATTGGCGAAGAAGAACAGCCGAATTATGCCAAGTGCCTAACGTTATTTGGTGGACGCGTCGAGGCGGGGGAGACGGAGCTTAATGCGGCCAAGCGCGAATTGTTGGAAGAGGCTGGTCTCGCCTCGGAAGATTGGATGTTGTATCGTATGGATGAACCTGTCCTCAAGTTGGACTGGCAAATTCATACCTTTATTGCCCGTGATTGTCGCACGGTAGCCGATCAACAGCTCGACAGCGGCGAACGCATCAGCATCAAAGAAGTCAGCTTCGACGCGTTTATTGACATTGTTTGCTCCGAACGCTTCTTCGGCGACGAGCTTGCCAAAGCCATCATGCGCATGCGTTTGAGTCCGGACGCACACAATCAGTTCGAAGAGTTTAGGAAGCTTCTGTTTAAATAATCTTTTTTCTATGTCACGAGAAACAGAATCGGGATATCAACCGGAACAATCATATGTTTCATCTCCAGAAACAAAAGAGCGGAAGGAAGGTCGTGAGGCATTGGCGCGGGCGTACCGCGAGGCGGCAGTCAAGTGGATGATGGCACTTGAAGTAAAGGGACGAAAGGATCCCAAGGCGAAAAAATTAGCGTTGCCGGAACGTCTTGGTGCGGCGCTCGTACCATCTATTTTTATGGCCGTGATTCAGGGTTGCTCCACGCATTTCGAGGAGTTGGAATGCACGGGTGATGAACAGGCTTACATAGACGACAGTATTCGTTGGGCGGAAGAGCACCCGCAAGAGATTCAATCCCAAATGGATCTTATTTGGGATTCAGAAGGCCAAGTGTCGGCCAAACAGGTGGTTGATACGCTGGCGAACGCGCGAGTGGTTTGCGCGGTTCCTTTGGTAGAACCTGCGATAGAAAATGGTGAGGCAAGTCTTTTGACTAATACGATCCGGGTGAATATTGAGCGGGACGGCTTTGAAGAGGATCTAGAGGAGTTTTTGACTGGAGAGGCAACGGCCGATTGGACTGCGGAGTATATTCGGTCACTCGATCTTTCTGAGTTTGATGATCAGCAGCAAGTGCTTTACTATAATTTTGCGCTCAAAGCGAATGTGGAAGTTTTAGTTCACGAGGCGGCGCACTTAGCGCTTCCCGCTCTCCATTCGGCAGAAACAGACGCGCGGGCGGGAGAAATGAGCAAAGAAGTTGCTCAAGGTAAAGCAGAAGCTGACGCGTTTGCGGAGGAACGTGCGTCCTTGGATCGCGTGTATGGATGGGGAAGCGCGGCGGAGCGTGCTGCGGACGCGTGGGGTGATGAACGTTGGGATGCTGTCTCTGATCAAGAATAGAAACAGTTCATGTGACTATGCAGATGAAAGAACATGAACCCATGAGTAAACATTTAACCTTTCGCATTGGCGGGGAGGCGAGGTTTTTTGTTGAGGTAAAAACAGTGGATGAGCTCAAAGAGGCGATCGCATTTGCGCAAGAAAAAAAACTGCCGTGGTTTGTGCTGGGCGGTGGGTCAAACACCTTGTGTGCGGACAAAGGCTATGACGGCGTCGTTATCCAAATGGCGAATCGGGGTGTCACGATCGACGGCGATCGACTGATTGCGGGCGCGGGAGCGATTTCTGTTGCTGTGGCGCGGATGGCGGGAGATGCCGGTTTGAGCGGGTTGGAATGGATGGTTTCCTTGCCGGGGACGATCGGCGGGGCGGTGCGTGGCAATGCCGGATGTTTTGGTGGGGAGACGCGTGATGCGGTTGAATCGGTACGTGTGTTGCGCGATGGGGCGATCGTCGAGGTGACCAACGCGGATTGTCAGTTTGCCTATCGGGAATCTGTGTTCAAACACAACACGGATATTATTATTGACGTCACCTTCAAGCTTGCGCCGGGTAGTAAAGAAGAGATCAAAGCAAAAATGGATGCCGTGCTTGCGAAGCGTAAGTCGACGCAACCGTCCGCATCTGGCACGGCAGGGTGCGCGTTTAAAAATGTGGAGTTTAAGGATTTGTCGGAGATTGCCACGGTCACCGCTCGTGGCGAAGTGCCACAGAACTTTTTGTCCAAAGGTCAGCTTGGTAGCGGCTGGATCATTGACCAGCTTGATTTGAAAGGCAAAAAGATTGGCGGCATCAGCATCTCTCCCGTCCATGGAAATTTCTTGATTAACGATGGCACGGCCACCGCCGACGACGTCCTCCAGCTTTTGAGCTTCATCAAAACCCGCGCTCGCGACGAGTTAGGCGTACAATTGCATGAAGAGATTCAGTATTTAGGGTTTTAGCTATTTTGTTATGGAACGCGAAGTAGGATTTCGTCCTGGTCAAGCGGAGGAAGAGCGAAAAGAAGAAGTTGCCGTAGCGTTGGGGTCAATACATAACCACGAACTTTTTCGGGTGCATCGTCCGAAGATGCTTGGCGAAGGAACGTATCAAGCTGTTTTTACGATCGAGCGGCCTGAGACAGCTACGGTGCGAGGTCCCAACGGAAAAAGAGAGATCGCCAAACAGGTAGAACGAGGGTTGGTAACCAAAGTTTCCCGTTTTCATTTAGCGGAGTCTTTGCGATTACTGGAAAAGAACAAAAGGTTTGGCGAGAAAGAACGTACGCGCGTTGCTGCGTATTTAGAGAGGGTTATGCGTGACGAGCAGGAAAATATTGCAGAGATGGAGGCCTATTTCCCTCACGCTGTTTTGCGTGAACGCTTGGCGGTAATGGATGTTCCAGTCAATCAAGAACTCCTTCGAACATTGACGCCTCAGGAACACCAGCAGCATGCGATTCCTCCCGGTCTTCACGAACTGCCGACGATTGTCACCTTACAGCAGCGCGTGTCAAAAGAAGCTTTCGGGGAAGGATCGTTGTCTTTGCAAACCTATTACGTAGAAGATTGTGACGAAATACGCGACGGTTCGATGACGGAAGAATACGATAAGATCAATAGATATTTTATAGACAATGAACCGTTCGATCATCCGCGCTGGGGGGTAGAGTTCTTATCGTATTCAGAAGACAGTGCCGTCCTTTTGGATCGGGTTGAACAGGATCCGCAGTTTGCTGGTTTATTAAACGATTTTGTTTTATCGGCCATTCGATTTACTGAGGAGACAGGAAATGTTCTCGAATTGGTGGGAGATAAGAATGCCCGACTGTATCAAAAAGAAGATCGTGAGAAGAGTACGAGTTGGAATCTTGCTTTGATCGACGCGCGGATGCCGGGGGAAGCTTTTTTGGGCGGGCGTGATGCCCTGCGAGAAATGATGCGGGGAGGTGTCGTGTCCGATAGGATGATCGTTGATGCGAAATTAACGTTGGCGCATGTACGTTTCATTAATGCTCTGGCGCAAGCGTTACATATTCCTCAACGCATCCAGTTGTTTAACGAACCATTGGCTCCGCATGGAAAAGCTATCATCGATTATTTTCGATTATTCGATGCTCATAGAAAAAAACGTCAGCAAACGTCTACAGAGAAATTGGCGGCAAAATAGTGTATACTAAAAAGGTAAGTCGTAATCATTCCGACTATGCAAATTAACAAAATCAAGTGTACCGACATGGAGATGACGGAGGCGATTAAAGCCTATGTTGAAGAGAAGTTATTGAGTTTAGCGGACATGACCACGCGTTACGAACCGGCCGTGACAGCCGACGTGGAAGTTGGGAAAACCAGCGGACATCACAACAAGGGGCCGGTGTTCATGTGCGAAATCAATCTACAGATTCCCGGCGACATGTTGCGGGTCGAGGTGGTGGATGAAGATTTGTACGCCGCCATCGATAAAGCTAAGGATACGTTGAAAGAACGGCTAGCAGAGAAAAAGGACACCCAGATTGACCGGCGGCAGGAGGCAGGGGAGGCACCAGAGGTGAACGAAGAGGAAGAAATGTAAGGCAGACGGGGTCGCAAGACCCCGTCTTGTTTTTTTGACTGTTTTGCCGCATACTGGCTCCATTATGCCTCTACTCAACAAGATTTTCGGTGATCCAAACGTAAAAGTGGTTAAGGAATTGCGCGACCGCGTAGCGGAAATGAACGCCTATGAACCGGCCATGCAGGCGCTCAGCGATGCGGAATTGACCTTGAAAAGCAAAGAATTCAAAGAACGATTGGCCATGGGGGAAACGTTAGACGCGTTGATGGTTGAGGCGTTCGCCGTGGTGCGCGAAGTGTCGCGCCGCAAGCTGGGGCAACGTCATTTTGATGTGCAGCTGATGGGTGGAGTGGTGTTGCATCGCGGGGGAATCGCGGAAATGCGCACCGGTGAGGGAAAAACGCTCACGGCCACTTCGCCGGTGTATTTGAACGCGCTTGCCGGTAAAGGCGTGCACTTGATTACGGTCAACGATTACTTGGCTAAACGCGACGCGGTGTGGATGGGGCAGGTCTACCATGCCTTGGGATTAAGCGTGGCCACGATTGAACACGACGCGGCGTATGTGTATGATCCACACTTTAACGTGGAGCATGGAACAGAGGATGAGCAGGCGTTAGATGAAAAACGCGACACCATGGGTGCGTTTAAAGTAGAGATGGATTATTTGCGTCCGGTTTCGCGTCAAGAAGCCTATCAAGCGGATATTACTTACGGCACCAACAACGAATTTGGCTTTGATTACTTGCGCGACAACATGGTGGCGCGCACGCAAGACAAAGTGCAGCGTGGGTTGCCGTTTTGTATTATTGACGAAGTTGACTCCATTTTGATTGATGAAGCGCGCACGCCGCTCATTATTAGCGCTCCAGCGGAGGAGTCGGCAGATTTGTACAAAAAGTTTTCTCAGTTGGTGCCGATGCTCAACGAGAACGAGGATTACAATGTCGATGAGAAGATGCGCGCGGCGACGCTCACCGATGCTGGTTTGCACAAAATGGAGCAAGCGCTGGGGGTGGAGAATTTGTATGTGAGCGGAGAGATGCATTTGGTGCATCACTTGGAGCAGGCGCTCAAAGCCCACGCCTTGTTCAAGTTGGATCGCGATTATGTGGTGCGCGATGGCGAAGTGGTGATTGTCGATGAGTTCACGGGCCGCATGATGCAAGGTCGCCGCTATTCCGATGGGTTGCATCAGGCGATTGAAGCCAAAGAAGGGGTGGAGATTAAACGCGAAAGCCAGACGCTTGCCACCATCACCTTTCAAAACTTGTTCCGCATGTACAAGAAGTTGAGCGGTATGACCGGTACCGCCGCCACCGAGGCGGAGGAGTTGTCGAAAATCTACAATCTGGAGGTGGTGCAGATTCCCACCAATCACAATAACGCCCGCGTTGATTTGTCTGATCGTGTATTTAAAAATGAGTTAGGGAAGTTTAAAGCGGTGGTGCGTGAAATTGCCGAGCGTCATGCCACGGGGCAGCCGGTGCTCGTGGGTACTGCTTCGATTGAGAAAAACGAGATTTTGGGAACGCTGTTGCGCGCTGCCGGCATTCCACATAATTTGTTGAACGCCAAGAACCACGAAAAAGAAGGGGAGACCATTGCCCAAGCTGGACGGGTGGGGGCGGTAACCATCGCCACCAACATGGCTGGTCGTGGTGTGGACATTATTTTGGGAGGTAATCCGCCAGATGTTGAGGCCGCCCGTAAGGTGCGCGAACTTGGCGGTTTGTGCGTGATTGGTACCGAACGCCATGAATCCCGCCGCATCGACAACCAGTTGCGCGGACGTTCCGGCCGTCAGGGCGATCCAGGCGTGACGCAATTCTTTGTTTCCATGGAAGATGATTTAATGCGCATCTTCGGTTCCGATCGCATTAAGTCGATGATGAACATGCTCGGCATCCCCGATGATCAGCCGATTGAAAACAAACTCGTTACCCGCTCGCTGGAAAAAGCTCAGGAGCGCGTGGAAGGTAACAACTTCGACACCCGCAAACATCTCCTTGATTACGACGACGTCCTCAACAAACATCGCATCGCCATTTATACGCGTCGCGATGAATTGTTGGCGGTGGCGGAAGAGGTAGTTGCTCCCATGTCGGACGGGTCCGCGGCAATTGATCCCATCAAAGCCAAAATCATCAAGATCGTGGAAGACGAGATTGAAAATATCGTAGCTTTTCATACGGGTGAGCACGCGTCCGTAGGGGCGTCCGTAGGGGCGAACCCAAGTGGTCGCCCAAGCACTAGCGACACCAACACCAAAGAGATCACCGAAGTCATCTCCACCATCCTGCCGCTTTCCACCGACGAAGTTGGCGCGCTGAAAGCGATCATCACTCCGCTCTCGCGCGACAAGTTTAAAGCCGCGGAACAACGCGAAGCGTTTATTAAACAAGTGATGGAGATTGCCGAAAAGCACTATCAAAAATTTGTCGAAGACGTGGCCGATCCTGCCGAGCGCAAACAAATTGAAGTCGGCTTCATGCTGCGCGCCATGGATCGTTTGTGGATTGAACATCTCACCATCATGCGCGATTTGCGTACTTCCATTGGCTTGCGCAGCTATGGGCAGCTTGATCCGCTTGTGGAATACAAACGCGAATCCCGCATGTACTTCCAACGCCTCGAAGACGCCATGCAAGCGGAAATCGCCTACAACTTTTTCAAAATGGCTCTACACGTTGGCGCCGCCAAAAAAGCCCTCGAGCGCATGCCCTCTATGCTCGAACGCGCCGGTGTGATGCTCTCCGGCGCCGCCAAGAACATGGGCAAGCTCTCGCAATCCTCGGATGCGTCATCTCCTCCCCTTACCAAGGGGAGGCTGGGAGGGGTCTCATCCCAACCCTCCGGCCCCGACTTCTCGCAAGTCGGCCGCAACGACGAATGCCCCTGCGGCTCGGGCAAGAAATTCAAAAAGTGTCACGGGGCTTAGTTATGAGACGAAAACTTGAGGTCGCCTTGATACAGTGGTTACCAGCTATCATTGCATGTTCAAATGAGTGCGAGGAGATTAGCTCTTTGGCCATCCATCAATATTGTGGAAGGGCTCTTGTTGTGCTGGGTCCTGAGGATCAGTGCGGAGAAATTTGTAGAGTCGTGTCCTTTCTCAAAACTAATGAATACCTTGTACAAAAAAAAGTGAATCCAGTTGACGTGCAATGGTTGGGAGTACATTTTAAAGACGAAACTTTTGAAACTACCTCAAAGTTTAATCAACTGAAGATGGCGTCTACATCACCGGCTCGAACCCAAAATGATAAAGTCGTTAGTCATAGAACTGAGGTTGCTAATTACAATTTTAATTTAAATGTCTCTGTCGAAAAGTTGTTGGAGCTTAGTCCTAGTTTGAACATTGATTTGATTTCCGGATTGAGACAGTTGCTCGGTTTTTAACCAGATTACCGAACTGTGTAACAGCTTAAATTGTAACTTTGTGTAAGTTGTATGTCCTGGAAAGATTCAGAAAAGTGGGCGGCAATGAGACAGGGGATTGGATGCCCTTTTTGTGCGGATATTCACGAGGAGGAAAATAATTTTAGCTACAAAGTTGCTGAGTTGAAGCAAAGCTATGTGCGATTGCCGAAAGATCAAACGGTGCGAGGTTATGTGCTTGTTGCGTTGAAGCGCCACGCCAATGAACTCTTCGAACTTTCCCCACAAGAACGTGCCGAGTTTTTCGACGATGTTTCTCAAGTCGCGCAGGCAATCCAAACGGTTTTTCATCCCGTGAAGATCAATTACATGATTTACGGCAATCGTTGTCCGCATGTGCACTGCCATGTTGTTCCTCGCTACGTGGAGGATGATCCACTTGGACCTGTCGTTTTAGATAAAAATATTATGCTGACCGAAGGTGAAAATCAGCAGATGCTTGGCGATATTCGTCGTGCGTTAGGGTGATGTCTCATTCTCATAAGACAAGATCGTTAACTCGTGTTACGGGGCGTAGAGTTTCATTGGCCGTCCGTGGTCATTTTTTTGAAGGACTTTTGAAGTTGAACCTAGTGTGTTATTCTCATGATTGAGGTGGCAGATGGCGAAAACATCTAAGCCTGAACGCCCGTGTCGGCTGCGCAGGATTCTTCCTGATCGTCCAGCGCCTAGCGGCACAGAACTCCTAGGCCCCAATCACGGCGTGGGTCTCGTTCGTCAAGATCCTCCCAAGACCAAGAAGGTCAAAGACCCAGGCGACACGACGTCTCAGTCCTGAACATCGGCTTTTCCGGAATGGCCGCACGGGTCATTCCGGTTCAACTTTTAACATGTGTATGTCTCATTCCGGTTCGTGCAAATGTGGTGCAGTGAAGTTTCAGGTCGATGGTGAGCCGATCTGGAGCGGATATTGTCATTGCACGGATTGCCGCAAGGCGACGGGGGCGCCGGTGAGTGCATTTGTGATTTTCAACAAGGTAGATGTGCAATGGTCGGGTGAGAAGCCGAAGGAACATCATCCGTCGGCAGAAGTGGTGAGGACGTTTTGTGGAACCTGCGGTTCGCCGATTTCGTACGAGAATACCGAGTGGCCAGATCGGATTGATCTTTCGACCGGATTATTCGACGACGTCGAGTCACTCACTCCCACCGAGCATATTTTTTACGCCAGCAAATTGCCATGGTTCACTATTCAGGATAATCTGCCTAGGAAGAACGGAGGAGATTAACTATGAATCCAGATCGCATCAAAATCTTTTTCGACCGTTTTCCGTTACTGCACAGCACCATACAAAAACTCAACGATGCCAATCTGCCGTACGCGATTGGCGGAAGTGGGTGTTTATTTTTGCTTGGCAATGAACGGTTGCCGGACGATGTAGACATCTACTTGCGCAACGAAGACCACGATGCCGTGGATCAATTGTTCGGCATCGCTTCGTTTACCTACGAGTCGCCGCTTGAGCATGTGCGTAACTCCAATGTGCAAGGCGACCACTCGATCCAACTCACGAGTCATCTCACCATCTCGGCGGAAGGGAAGTCGTACGACCTCTCTTTGTCGCCAGAAGTGTTGGGAGCCCGACATGTGTCCACGTATGATGGGTTGGATGTGTTTCTTTATCCGCCGGAAGATGTGTTATTGATCAAAGCACTTTTGCAACGGGGAGCAGACGTTGGCAAGCACGATGTTGAGGACATCGAAACATTCGGTCACATCTACCCGAATCTGCGCATGGATTATTTGCGTGAGCGTATCAAAACAATCGGAGCCGAAGCGCGTGTAAAAACTATTTTCAATGTATGAACGTCAAACTTATTGTGACCGTTCCGACGACGCATGCCGACGCGGTTCGGGAGGCGATTGGAAAGACTGGACTCGACAAGATCGGCAATTACGGTTACTGCAGTTTTTCTACGAAGGGTGTTGGACGGTTTTTGCCGCTTGATGGTGCCAAGCCGGCGATTGGAGAGGTGGGTCAGCTCGAGATGGTCGAAGAAGAGCGGATCGAAATAAGCTGCACTCGCGATGGCGTTAAGGGAATTATTGAAGCGATCAAGTCTGTTCATCCTTACGAAGAGCCGGTGATTGACGTGTACCCCCTTGAATCGATTTGAGAACATCATGACTCGAGCCCTTGACCAAGAGGGCTTTTTGTGATAGGAGAAGTGCAGGAGGTGTCCGTGATGTCCGCTTTTGCGGCGACGGTTTTCGTCGTCACGGTCGGTGTCTATTTGTCGAGGCGCGCCAGCGAGTACTACGACGTGGTGCTGCTCCGCCTCATGGGGGTGCGCATCGGCCGTTAGGAGGCCTACGTGAACCGCTCGGAATCTCTCCGGGCGGCTTCGCATATTATTTGCTTTTTAGCGTTGTTTTTCGTAGGGTTGATCCAGCGCTTCGTTCTGGATCAACCAGAGTGGATGCCGCAACCACGGAGTCGTCATGAGCCCCTTGCTTCTGTCCCGTACTGGCCTTCCCGTGCTGGACCGTCAGTTGGAACTGGTGCGTAACACCTGGCCGCTCGATGAGCTCGATCTCGCCGGAGGTACCGGGCGAGCCTTCGATCTTGCCATCTCGGAAGCCCAAGATCGCATCGCGCGATTCAAGCACGAGACCGCCGCCAACCCCGAGCACAGCCTCAAGGTGAGCGTCTCGCCCTACGGCCGCGATTGCTTCACCACGTTCATCTTCGGCCGCGCACACCTGCGTGCGGCGGTGGGGGCCCGCAACTACGTGGAGAAACTCGACAACGTGTTTCGTAAACTGAAGGCGGAAGACTGTCGGTATCGGCCCGGCACGCCCGACTTCAAGAACTGCCTGCGGATCGAGGTCATCGACGTCCGAGCGCACATTTCCGCTCCCGACAGGGAAGTACACGTGAAGGAGGTGTGCGGGGCGAATTCCGCTCACATGGCGGTCATCTACGCCGCCGCCCAGGATACGCTCTGGGCGATGAGCATCAATGCCTACGACATCCCCGATGTTCTGATCGGTGGAATCGAAATCAACGCGCCCATCGTGGGCGGTTGGGGATCGGTGCTTCTTCTGGAGAAGCGCGCCGACTGCCTCACGGTTGATGGCTACCACAAGACTGGGCACCTACACGCCTCCGCCCCGACCCTCTGGCCCTGACGGGACACTCTCCGCCGCATTCGGGAACCGCGCCCAACGAAGGGCCGCACTCCTCCCGGACGCGGCTCTTCTTTTTTCACTCTACTGCGTCGATGAAGAGCGTGTTATAATCTTGGCCTACAATAATTTGCTTTGGGGTATGATGAGTCATGAAGAGGTGTATAAGAGATTGCAGGTCGCTAAAAAACAGAAAGCCGAAGCGGCTAAAATGATTCGTGATGAGTTGGCCAACAACGCCAAATATGTGGCGCTAACGGAGGAACTCAAAAAAATCAAAGATGAAATCAAGTCGATTCAAAACGAAGTGCGCAACTTTGCCGCCAGTGAAGCGCAGAAACTCGACGAATTAACCACGGACATTAAAGCCGACACCCAGATTTTGACCGACATCGTCGTTTCTAAATTTATGGCGGGAGAGACGGTGGAGATTGTCGACGAGAATAATCAAAAGTGGGTTCCTGCCTTTAGCGTGCGATTTCAAAAGGATCACTAATCTATTTTTATGACTTCCACCAAACGCCAAGTCGTGTTAATCACTGGTGCCACGTCTGGGTTGGGAAAAGAAACGGCTAAGCTGTTGTCTTTGCATGGACACCAGGTGGTAATTTTGGCTCCGGATGCCAAGAAGGTTGCCGCGGTCGCCAAATCGATTGGGTGTGTTGGATTGGTCGGTGACATTGCCGACGTTGTGTCTGTGCATAACGCGGTTGCGGAAGTGGTCAAAAAGTTTAAACGTATCGACGTACTCGTGAACAACGCGGGTATTTGGCTGGAAGGGGAGCTGACGACGAACGATCCGGCGGAGATTAAACGGGTGATCGACGTCAACACAACAGGGACAATTCTTATGACGCATGCTGTTGTGCCGATGATGAAAAAAGCCAAGCAAGGGTTGATCATTAACGTGATCTCTCAAGCCGGGCTCTCCGCCAAACCCAAGCGTGCTCCCTATTACGCTTCCAAGTGGGCGTTGACCGGTTTTACAAAATGTTTGCAAACAGAATTACCGGCCTACGGCATTCGTGTCACGGGTGTGTACCCGGGATTCATGGCTACGCCGTTGTTTGAAACTTCGGGATTTAAGCGGAAGTTAGATGCCGCGCTCGATCCAAAAGAGGCGGCCAAAGCGATTGCCTTCGTTGTGGAAGCCTCGCCGGAAACGCATATTCCCGAGTTGGGAATTGTGCGTCGGGGAGAGATGCGATAACCATCCGTGAGGTTGTGGGTATCTGATTGCAGCGTTCGCGGATTTAGGTTATAATCGCGGCGCTTTAATAACTTTTGTCTGTTTGATATGGGGATGAATTCGTCTGGTGACGCTTCGGGTTCAGGGATGTCGAAACGAAAGATGCCGTTCGTGGTTGCTTCTAGTTTTGTCGCTTTGGGTATTATTGCCTTGGTGGCAACACGTAAATCCGGAGATGACGTAGCGCCTGCCGTGATGGCGAATACAACGGATACTGCTGCTGTTGTTACAAACACGGAAGCAACACCAGCACCAACTGCGGACACGGCAACTCCTGATGTTTCGACGCCTTCGCCCGTGAATTCCGTCCCAACATCGACACCGACGCAACCCTCCGATTCGGTACCTGTAACAACCCCTGTTGTCGCCCCCGTTTCGGCTTACAAAGACGGCACCTACAGCGCCACGGGAACGTACATGGCGCCGAGCGGGCGTGAAACCGTTGGACTCACCTTGACAGTGAAAAATGACATCGTCACGGCGGTTTCTGTACAAGACATGGCCGGAGACGAGACGTCGAGTCAGTTTCAACAAATGTGCGGAATGAAAATCTCCATGATGGTTGTGGGGATGAATTTGGCGGATTTGAACACGATTAAAATTTCCGGTGCCTCGCTTACGCCGAAAGGCTTCACAGCCGCGATCAGTACAATTAAGGCGGACGCGAAAGCCTAAGTGTGGGTGCTCCCTCGATGATGTTCGAGGCTATTGGAACTTCCTGGAAGATTGATTTTTTCCAGGAAGTTTCTGATTCGGATCTTGCTTTGCTTCAGAAAAGCATTTTCGATCGCATTGAGGTATTTGATCAAACGTATTCGCGCTTTCGCGAAGACTCCCTGGTCACCAACATGTCACGGGAGGCGGGGATCTATTGTTTGCCAAAAGACGCTGAGCCGATGCTGGCACTTTACCGCGATTTGTACCGATTGACCGACGGATTGTTTACGCCGCTTATTGGTCAAGTGTTGGTGGATGCCGGATACGACGCGCAGTATTCACTCAAACCCGGTGTGTTGCGCGTGCCGCCGCCTTGGGAGGAAGTGATTTCATTCGACGCGCCAAATATGACCGTTAAGCAACCTGTCCTGTTGGATTTTGGCGCGGCAGGGAAGGGATATCTCGTCGATATCGTATCGGATGTGATTATGAAGGAAGGTATTGCAAGATTTTGCGTCGACGCCGGCGGCGACATGGTGGTGCGCGGCGAGCCGATGCGCGTTGCGTTAGAGGATCCGCGTAACACGTCCAAAGCGATTGGAATCGCGAGTATACAGAATCAAAGTATTTGTGGCTCTGCCGGCAGTCGTCGCAAGTGGGCAAACTTTCATCATACGATCAATCCCAAAACGCTCTCCTCACCGACGGAAGTCATCGCTACTTGGGTGATTGCCAACAGCGGTTTGCTTGCCGACGCACTGGCCACTTGTTTATTTTTTGTCCCTGCTGAACAGCTGCAAAAGGTGTATACTTTTGACTACGTTGTCCTTTATGCCAACGGCCGCGCCGAGCGAAGCGTAACTGCTCCTGTGGAACTTTTCTCCTAATTTCTCCCTTTTTCTCCTACGTTCTCTTTTCTCCTATGACCAATCCGATCACAACCTACCTCAACAACACCGTCATGTACCGTTTGATGCACCATGTCCTTGCGGGCTTGGCCGTTGTCGCAATTGCGTTCGGGTTTTTAGGATGGTTGCCGTTTTCGGGAGTTGATTTGTTTACCACGTTTGTGGTGCTGTTGCTCGTCTGCGTATTGTTGAACCGCTTCTTGGCCAATCTCTTTCACGCTCCTGTGAATAGCGACTCGGTGTGGATTACGGGTCTGATTCTTTTTTTTCTCGTCTTGCCAACCATGAATTCGCTGTTGACCACCGTGGTGGTTGCGGTATTCGCCATAACGTCTAAATATTTGCTGGTGTGGCGTCGACGGCACTTGTTTAATCCCGTTGCTGTGGGAGCCGTGGTTGCCGGATTATTTGGCGCGCCGATCTTTTGGTGGGTAGCCACGCCCGCGTTGATTCCGTTTGTGGCTATTGTGGGATTGTTGATTGTGATGAAGACGCGG
Source organism: uncultured Gammaproteobacteria bacterium (assembly GCA_964588955.1). GTDB lineage: Bacteria > Patescibacteriota > Patescibacteriia > UBA9934 > CAMTUG01 > CAMTUG01. The sequence continues at coordinate 44,396 of CAZPQJ010000005.1, forward strand.
CGGGGGAGTGTGGTGACCATCTTTATGCTCTGTGCGATTTTGAGCGTGGTGGTAGCGGGTTTACAGGCAGGCGGCTTGATTCCGGATTTGATACGCGAAGCATTGATTTCTTGGCCAATTATTTTCTTTGGTACGGTCATGTTAACGGAACCTATGACCTTGCCGAGCAAGCACCGCCATCAACTGATGGAAGCGGCGCTCGTTGGATTACTGTTTGCCGTGCCATTTCACCTGGGTTCACTGTACTCCTCGCCTCAGCTTGTTTTGTTGATCGGCAACCTCTTTGCTTTTCTTGTTTCCTCCAAAGCGACGGTGCGACTCACCTTAGTTGAGCGTCTTGAGCCAGCACCTGGCATTTTGGATCTTGCCTTTGCCTCGACGGAGCCAATTCCTTTCGAAGCCGGGCAATATATTGAATGGACGCTTCCGCATCCGCACCCCGATGCCCGCGGCGAACGTCGTACCTTTACGGTAGCCTCGGCACCGAGTGCAGGCGTGTATCGCATTGGAGTGCGTTTGCCTAAAGAACACGGCAGCACCTATAAGTCCGCCCTTGCTGCGTTGCCGATCGGAGGGGTAATCTTTGCGTCCAATATTGGCGGGGAATTTACGCTGCCGCGTAATCCCAATAAGAATGTTGTCCTTATTGCTGGCGGCATTGGCGTCACTCCGTTCCGTAGCATGGCCGAGCAAGCTATCGCTTCCAGATCCAATCGTTCCGTGGTCTTATTCTATTGCTCCGCCACGCCGCAAGACTTTGTCTATCAAGACGTCTTTGCCAACGCCGAAGCGGTCGGTTGGAAAACGGTTTACGTTTCCACCCAAACAGACCATCTTCCCGCCACCTGGCAAGGCCGCACGGGGTTCCTTACTCCCGAGATTATCAAACAAGACGTCCCCGATTTTGCTAAACGCGATTTCTATCTTTCCGGTCCAGGCAAGATGGTCGACAGCTACAAGAAGATGCTTCAACAACTCGGCGTGCTCGCCTCCCGTATCCACACCGATTACTTCCCGGGGTATTAAATAGCAAACAAAAAAGATGGCCGAAACCATCTTTTTGTTTCTCTCATTACTTCCACGTTAAACCAGAAAGGATGTTAATCCCCGCGTCAATACCGCTTTTCGTATCTGCGTATACGTAGACAGCTGTTTGACTTGCGCTGTCAAAATACCCGGTGACGTAGGTAGGTCGGTCGCCGCCAAAGGTTGGTGTCGAGCTTACGTCAACCGCTCGTCCGCCGAGAGATCCGTTGGTAATGGCACTGAAACTGCTATTGTATTCCAAGTCATTCAACCCGCTAAGGATTTCCACGAAGAATAATCCTTCCGCTAAGGTTTTGGTTTCGGTATCTTCAGAAAAGTTTTGTAAACGTACGCGTCCTGTCGATTGTTTAGCAACGACGGGGCTGTTATACGAAATGGCGTAGGCGGTCGTATCGATTGTTTTTGCACTGGTTGCGGCCGGTGTGGTTGGTGTTTTGGGGGTGTTGGTCGTCGCTTGGGTGTTGGTCGTGGTTGTTGGGGTTTGATTAACTGTTGGAGACGGGGTGGCGACCGGTGTGCAGCCGGCGCCGAGTAAAAGAATCGGTAACATGGCCAAAATAACCTTTGATCGCATACGTAACATGTTTATGTTTAAGCGTGGTTAAATTCTAGAGGTTTATGGTAAGATCCGCAATGCCTAGATGGATGTTAACTGTTTTTGTTAAAAGAAAACTTACAGGATTATGGACGAGAACTATACGATGAAACCGGTGATGGTTGTGTCGGTTTTGGTACTAAAAAATGGGAAAGCTTTATTGAATTTTCGCAAAGGGAGTTTTGCTTCTGAGATGTTTGGCACGCCAGGCGGCAAGTTGGAAAATATGGAAACGTTTCAGCAGTGTGCGGACCGAGAGGCGATGGAAGAAGCGGGGATTACCATCGGTCCAGTTCAGTTTGTGTGTTTGCTTAACAACTTCGCCCACGCTCCGCATCACTTTATTAATCTGTGCGTCGTGGCTAACTGGGCTGCCGGCGAGCCACAGGTTTTGGAACCGGAGAAATGTGCCAGTTGGGGTTGGTATGATTTGGACAATCCTCCTTCGCCACTGACCGAAGTCACGGATTGTCTCATTAAGGCGTACAAAAATGGCGGCAATTATTTCGATGCGATGCCTATAAAATAACGTTGACTTTTTTACTCCTCGCCGTACACTGTAATCATTAATTTATAGCTCATATTTATGGAACGCGAAGTTGGATACTCACCGGCTCCAAGTGAGATGAAGCAAGAGGGAGCATTGCTTGACGCTTGGGATGTTAACATGGAAGATGTTCGCTTGATGATTATTCAGGAATGGCCGAGTGTCCCAGAGGCGGCTTTGGAGGGGATTCAGAGCAAATTAAAATTGGAAAAGCTAGATATCTTAAGTGAGGCGAAAGATAGCAGTGATCTTCGTGAGCGCATGAAGGCCAAAATTAAAGAGTTGGCGGAGGAGTTGCGACCCGAAGTGGTTGTCAAGAAAGTCGATCAAACAGTTCAACCGGACGACGAGTCGGAGGAAGGGTTGCGTGAAGCTGCCTAGGATTGTCGGTTTGCAAGGACTTTGATACCCTCCACGCGTGGAGGGTATCTTCGTATGTCTATTACGCGCCGTATCGTGAGTACCTTCATCGAGCGTCCGTGTCACGCCTGGCGCATCGGCGGATGGAAACTTCGGTTGATGGCGGTCTACGTGCCTCTATCGCCGGCTATTGTCGTGCCGCTCGTGAGTGGGAAGTTGATCGTCGGCTTCTCTGCGCCGTGGTGGTTGATCGTCGGACTCGTGGCGCTTGGTCACCTCAACTCCTTCACCCTGGCCTGGTTGCTTCTGCGGCGCGAACGCCAGCTCTCGACGATCTCGACCACGGACAAAGTTGTGTCCGAGACTGTTTCCTGAACCCGCCTTGGTACTCCCTGGGCGGTTTCTGATTTTTGATGTAGGATTTTTGCGTATGGATGATGCGTTGAAGTGGCAAGAATTGGCGCGGGAACAGGCGTGGGCGGATCCATTTGGTCGTCGGCGCATCGACAAGGTGCGTTTTTGTTTGCCAAATGGAGAAGAGGCTGATTATTACTTGAAGATCGAGAACAGTTCGTCCGTTGTTGTAGCTATCACCAAAGAGCATCAAGTAATTTTGGTGCGGCAGTATCGACCAGGGAAGGGGCAACTTATTCTTGATTTGCCCGGCGGTGGTATTAAGCCAGGACAAACGCCTGAAGATGCTGCTCGCGCCGAGTTATTGGAAGAAACAGGTTACATGGGAAATCTGCAGTTTGTTGCCCAATCGCTTCCCGACGCCTACTCAACCCGACGATCGCATATTTTTGTGGCCACGGATTGCGAAAAGATTGCTGAGCAGACCCTCGACGCCGAGGAGTTTGTGGAAGTTGTTCTGCTCTCGATGGAAGAATTTAAAGCACACGCACGATCCGCTCAGCTGACCGACGCCGACGCGGCCATGCTCGGATTGGATTTTCTCAAGCTCTTATGATTCCCGAACAAGAACTGCATTGGAGCCAAGAGGCGCTGGGGGTTGAACCGGGGGAGTATGAGCATTATTCTGGACGGCGGTACAGAGTTACGGGAGTGGTACGGCATAGCGAGACGCTGGAGGAGATGGTGGTATACACAGCCTTGTATGGCGAAGGTAGCAGCTGGGTGCGTCCGCTCATGATGTTTGTTGAAGAGGTGGAGGTTCAGGGAAAGAAGCGTCCTAGATTCATAAAAGTAACTTAAGTATGGGTAAAGAATTCGAAACCCACATCCTCCACATTGATCGGGAGGCGATTGTGGCGAAACTTGAGGCGCTCGGAGCCACAAAGGTAAAAGATGTTTTGCAAAAACGTATTACTTTCGATTTTGCGGATAAGTCCCTCGACGAAAGACGTGCGTTTATTCGTGTGCGAGATAACGGGACGGGAAGCATTGAGCTTGCTTATAAATGCAATCCTGTACATGGCACGACTGGCGTTGGGGGGAGCGAAGAAGTCGAGTTGCTTGTTTCTAGCATGGAAAAAGCCAAGGAGTTTTTGTTGGCCGTTGGTTTTGTTTATAAGCAATATATTGAGACCAAACGTTTAACGTACGTGTTGGATGATCTTACGTTCGACATTGATGAATGGCCCATGCTGCCACCATTCGTGGAAGTGGAGGCTCCTTCCGTTGATCGGGTTATGGATGGGGTGCGCTTACTTGGATTCGAAGAAAAAGATACGTTTCAGGGTGATGCCGGCATTATGTACGACCAGCAAGGTATCGATTGGAAAGCGATGCCAACTATTGTCTTCCCATGATTTTTCTTGATCCTCCAGAGGATTTTCAGCCAAAGTTTTATGTCGTCAGTTGTTTTCTTGAACATGATGGTAAGTTTTTGACCCTCAAGCGGCATCCATCAAAAACCGAAGGAGGGAAGTGGGGCACGCCCGGCGGTAAGCGCGACGACGGTGAGTCGGAACTCGAGGCGCTGGTGCGCGAAGTGCAAGAAGAGACCGGCATTGCTCTGTCGACCGACCGCATTGGCAACTCGTATCCCGTGTATGTGCGCTACCCGGACTATGATTATGTTTTTCACATGTTCGCCGGAGCGCTTGATGAGAAACCAGAGATCACATTGAGTTTGTCGGAGCACACGGATTATGCCTGGGTAACTCCGGAGCAGGCGCTGAAGATGGATTTGGTTATGGATCAAGATGTTTGCATTCGACGGTTTCATTATTTGGACGAGGACGTATCGGAGGACGGAGCCTTTTAAAAGACGGGACGTTGTTTTGTATAGGCGGGAGTCTCTACTCCCGCCACGCAGGTTTGACCATCAGTCGGGAGGTAACTTTTTCAGTATATATCAAAAATATATTGGCTTTATATAATTTTGATATCAAATTGATATACTTTTGATATATAGTCGAAAAGTGACCCTCCAACATGCACATCTTCCACTATCCTTTTTTGCCATTCGCCTGTATCCTTCCATAAAAGAAATCACACTCCCTCGTATGGCCAACAACGAAACGTTCATCCTTTTTGACTTCGACGGCGTGATTGTCGACTCGTTTCATTTGGGTTTAGCTTTTAATCATCAGTTTAATCCGTCGTTGACGGTAGAGGAATACAAGCGGATGTTTGAAGGGAATATTTTTGAAGAGTTTCGCAAACGTGAACCGGAGAAGTCCGATGATATGCATAAGAAGGGAAGCGAGCATTTTTTTGAATTTTATTCCCAAGGAATTCTTTCCGAGGAACCTGTCGGGGGAATGATCGAGGTGCTCTCGAGCCTTTACGAGACGCATCGCATGGTGATCATCTCCTCCACCATTAACGCCCCCATCCAGCAGTTTATGGATCAGCATGGACTGAGTCGCTTTTTCGATAAGATTTTCGGCGCCGACGTTCATCAAAGCAAAGTCGAGAAGATTCGTATGGTGTTTGAGGAATATCAGACCGACGCCGCTCATTGCCTGTTTATTACCGATACCCTGGGAGACATCCGTGAGGCAGCCAAGGTTGGGGTAGCGGCTTTGGGGGTCGGTTGGGGAGCACACAATAAGGAGACTCTGCAAAAGGGGAATCCAGTGGCGGTGGTTGATCAACCACATAAAATTATCCCCGTTGTTGATTCATATTTTGCTAAAGTTAGCCAATAAGTTGCTCATAGCCCTTGACGGAATGGGTGAAACCTGGTATTGTGAAGACCTTGAGCAATCGACGCTTGTCCGAAGATTTATCACCGGCTCCATAACGAGTTGGGGGCCAAGACCTAAGAAGTGCGACAGGATCTACTAACAGAGATTACGCCTGATCAACACCCTTCACCGATGATAGAGAAACGACCCCTTCGGGGGTCGTTTTGTTTGGGATTGCTCTAAAAATGCGTCTTTTCGTCTCACGGGCGCCCGTCGATCCCACTCAACGTAGATATCCCTACGACTCCTGGGGCTCGACAGCCCGTTCAACGAAAATCCATCATTTTTAGAGCAATCCCTTATACAACTTGCGGGAAAACCGACGGCAAAGTAGAATGCCCCCATTAAACATCATATTATGCGTAGATTGCGTCGTTCCGGTGGATCGCGACTGAAGATTTGGTTGGCTGCAGTTGGTGTGTTTGTTCTCTTTTTAGTTTCAACCGTTGTGGCCTTTCCCCAGGTTTGGAACCGTTGGGGATTTTTGCCGCAACTGAATATTCCTGAGTTCCGTTTGGGTCTTGATTTGCAAGGTGGAGCGCACTTGGTATACGAGGCGGATATGAGTCAGATTCCTGATGCGGATCGCGGCGCCGCCCTTGAAGGTGTTCGTGACGTGATTGAACGTCGTGTCAACGCCTTTGGTGTTTCAGAACCGCTCGTGCAAACGAATATCAATGACGGTCATTATCGCGTCGTGATTGAGTTGGCTGGCGTGCTCGACGTAAAAGAAGCGATTAAGCAGATTGGCGAAACACCAATTTTGGAGTTTAAAGAAACGAATAGTGATTACACGGGCGTGCTGACTGATGATCAAAAAGTACAGTTGAGCCTCGTGAACAGTCAGGAGAAAACAGCCGCCGAAGACGTGTTGAAACAGGCACAGAGTGGAACCGATTTTGCCTCACTTGTTACCCAGTACACCATCGCGGAATCGGAGAAGTCGAGCGGTGGAGATATTACCGGAGTGACAGGCGAAGGATTATATGCCGGTGCGGTTGGAGATATTGAGGACAAAAAACTTGCGGACGGTTCGGTATTGCCGCAAGTGTATGAAACCGCCAATGGATTTGAGGTGTTGAAAGTGCTGGGTCGCGACGATTCGCAAAAAGAGATGCAGTTGTCGCATATCTTGGTATGTTTTCAAGGCAAGACCGATTGTCCATCGGATCGTTCTCCGCTTGAAGCGCAAAGCATAATTGATACGATTTTGTCGCAAGTGAACGCGAGCAACTTTGCCGATTTGGCCACGCAATATTCCGATGATCCGGGATCAAAAGACAAAGGTGGCGATTTGGGATATATGAAGCCAGGAGCGACGGTACCGGCCTTCGACGCTGCCGCGCAAGCCTTGGCACTCGGATCTATTTCTACGAGCGCGGTGGAAACGGATTATGGATATCACATTATTTACAAGCGTGGAGAGCGGCCTTATACGTCCTACCATTTGGCGCGCATTGTGTTAAAGAAAACCACGGCGACCGATATTGCCCCCAATGCGCAATGGAAGAACACCGGACTTTCTGGAAAAGAACTTGCGAGCGCGCGTGTGGAGTTTGACCAAAACACCAACGCCCCCGTTGTTTCGTTGAATTTTAATAGCGATGGCGCGAAGTTGTTTGAGGAATTGACCACGCGCAACATTGGTTCGCAAATCGCTATCTTCTTAGACGGTGAAGTGATTTCCGCCCCGCGCGTGAATGAACGTATTGCTGGCGGACAAGCGGTAATCAGCGGAAGCTTTACGTTAGACGAAGCGAAGCTGCTCGCTCAACGGTTAAACGCGGGTGCCTTGCCGGTGCCAGTGAGCCTTGTGTCGCAACAAACCGTTGGCCCGACGCTTGGACAGGCTTCCTTGCAAAAGAGTATTGAGGCTGGTTTGATCGGTTTTGCTTTGGTGGCTCTGTTCATGATTCTCTACTATCGTTTGCCCGGTTTGCTGGCGGTTGTGGCTTTGCTCGGATACACCTCCATCAACTTGCTGCTGTATAAAGTCTTTGGGGCAACCATGTCACTGTCGGGCATTGCTGGATTTATTCTGTCGATTGGTATTGCCGTGGACGCCAACGTGCTCATTTTTGAGCGCTTGAAAGAAGAGCTGAAGAGCGGTCGTGATTTGCCCACAGCCATTCACGAAGGGTTCGCTCGCGCTTGGCCAAGTATTCGTGACGGCCACGCCACGATCCTTATTTCTTCGTTGATTCTCTTTTGGTTCTCCACCAGCTTTATTAAGGGCTTTGCCCTCACGCTTTCTATCGGTGCCTTGGTTTCGCTGTTTTCGGCGATCACGGTGACCCGCGCCTACCTGCGCGTGGTGGAAGGGTGGGCATGGGTGCGACGAGCAACCTGGCTGTTTGGGGTTCGTAAAAATTCCTAGTCTATGAAGACGCTGAACATCATCAAAACTCGAAAGATTTGGTTCGTTTTTTCCGGCCTACTGATTGTTGGATCGATTGTCAGTCTTCTTTTGTGGGGATTGAATTTTGGCATTGATTTTACCGGCGGTTCGCTCACCGACGTGCAAATCCGCAACGGTGCCGACACGGAATCGGTGCGAACGTTCGTGGAGTCGTTAGGATACGCCGACGCGCGCGTGCAACCGTCGGAGGACGGGGAGTTTCTGATTCGCACGGAAGCTTTGTCGGAAGAGCAACATCAGGCGTTACTGACTTCGTTGAAGGAGCGCTTTGGTGAAGTCGAAGAAAACAAGTTTGATTTTATCGGGCCGGTGATTGGCAAGGAATTAACCCATAAGGCCTTGTGGGCGGTGGTGGTAACGTTGTTTCTTATTTTGCTGTACATCACCTGGGCCTTTCGCAAAGTCTCTGAGCCGGTTAAATCCTGGAAGTACGCGGTAATTACGGTCTTCACCGCTTTCCACGATATTATCGTGCCGGTCGGGGTCTTCTCTGTTCTTGGACATTTTGTGAACTATCAAGTGGATGCTGCCTTTATTGCCGCCATTTTGACTATTCTCGGTTACTCCATTAACGACACCATTGTGGTGTTTGACCGCACCCGCGAAAATTTGCGTGAGTGGTCAAGTTCCGAGACGTTCGAACAGGTCGTGAATCGATCCCTCAATCAAACCATCGTGCGTTCCTTCAACACGTCGGTGACCGTGCTGCTTTCCTTGATTGCCGTGCTGGTTTTTGGAGGAGAAACCACCCGTCAGTTTGCCTTAGCGCTCACCATTGGTGTGGCTACCGGAACCTATTCCTCGATTTTCATCGCCTCGCCTCTCCTCACTGTTTGGGAACGCCGAAGTCGTCGTTAGTACCAGGAGAAAAATCGGATGCCGTGCGCGGCGTCCGATTTTTTGTTATACTAAGGAAAGCTATGTTTGCTATTACCCTCGATCTTTCTGGATTGACGTACTATCTTGCCCGT
>CAZPQJ010000005.1:53592-72510 GCA_964588955.1 uncultured Gammaproteobacteria bacterium
AGCTATGTTTGCTATTACCCTCGATCTTTCTGGATTGACGTACTATCTTGCCCGTCCAGATGTTCTGCTCATCAATTTATTTTATTGGGTGGGTTGGATTCCGATTGTTGCCGTGTTGATTTACGGTTTTTTTGAAGTGTGGCTGTTTCAACGTCAGGAGCATTACCGCCATCATCAAAAATCGGTCATGCTGGCGATCGACGTACCAAAAGAAACGGAACAAAGTCCTAAGGCGATGGAACATTTTTTTACGATTATCGCCGCCGCCTGGGGAGGTCCAAACTTTAAAGAACGATGGATCGATGGGGAAGTCGCTCCAGTGTTTAGTATGGAATTGGTGAGTGACGGAGGATACATCCAGTATTACATGCACATTCCAAAAAAGCATCGGGAGATGGTGGAGGCAGCACTTTATTCCGCTTATCCCGACGCGGAGATTTACGAATGTGAAGATTACGCCCAGTCCTTTCCAAAAAAGTTTCCAGATGAACAGTACAATGCTTGGGGATGCGAACAAAAGTTAAAAAAACCGGACTATTTTCCTATTCGTACCTACGAAACATTTGAGCATAAACTTTCGCAAGAGCTCAAGGATCCGTTGGCTACACAGCTGGAAGTTATGGCTAAATTAAAGCCTGGAGAAATGTTGTGCACCCAATATATTCTTGAACCTCTTGGGCCTATTGCTAGTGATTGGCACAAGCCGGGGATTAAGTATGTGTACGCGGAGATCGGGAAGGAAGAAAAAAGCGCACACAAAGGTTCGATATTGAAGGACTTGTATAAAGTCGGCGCCGATATGCCAGGAGCGGTGTTGACGGAACTTGGGGTGAGTTTGTTTGGCGGCGGGGAACATGGAGAGGATAAAAAAGAAGATCCGTGGAAGTTTTTGCGTTCTACGCCGGTAGATAAAGAGCGTCTTGATTTAGTGACGCATAAAATTGGCAAGCCGGCGATGCACGTAAAGATTCGTCATCTTTATATTGCCAAGCATGAGGTGTTTAGCAAGGGTGGCAAGGATAAGTCTCTCAAAGGGGTTTACAACTTGTATTGGCACATGGATGCCAACGGATTTGGTCGGGTGGATAAAGTTACCCCGAAAGACGACTATCCTTGGCAGCGTTACTGGATTGATACCAAGCGCACAAACGTGGTCAACGCCTATCGAAAACGCGATCCAGAGATTGGTGGCCATCATTTTATTTTGAACATTGAGGAATTGGCTACGTTGTGGCATTTCCCAACCATTCTCTTCAAGACACCGTCGATTACCAAGACCTTGGCCAAACGCGCCGAGCCGCCGGTGCAGTTACCGACCGAACTCGAAGGAGCGCCAGACATGGTGGCCGAAGCGGCGATGCAAAAGCCGTCGACGGTTTCTGCCCTGCCTGTGGAATTTGCTGAGCCGATAATGCCGACGCGTGCTTCTTCTGTACCGTTTGCCCGTCCTGAGCCACCCGTAGGGTATACACGTCCCGAGCCGGAGTCGATCGGACATCATCCTTCTGCCGAACATCCGCCCGCCGATCATCTCGCCTTGCCGATAGAAGAAGCGGTTGTACCGCAGATGCCTAAGTCGACCGCGGCTCGTCTGTCGGCTCCTTCTGAACACCAAATCACCAACCACCAAACAACGAGTCCCTCCGCGATGCCAGATGCCGTTCGTGCTTTGTTCGATCCGGGTGTACAATTCGACGATGCAAGCATGGTGGACCATGAAGAGGAGAAACGTGAATCTGAGGAGGTATGAGTCACGATGAACATCATTCACCCGCGCCGGCGACCCATGGTCACGACGCTTCGCCAACGACACCTAACGGTGCCGTTGGAGCTGTGCCGGCCTATTCGCACGACCACGAAAACGACATTATCTTTTTTGGTCGCACCAATTTTCGTAGTCAGTTGCGCAAGTTTGGAATCAAAACCGACGATCGCCGTCGGCACATGTATTTGATTGGAAAGACCGGTGTGGGAAAGACCACCTTGTTGGAGAACATGGTGCTGGCCGACATTTACTTGGGACATGGCTTAGGATTGGTCGATCCGCACGGTGACTTTGCCGAAAAAATCATCGATTACATTCCGGAGCATCGCATTGAAGACGTGGTCTATTTCAACCCGGCAGACACCGATTGGCCGACAGCCTTTAATATTTTAGAAGCGGTCAGTGCCGATCATAAGCATTTGATTGCTTCGGGGTTGATGGGGGTGTTTAAAAAGATTTGGCCAGACGTATGGAGCGCGCGTATGGAGCACATTATGAACATGTGCATTTTGTCGCTTTTGGAAAATCCGGGCAACACCTTGCTCGGCATCAACCGTATTTTGGTCGATCGTGATTTCCGTCGCAAAATGATCGTGGGGATTAAAGATCCGGTGGTCAAAGCGTTTTGGATTACGGAGTTTGAACAGTGGCAAGACAAGTTCCGTTCGGAAGCGATCGCGCCTATTCAAAACAAAGTGGGACAATTTTTGTCCACCAGTTTGATTCGTAACATTGTCGGTCAACCAACGTCGACCATTGTGCCGCGGGAGTTTATGGACTCGCGCAAGATTGTGATTATTAACTTGGCCAAAGGACGCGTTGGTGAAGATGCCTCGCGGTTGATGGGTGGAATGCTCATCACCAAAATGCAGCTTTCGGCCATGGAACGCGTGGACATTGCCGAGAAAGATCGTCAAGACTTTTACCTCTACATCGACGAGTTTCAAAACTTTGCCACGGAATCGTTTGCCAACATTTTGTCTGAGGCGCGTAAATATCGTTTGGCGCTCATCATGGCTCACCAATATATTGAGCAATTGGAAGAGGAGGTTGCTTCTGCTGTATTCGGTAACGTCGGAACGATCGTTTCGTATCGCGTGGGCGCGGGCGACGCGGAGAAATTGGCGGTGGAGTTTGCGCCGCGTTTTGTGGAAGAAGATTTGGTCAACTTGCCGAAGTACAACGTCTATTTGAAACTGATGATCGATGGTATTGCTTCTGACGCTTTTTCCGCCACGACCTTGCCGCCAATTGCCGCGCGTACGCATAGCATGCAACGGGTGATTGATGCGTCACGGCGCAAGTATAGTCGACAGCGTTCGGTGGTGGAGCAAAATATTGTGGATTGGAGCGAAACGCGTCCGGTCGTTCCTACCGGCGCCTTGCCAGAGATTCCGGAAGTGGCGCCTGGCGGGAAGCCGATGAAACAAATGTTTGAATACGATTGCACGCGCTGTAATAAGCACATGATTTTGCCGGTTGAACTCGATCGTAACCGTCCTATTTATTGCGAAACGTGTATTGAGGTTGTGCGAGCCGAGCGCAAAGCGGGAAAGCCACAGCCACCGTTTGTGCCGCCGAAGTCGACGGAGAAAGTTGGAGAAAAGGAGGAGAAAATAGGAGAAAAAGAAAAGGCCGCAGAAATGCCTAAGCCGGCGGAAACGGAGATCGTTCCAAAAGAAGTTGGCGCTTCGGTTCCTTTGTCGGCGTTAACAAGTAAGCCAGAAATTGCCAAACCACCTTCTTCTACACCTTCTCCTTCGTCTGCACCGGCTGCTGCACCTGCACAACCAAAAGTTTCTCCGGCGGTGTTGGCGGAAGAAGCGGCCAAGAAACGTCGTCGTCGCCGTCGTTCGGGTGGGAGTGGGGGAGGATCGGGCGCGTCGGCTTCTCCGACACCAAGTGCAGGGTCAACGACTAAACCTCCGGTGAAGTCTAGTGGAGATGAATTATTTCCGTGGTAATTTTATGGGTATGGGCAAAGGTTAGGAGGCCAGTTTGGTGAGGGGGCAAGGTCTTTGGGTTTCGAAAAACCAACACCCTTACCCAACTTCCAAACCGGCTTCCTTACCTCAAGACCAAAACCATATGGAAGAAGATTCTTTTGAAGGGGCGTTTGGCGAAGAAGACGACATTCAAGTCGCTCCAAGCGTGCCGCAATATCCCAACACCTCTCCGGCTGTACCGCCGGAGTTGGAAACGTTTGTGGCGCGTCGGCACGAACCGCCAGACGCCTTGCCGGTGAAAGGGCAGTTGCCAGATCAGGATTTGTCGTTGTTTGGACGCACGAATTACACCCGCGGCTATTCTCCGGTGCGCTACGTGTTTGGTATTAAGCGCAAAGATCGCCGCCGTCACTTGTACGTGATTGGAAAATCCGGCGTGGGAAAAACCAAACTGTTGGAGCAGCTCATTCGCGCTGACATCTTTTTTGGTCTTGGACTCGGGGTGGTGGATCCCCACGGCGATTTGATCAACGCCATGTTGGAGTTTGTGCCGGAGAATCGTATTAACGACGTGGTGGTGATTGATCCAGCTGATCGTGATTTCCCCGTGTCATTTAATCCGATCGCTGGCGTGGCCGAAGAAGACAAGCACATGGTCACCGACTCGATCATCGAAATCTTCAAAAAACAATTTGCTTCCGACTGGTCGCCGCGCATTGAACACTTGTTGCGTTTCTCTACGCTCGCCATGATTGATTATCCGAAAGGGACGTTGAATGGCATGGTTTCGCTGCTTTCAAGCGGACCGTATCGCAGTAAGGTGATCGAACACATTAAAGACGGCGTGGTGCGAAGATTTTGGGCGATTGAATTTCCCGAGTGGAGTCAGCGTTATGATGCCGAGGCGGTTTCACCACTGTTAAACAAGCTTGGCCAGTTGTTGGCGGATCCGTTAATGCGCAACATTTTCGGTCAGCAGGAAAACAAAGTCGATCTGTACGACATCATGCAGAAGAAAAAGATTCTGCTGGTCAACTTGTCCAAAGGGCGTGTTGGTGACGAAAAGTCCGCCTTCTTCGGCGCGGTGCTGGTAACCAAGCTCTATCAAGCCTCGATGCAGCGCATTCGTTTGCCGGAAAAAGATCGCTTGCCGTTCTACTTGTACGTGGATGAGTTTCAAAACATCGCCACCAAAACGTTTGAAAATATTTTGGCCGAGGCGCGTAAATTTGGTTTTTGTCTCACGGTCGCCAACCAAAACTTGTCACAGCTCAGCCCAAGTTTGCGATCGTCCTTGTTTGGTAACGTCGCTTCGGTGATCGTTTTTCAAATCAGCGCCGAGGACGCGGCGATTATGGAGATGGAAATGAAACCCGTTTTTGAAATGCAGGACATGATTAACTTGAGCGAGCGGGAAATCTACGTCAAAATGACGATCGATGGCCGCCGCTGGGATCCCTTCTCGGCCGAAGTGTTGCCGGTCACCGAGCCACGCCACGCCTCGTTTGCACAGAAGATTTTAGATCAATCCCGCGCAAAATACGCCACTCCGCGGGAGGTGGTGGAGAAGCAGTTGGAGGGAGGAGACATGGAGGAGCAAAAGAAGGCCGAAGCCCCCAAAATCAGCATGGATGACATTATTGTGTAATCAAGTTTGGGCGAGTAGACTATAGGCGGGGCTATCATGCCCCGCCTTTGTGTAAAACAGTAGTATGAGGGAATTATTTGGAGAACCTGAAAGAACATGTGAAGGAGGCGAAGGGGCTCGTGCGTTGCACGAACTTGAGCGCACCGGCGAGTATGTCTTCCACGGCTCGCCAAACGGAGCGATTGTTGAGCTCGAGCCTAAGCAAGGAACAAAGACTGTTGATGGAATTGAACAAGAAGACGGCTTGCCCCCGGGCATTGCCACGACGCCGTTTGCAGACCTTGCCATTTTCCGTGCGTTGACGCGCGACCCTTATGGTCACACAGGTTTTGGTTTGAATGACGACGGAACACCCTTCATGGAAGCTTCACAATCCGTTTTAGATGCCGTAAAAGGACAGACAACTCACGTGTATGTTTTTCCAAAGTCTCAATTCATGCCCGCGCACGGAGATGAAAAAGAAATGGAATGGCGCTCGCAGGTAAATCAAAAGCCTGTTCACGTTGTGCAAGTAACGGATCGGGATTTACCTCAATCAATTGTTGTGATTCCATAATATGTCTAACACGCCAAACTATGACGCGAAAGTGAAAACGATCCTCGACGGCCTGACGCCAGGCGAGCGGACGGATCATCTGACGGGGGAGACGTGGATGATGACGGAAGAAGAAATTGGTTGGTACAAAAAATTCAACGTGCCGCCGTCTGCTGCGGCTCTTTCTACCCGATGGATGTTGCATGGTATTTGGTATGTCGGCTATCAGTATTGGTATCAGAAGCATCCGGAAACGGGCAAGCCGATTATTTGTACGGTGCATCCAGCCACGGGTATCAAGGTCTTGCCAGACAAAGAATGGTTTGAAAAAGATTTCTTATCGCAAGGGCGCGAGTATCAGACGGATCGACCATTTTTTGAACAATGGCGCGCATTGCAACTGGCGGTGCCAATGCCCGCGAATCGCAATCACGTCGAACCGGTTAATTCTATCGCCTTTGTCTCTCAAGGTGATGAAGATAGTTACTTCGTTGGCGCGTGTCGTTCGAAGCGAACGTTCTATTCTCACTTGGCTATCGATACGGAAGACTCGGCGGAAATTTTTCGTTCAGGGCTGGTGGTAAATTCTTACAATGTCGTTCATTCCTATCGCATCCATTCTTGCCGCTATGTGCGGGAGAGCTTTGATTGTCTAAATTCCGCTTTTCTTTTTGACTGTCGTAATTGCGAATTTTGTTTTGGCGCGACAAATAAACGTAATAAGAAATATCTTTGGTTTAACGAACAACTGTCCAAAGAGGAATGGGAGCGTCGGATGGCTGCCGTTGATTTTGGATCACGTTCTGTAACCGATGGCTACCGCCGTCAATTTAACGAACTGATTGCTTCACAAGGTGTTTGGCCAGAAAACTTTAATAACAACACAACCGATTCGAGTGGGGAATATCTTCTTGGGACCACGAAAGCCGTTGATTGCTACTCGTGCGAACCTAGCGCGGTTAATCTCTTTTCCTGCAACCACAGCATGGGAAAATCAGAAGACTGTGCTTTTTCCGGCTATCCGGTTAACGGAACCAACTTTTGTTATGCCGCTTCCGGTTCGGGGAATAATCAAAAGTATTGCTTCTTGACGATTCGCTCGGATGAAATGGAGTACTGTCTGTTGTGCTACAACTGCAGTAATTGTTTCGGTTGCGTGGGATTGCAGCGCAAAGCGTTTTGCATTTTTAATAAACAGTACACGGAAGAAGATTATTGGCGGAAGGTTGATGAAATCAAATGCGCTATGTTGGACGGGGGAGAGTACGGGGAGTTTTTTCCGGCGGGGTTCTCGCCGAGTTATTGGAAAGATTCTGGTGGACAGTTTTGGTTTGGTGCCACAGATGGCGACGTCAAGAAACTTGGAGCGATGGATTTTGATCCGGAGTCGCAAGACGCCATTGGTCAGGACTTATTAGGAGCGGCAACGATTACATCTGCCACGGAAGTTCCTGACACGATTCAAGAACTTGGTGACGAGTGGATCAACAAGCCGTTGATGGATGAGGAGGTACGTCGCCGCTTTTCTTTCATCCGTCCCGAGGTCGAATTTTATCGCAAGATGCATATTGCGCCACCGGTGAAGCATTCCATTAGTCGCATGAAAGATTTGTGGCGCGAAGCCAACATGGGATCGTTTACCCAAGCGGATTGCGCCCAATGCGGTAAAACCCTTCGTGTTGCCAAAAATGCCGCTCACCTGAATCGTCGCATTTACTGCACAGCCGACTATCTTCACTATTTGGAAACCAATGGTTAATATGTCCAAAACGCCTAATTACGATCAAAAGGTGAAAACGATCCTCGATGCGGCAGCGCCGGGGGAGCGGATGTGTGAAATGACCGGGGAGACATGGGTGATGGATGAGGAGGAGATCGCCATGTATCGCCAGTTTAACGTACCGCCGTCACCGCTTTCGCCCAAGGGCCGGTTGTGGCATCTTTCGGCCTATTGGACGGCATATCAGTGGTGGTGGAACAAGCATTTTGACACTGGCGCGCCGGTGTTGACGTATGTGCATCCGGCAACAGGTATCCGCGTTTTGCCAGACAAGGAATGGTTCGCTCGAGACTTTTCCGATACGTTTTTGGAGCCGTCGCTGGAGGCGTCATTTTTTGATCAATTCCGCACCTTGCAATTGCGTGTACCGGTCAACGCAACGCGCAACGTGAAGGAACCGGAAAATTCTATCGCTACCATTTCCGTCGGCGATACCAATAGTTACTTTGTGCACGCCTCGCGCACCAAGAACTGCGCCTATACGGCCGATTGTATGGACGCGGAGAATTGCGTTGAATGTAGTGGTTGCGTGGCGATTACCGACTGTTACCAGGTTGGACACTCCCAACGCATGCATCGTTGTTCATTTTCTAATGAATCGACCGACTGCATCTCGTCGGCGTTTTTGTTTGATTGTCGCAATTGTGAAAATTGTTTTGGGGCCAGCAACAAACGCAACAAAAAATATTTGTGGTGGAATGAGCAGCTTAGCAAGGAGGAGTGGGAGCGACGGATCGCAGAGGTCGTCCCCATGAGCTACAACACGCTACAAGCCATGCGTGAAAAGTATATGTCCATGATTCGCACAGAAGCGGTGTGGCCGGAGAACTTCAATCAACAATCAGAAAATTGCGTCGGTGACTATCTGTTGCGCTGTACCAACTGCAAAGACTCCTGGTTTGGGATGGAGTCGCACGACAACTATCATTGCTTTGGATTTTACAATTCCGGGAATAACGCTTACGCGACAATCATCACGGGTGAAAATAACTATCAGGGAGGAATGAACGGCGACAGCTCAAATACGAAGTTTTCTGCTTCGCTCATTCGCTGTGATGATTGTGAATATAGTTTTAACTGCTACGACTGCACGCATTGCTTTGGGTGCGTTGGTCTGCGGCACAAGTCGTTTTGTATTTTCAACAAACAGTATACAGAAGCGGATTATTGGCAAAAGGTTGATGCGTTGAAGTGTGCCATGTTGGAGCGCGGCGAATATGGCCGACCGTTGCCGATGGCCTTCACCTTTTCCTATTTCCCCGAATCCGGCACGGCCATGTATTTAGGCGCTGAGCCAAAGGATTGGGATCGTATCGGCATGCCTAAGTTTGAGGCTTCCGCCGATGGGGCGTTTGGCGCTCTGCGCACGGGAGGAAAACCAGCGCGGTCGGCCACGGAGCTCCCGGAAACGATCGCTGAGCTTGATCCAGAGGAATGGGCGGGTGTTCCGATTGAAGACCCTGAACTCAACCGGCCGTTCACGCTGTTGAAACCAGAGATGGAGTTCTACAAGAAGAATCTGCTTCCGCCTCCGCGCCAACACTTCATTGCTCGCATGCGCAATTTAATGTGGATGCAGAATACGGGGTTAAAAGAAAACATCGCCTGTTCACAATGTCAAAAACAGATGACGGTTTATATCAGCCGTTTGTTTAAAGAGCGGAAGGTGTATTGTAGCGAGTGTTACTTGCGCTATTTAGAAACGAACGGATAATTTTATTTTTATGCGTGCGACGATAACATCTTTGATCATGCTCCTTGTTGTCGGTGGGGGATTGGTGGCCTTACAAAAGACTGGACACTTGTCTAAGAATGTCACCGTTCAGCTGAATCCTGATCTATCAGCCGTGACGGCGATGCGTGTGTATAGCAATGAAAAACTTGGCGTGCGCTTCGCGTATCCGAGTGACTGGATCGTGACATCGATGGATGAGAGCACGATAACCGTTACTAGCCCGCAAACCGCTAAAGCCGCGGCGGATTTTTTGGCGAGCGGCGCTCAAAGTGAATTTGGTCCAAGTTATGACATCGCTATCACGCATCTTCCGTCGCTTAGTGCCTACGCGGCGGAGTTTGGGGTGACCGAACCGTGCACGTCTATTCCTGATTGCTTGCAAGCGGGTGCAGAGATTCATGGGGCACCAGAAGAGGTTCGCACCTTAACGGTCGGCGGGAAAACAGCCTACACCTATTTGCTGCCATCGCTTGGTCTCACCGACTATGTGGCGCTCGAGCATAATGGAGTTTACGAAATTCTGTTCACCGATTTCATGGCGCAGATCAACACGGCTGGCGAAGCCGTTCTCGTCCCCCAAGCGCAAAAGATTCTCGATAGTTTGCAGTTTACCAACTAGTCTATGTCGCACACGCCAAATTTTGATGCCAAAGTCCGATCCATATTAGACGTGCTTGTGCCGGTGGAAAAAACCTGCGAACTCACGGGTCGTCGGTGGATGATGGACGAAGAGGAGATCAAGTGGTATCGCCATTTTCACGTGCCACCGTCGAAGCGTGAGCCACTGGCACGCACGCAATTGCGCGCGAGTTTTTGGACAGGGTTTCAGTGGTGGAATCACAAGCATCCCGTGAGCGGCAAGACGATCGTCAGCAACATTCACCCCGCCACCGGCATCAAGGTTTTGCCAGACGCAGAGTGGCATGCTCAGGATTTTTCCGAAATCAATAGCGATTACAATGTCGATCAGTCATTTTTTGATCAACTGCATGCCTTGCAACTGCGTGTGCCGCATCCGGCTAGTCGCAACGCGGTGGAGCCGGAGAATTCGATCGCAACCGTTTCCATGGGGGATCGCAATAGTTATTTTGTGCTCGGATGTTCTTCGGAAGATTCGCTGTATAGCATTTGGGCAGATAAACTTAGTCATTCATCTGAAGTTAATTTTGCGGCGGTGGTCTCGGATAGTTATAGCGTGAATAACGCCAAAAACGTTCACGGCTCGTTGTTTGTGCGTGAAAGTAAAGACGTGATTAAATCCGCCTTCGTTTTTCTGTGTGACGACGTGGAATACTGTTTTGGCGCCACAAACAAATCACACAAGAAGTTTATTTTCTTCAATCAGCAACTGACAGAAGCGGAATTTAAAGCCGAGATGGCCAAGATTGATCTTTCTCGGCGCGACCAACTGCAGAAGTACATTGATCGCTTTCGTGATTTGGTGGGTAATCAAACCATCTGGCCAGAGACGCTGAGTAATCGCAACAGCAACGTTACCGGTGAATATAATTATGATTGCCGTGATTTGACGCAGTGTTATGGCTGCGTGGCCAATTGCGCCAACTTGTATTGGTGCAATTACGGCGTGGATGGAAGAGACAGTGCTTTTTCGACACCGGTTAAATCATCCGAGTGTTACGAAGGCGATAACACCTACAATTCTCATGACATTAAGTTTTGTTACGCGAGCTATCGCAGCAAGTCGTTGGAGTATTGTTTGATGAACTACGACTGCGAATATTGTTTTGGATGCGTCGGTTTGCGGCACAAAAAGTTTCATATTTTCAACAAGCCGTATGAAGAAGCGGACTATTGGCGTCGGGTGGATGAACTCAAGTGTGCCATGCTCGATCGTGGCGAGTACGGAAACTTCTTTCCGCTCTCTCTGTCGACCGCTTATTTTGGCGAGTCTGGCGGAGTGATGTATTACGATGCCGACCCTTCGCTCAACAAAACATTTGGCGGATTGGAATACGAACCGGAATCCGCCGGAGCGATCGGGGATTTGGCGCAAGCGATGGACGTCAAGAAAACGACCGATGTGCCAAATTGCATCGATGATGTCAAAGATGAGGAATGGGTTGGTGTTCCTGTTCTTGACGCAAAGCACAACCGCCGTTTTGCCTTCTTGAAGCCAGAGATGGATTTTTATCGCAGGAAGAAACTCGCTCCGCCAACAGAACACTTTGTGTATCGTATCAAACAGTTATCGTGGGAAGGGAATCTTGGGATCCTCGAACCAAACACTTGTGCCAAATGCGGCAAACAGATCCAGGTTGCGAAAAACCTTACCTATCCAAACAGGAAAATCTATTGCATGGAGGATTACCTAAGGTACATTGAAGAAACGACGTAATATGTCCAACACACCTAACTACGATGCTAAGGTTAACGTCATCCTCGACGGGCTCACTCCCGGCGAGCGGACGTGCGCGCTTACCGGAGAGAAGTGGATGATGACGGAAGAAGAGATTGGTTGGTACAAAAAATTCAATGTGCCGCCGTCGACGGTGGCACCGATCAATCGCATCAAAATTACGACCTTGTTTGGTACGGGATTTGGCTGGTGGTGGAATAAGCACGCTGTGAGCGGCAAACCGCTTTTGTCCTATGTGCATCCGGCCAATGGAATTAAGGTTCTGCCGGATCCGGAATTTTTTGAGACTGACAACACCAGTAAAGCGGTGGAGTATCAATCGTCGGCAAGCTTTTTCGATCAAATTCGCGCCTTGCAGCTCGAAGTACCGTTTACGGCGTGGCGCTCAATGACCGTGCCGGTTAACTCAATTGCGTTGTTGTCACAAGGAGATGAAAACAGTTATTTTGTTACCGCCTGCAAATCGAAAAACTCCTTTTACGCCTATTCGGTCGACGACATGGAAAACTCGGCCGAGGTGTTTGAGTCGAAGTTTATCGTCAACTCCTACAACGTCCTAAATTCGCAACGTATTCACAATGGAAAGTTTGTGCGCCAGTCCTACGACTGCATCAACTGCAGTTTTATTTTTGATTGTCGTAATTGCGAAAACGTTTTCGGCGGATCAAATTTGCGTAATCGTAAATACGTTTGGTTTAACGAGCAACTGACAAAAGAGGAATGGGAAAAACGTCGAGCGGAGATTGATCTCGGATCGCGCACGATTCTCGAAGAACAGATCGCTAAGTTTCAAGAGCTTATTGGTCACAAAGCCATTTGGCCGGAGAACTTTAATGAGCAAACCGAAGGGTGCATTGGCGAGTACTTAAACAAGTGCCGCGACTGTAAGTATTTGCTTGCTGGACACGGATCCGCCAACAACTACTACGGAGCGGTTTTCATCGATAACAGCGAAAACAACGCCTTCGTCGGTGGTGCGATTGGAAGTTTCGATAACTTCTATTGTCATGCTCCGCTCAAGTCCCGTGGATGCAAATACGTGCACTCAACGTACGAGTCGCAGAACATGGAGTATTGCATGCAGTGCTACAACTGTGAGAATTGTTTTGGTTGTGTGGGACTCATTCGCAAAAAGTTTTGCATCTTTAACAAGCAGTACGGAGAGACGGAATACTGGCGTCGCGTCGACGAGCTCAAATGCACTATGCTCGATCGAGGCGAGTACGGCGAGTTTTTCCCAGCCAAGTTCTCGCCGAGCTATTGGGCGGTCTCCGTTGGTTTGCTGTATCAAATTGAAGAAGCGGAAGCGACCAAGTTGGGAGCTTTGATGCTCGATCCCGAGTCCGCCGGCGCGCTCGGTGAGCTTCCTGCCGGGGCCGTGATGCGCTCGAGCGAGGAGTTGCCAGACAACATTATGGAGACAGACATCGACGCCTGGGGCGGCCAGCCAATGATGGATCCAACCATCAAACGTCGCTACGCTCTGCTCAAGCCCGAGATCATTTTGTATAAAGAGCTCGGTATCGCCATCCGCGCCATGCACCCCATGACCCGCTTGCGCTCCATGGTTTTTGAAGCCAACTCCGGCAACTTCACCGAAAGCCACTGCGCCGCCTGCAACAAACCCCTTGTGGTCGCTACCAATAAAACGTATCCTGATCGCACCATCTTTTGCCGCGAGGATTATCTCAAATTCATTGAGGCGAACGGATAAATATGTCTCATACTCCCATCTACGACGCAAAAGTAAAAGTAATCATTGATCTTGAGCAGCCTGGCGAACGGGTTTGTTCAGTTCTCGGTGAGGTGTGGCAAATGACGCAAAAAGAGATTGATCTGTGTCGTCGTGTTAGCGTGCCGCCGCGCAAGATGGCGACCAATACGATTTGGAAGTGGATGGCCTATTTCGATGCCGGATATCAGTTTTGGTGGAATACGCATCCGGAAACAGGGAAGCCTGTACTCAGTTTTCATCACCCCGCTTCGGGCGTAAAGGTGTTGCCAGATGCGGAATGGCACGCCAAAGACTTCAGCGAGATCAATCAAACTGCCGATCCGACGCGTTCGTTTTTTGAACAGTTGCGCGCGTTGCAGGTACGCGTGCCGTTACTCGCTACCTTCAGTCGCGTGGAACCGGAAAATTCTATCACCCTGTTTTCCTTTGGTGATCGCAATAGTTACTTTACATTCGCTTGCATTTCGGAGCGGACTTTTTTCGCGACAGGGGCGTTTGAAGTACGAGGATCGTCGCTATTGTTCACATCGCACCAAGTGACAGACTCTCATCATGCATTTAAGTCCAACCGGATGTTTCAATGTCGATACGTGCGTGAATCACTGGACTGCCTGCATAGCGCGTTTTTGTTTGATTGTCGCAATTGTCAAAATTGCTTCGGGGCAAGCAACAAACGCAATCGACAATACATTTTCATGAATGAGCAGTTGACCAAGGAAGAATACGAACGACGCATGAGTACGATTGATCTTGGAAGGCGCAGCGAAGTAGAAAAGTGGATGAAAGCTTTTGACGAACTTCTTGCCCGCGATGGCGTCTGGCCGGAAAACTTCAACATCAACTGCCAGGAGTCTACGGGGGAGTACTTGATTAACGGCGTACGCTGCGAGCACTGTTACGACTCTGCAGACGCACCAAGCGATCAGTATCATAGTGCGTGGAGTTATGGCGCAAATAGCCATAATGCTTTCATGTGGGGATCGATTGACAGCACGGACGGTTATATGACTGTATCGTGTCCAAACTCGAATCGTACCAAGTTTTCGTTTCGTTCCTTTCGCCTTGATAATTGCGAGTATTGTTTCATGTGCGCGGACTTGCGTGATTGTTTTGGTTGCATTGGGCTGAAGAAAAAACGGTTTTGCATCTTCAATAAGCAGTACGATGAGGCTGACTATTATCGTTTGCTCGATGAAATCAAGTCGGCCATGCTCGATCGCGGTGAGTACGGCACGTTTTTTCCAACATCCATGGCGACGACGTATGTGCCTGAAGGCGGGGCGGTTATTTATTGCGGCGCGTCTCCGGAAGCGTTGAAGAAACTTGGCGGACAAACGTTTGGGGCGGAAGACATGGGTGCGACGGGGGCGGGGCGGATTGATCCATCATTGGCTCGAACGCGCGAAGAAATTCCCGATAGCATTGATGATCTAACGGACGATTGGGCCGGCGTGCCAATCTATGACGAAGTCTCCGGGCGCACCTTTGCCTTTTTAAAGCCAGAAATTGAGCATTACCGACGTCTGCGTATCGCTCCTCCGAATACGCACTTTATTCGTCGTATGCATGAAGTGTCCTTGGCGGGACAAGTTGCGTGCCTTGAGGATGGTAGGTGTGAAAAGTGCGGTGTGACGTTTCTGTGTGCTAAAAACGTCCGCTATCCGCACCGCCGTATATATTGTAAAACGTGCTATACAGCCTTTGTTGAACAAAACGGCTAGTATGTCCAAAACGCCAAACTTTGACGCAAAGGTACGAGTGATCCTCAACAGCCTCACCCCCGGCGAGCGGGCGTGTGCGTTGACGGGGGAGACATGGATGATGGATGAGGTCGAGATCAATTGGTATCGCCACTTCAACGTACCACCGTCGAAACTCAGTTTGTTGTCGCGGTGGTTTGTGTTAAATGGCGAGGCCTTGGGATTTGAGTGGTGGTGGAATAAGCATCCGGAAACAGGCAAGCCGATTTTGACGTACGTGCATCCGGCGACGGGCGTAAAGGTTTTGCCTGACGGTGAGTGGTTTCAAAAAGATTTTACCTCCGCGGGTCGTGACATGGATGTTGGTCGACCCCTGTTTGATCAGCTCCTGCCTATTCGCCTAGAGGTTCCCGTGCCTGCAACCTACAACGTACGCGAGCCGCAAAATTCTATTTCGCTTCTTTCCTACGGCGACGTCAATAGTTATTTTATGATCGCCTGCAGTGCCAAGGATAGTCTATATTCTTCCGACGCTTTTGAGTGTCAGTCTGTGGCCGAGGCCTACGCGGTTACCAGCGCAACGAACTGTTATCGTGTTGTTTTTGGTGCGCGGCTGTTCCATGTGCGCTACGCTTATCATTGTTATGATTGCTCCGACTGCTCGTTTGTTTTTGACTGCAGAAACTGTGAATTTGTGTTCGGTGGAACTAATTTACGCAACAAAAAGTATGTCTGGTTTAATGAGCAGCTTTCACGCGAGGAATGGGAACGTCGACGCGCCGAAGTTGATCTGTCGCGCCGCTCAGTGGTGAGAGGGCAGGAAGAACACTTTTGGAAGCTGGTTGATGGCGACTGCTTCTGGCCGGAGAACTTTAATGAGAACGCGGCCAACTGCGTAGGAGATTACTTGCGCGATGTGTTGAATGGACGGGTCATTTTCGCCTCGACCGGCGGCGGACGCGACAATGATTGGGCGGCCTATTGCTATGAGAAAAGCGAGCGCACCTTCATGACCTGCGGCGCGGTCAATAGCGTTGACAGCTATTTTGGAGCCACGATTCCAGACAGCTCGCGATGTCTGTTCTGTATCAACGTCACCCGATCACTGAACATGGAGTACTGCATCGCCTGTTTCAATTGTGAAAACTGTTTTGGCTGTGTTGGACTCAATCGTAAAACGTTTTGCATCTTAAACAAACAGTACAGCGAAGAGGAATATTGGACCAAGCTCGACGCGCTTAAGTGCGCCATGTTGGATCGCGGGGAATACGGTGAGTTTTTTCCAACAACATTTTCTAGTTCGTACTTTCAAGAAAGCGTGGCTGGTATCAATCTTGGAGCCACCAAATCTGACGAACAGAAATACGGCTTTCCTTCGTTTGATCCGGAGTCCCATGGGGCGATCGGTGAGCTTGGTGATGTGACGTTGCTCAAAGATCCTGAAACAATTCCAGACGCTATCGCCGACGTAAACATCGACGAATGGTCGGGGGTTGCCTTGCTCGATAAACAGATGGGGCGTCGCTTTGCCTTCTTAAAGCCTGAGCTTGAATTCTACAAAGCCCATAAAATTGCTCCACCCACGCGCCATTTCATCCATCGCGTGGATTCGTTGTATCATACGGCTAACCTTTTTTTGCTTGAAGACACCGTTTGCAACGCCTGCAACAAGCCGTTGCGGGTGGCTAAGAACATGACGTTTAAAAACCGCAAGCATTTGTGTCGAGAAGATTACTTGAAGTATCTCGAGTCTAGATAATTCTTCCCGGCTTTAGCCGGCTGAAGCCGGGTAGAAATTGTATGAGCAAAACCCCCAACTTCGACGCAAAAGTGAAAGCGATTCTCGACGGACTCACCCCCGGCGAGCGGACGTGCGCGCTAACGGGCGAAGCATGGACGATGGATCAAACTGAGATCGATTGGTACAAAAAATTTAACGTACCACCGTCCCACATGTCACCGCTCAGCCGTTTAAAGCTGGTTGATGGTTACTTTGTCGTTTTTGACATGTGGTACAACAAGCATGCTGAAAGTGGCAAGCCAGTTGTCTCCATTGTCCATCCGGCCACGGGAATTCGCGTCCTCCCGGACACGGAATGGTTTAGTAAAGACTTCATCGACAGGGGTCAAAGCCTTGATCTTCTGAAGCCCTTCTTTGACCAGCTCCACCAGCTGGTTATCTCCGTTCCGGTCGCGGCGACCTACAACTATCAAGTACCGGAAAACTCGATCGCCTTTATCTCACTTGGAGATCAAGATAGCTATTTTGTTTTGGCTTGCCGATCAAAACGCACACTTTATGCCATGAACGGTTACGACGTAGAAGACTCAGCTGAACTGACGCTCGTCAACAATGTTCGTGAGTCCTACAATGTCTGCCACTCGGATCGTGTTTATAAATGCCGATTTGTTCGAGAGGCTTACGACTGTATTGAAGGGACGTTCTTGTTTGACTGTCGCAATTGTGAATTTTGTTTTGGTGCCACCAATCAACGCAACAAGAAGTATCTCTTTTTTAATGAGCAATTGACACGCGAAGACTGGGAGCATCGTGTCGCGGCGATTGATCTCACTTCGTTTGCCGTACGCGAAGAATATGAGAAGCGTTTTCGGGATTTGGTCTCGAACGCCGTTTGGCCCGAGAACTTTAATATCGGCGATGAGAATTCTACGGGAGACTACATTTACGAATCGACAAATTGCAAAGACGGATACTTTATTACCCGCGGCTGTAAAGATTTGGATGCGTGTAGTTACGCGTTTAACAGTCCATCAAACAATTGCTATCTTTCCACGGCTATTTTTGGCAGCTCGGATTGCTATTATGGAATTGGGGCGGGGAATTCCTCGCAGTGTCGTTTTGCTTTGTCGATTTTGAATCAGTGTTTTGACACGGAGTATTGCAATAGTTGTTATAACTGCGAACACTGTTTTGGTTGCGTCGGGTTGCGCCATAAGAAGTTTTGCATTTTGAACAAGCAATACACGGAAGAGGAGTACTGGAAGGTTCTTGACGAGCTCAAGCGCACGATGCTCGATCGCGGCGAGTACGGAGAAATGCCTCCACTGAAACTTTCGACGCAACATTGGAAAGGATCCGGTGCCGCGCTTGTTTACGGAGCAACAAAAGACGAGTGTGCGAAACTGGGTGCGCTGGATTTTGAAGCAGCGGCCGACGGAGCCGAAGGGCCGGAGATCGATCCGGCGTTGCTGCGCTCGCTGGATACGCTACCTGATCGCGTCGAAGCTGCGGAAGATTTGGTTGGTAAGCCGTATTGGGACGCGGCATTTGGTCGGCGGTTTACCTATTTGAAGCCAGAATTGGATTTGTATCAAAAGCTCGGCGTTGCTCCGTCGCGTAAACATCCTACTCGCCGCATTCGCGAATTGTATGCCGAAATGAACATCGCCGTGTTTGAAAATGCGCACTGCGAGAAGTGTCATCAGGTCATTCGCGTGGCTAAAAATATGACGTATCCCAACCGTCGGTTGTATTGCCGATCCTGTTATCGTGCACTCATCGATAGTCGCTAGTATGTCCAAAACCCCCAACTTCGACGCAAAAGTAAAAGCCATCCTCGACGCCGCCGCGCCGGGGGAGCGGACGTGCACGTTGTTGGCAGATACATGGATGCTCACCAAAGAGGAAATTAACTGGTACAAACATTTCAACGTGCCGCCGTCAACCGTCGCGCCG
>CAZPQJ010000006.1:0-69044 GCA_964588955.1 uncultured Gammaproteobacteria bacterium
GCTTCGCCTCCGCAAGGAGCGGTGGGGTATCAACTAGAACTTGGTTACGCCGACGTGCCAGGGGATTTTGTGATTCTGCCGGGCGCGGGAAAAACAGGTGGCTGTGCCGGGCAATATAAAACAGGGGAGTCGACGCAAATGACCAGCCGCGCCAGTGTTTTTTCCGAGCATTTAGAATATCAAGTAGTGGCTTTGTGGCAGATTGGGGAGGGGTGCCAAGGGCTGGAAGTGATTGAATAATGAACGACGACCGCGCCCAAGGGGGTGCGGTCGTTTTAGGGTTGCTCGCGTGTGAGCAGGGAAGCCGTGGTGGTAATGAGGAGTGCGGCAGCGATGGCCACGATCATGGTGCAGAGTAATAGGACTTGCCAATCGATGGTTTTCCCAATCGCCTCACTCATCACATAGGCCCAGAACATGCGTCCGAAGGCAGCAACGGTTAGCCCCATGCCAAGGACGCGCCCTTGGTGGCTTGGTCCAGTGTGCGTACTTACAAGACTGGCCCAAAAGGTGTCGCCAAAGGTACTGGCCACGATGGCGAGAAGTTGCGCCACAATGACAACGATGACCATGTTGCCGTGGAACGCGGTGTATCCAAAGGCAGGGAGGGCGTAGGCGAGGGCACAAGCCAACAGGGAGAACGTTAGGCCTTGCGTGTCGCGCATGGTGGCACCACGGTGGTGATTCAACCACGCCCCCGCTCCGGCTCCGAGCAAGGAGAGCGTGGCCGTGGCTGGCCAGAGTACGGTTTGCGGCACGGAGAGGTTTGGTACGAGCTCTTTGCTCATTACGAGAAAGAACACGGCATAGGCTCCGGCAGAGAAAAACGAGAAGGTGCAGAGGATGATGATCGGCAGGCTGAGGTTGGGGCGAGGTGTGGGTGTGCTTCTCGCGCGTTTCATCTTTGGCAGACGAACGGTGAAAAACACAACCATCAAGGCAATGAACACGTTGAGTAAAACGCGTCCGACGTCGTTGCTGATTCCTGTGATCCCGATCACGGGGAAGATGGTCCCCGCAGCTCCCCCGAGCACACCGGCCCAATTGACCCAACCCATCTGTTGCGTGCGCGTCGTTTCAGAGACAGCGGTTCGTCGAGCCGTGCGCAGAAGCGAACCCATGATGCCGGCACCGAAGCCCACGAGCAGACGATCCGCCCACAGTCCGATGGAGCTTGGGAGGAATCCTGCGAGCGCGGCGGTTAGGAAGATGCATGCCGCGACTTTGAGGGGACGCAAAGGTCGGGTTTGGTCGGTCCAAAAACCAAAGAAGAGAAATCCGAGCATCTGCAGAAACCCGAATCCCGCGCCAAGCCTGGCGACATCTGCGGTGCTGATGGTCGGCATCATCGCCACCGTAGGTAGGAAGGTGGCAATACTGTAGCCGACGCCAAAGCTGACAGCGAGAAGGCCAGCGGTGAGGTGTTTCTGGGGACGTGCTTCAGTGGTTTGCATGGCCTCTCCTTAATAAGCCATTTCACCGCCAATCGAAGTAACCGTCAACGCATAGAGTTGTTACTCCTTTCTGACAAGCGTGTATAAAGTGTCGACAGCTCCGGGCCCGGACGTTGTCACAAGTTTTTAAACGCCCTGTGGACAAGTCGGCTGTGGTATACTAACAGCCGTCAATCACTTTTTTAATTTTGGAGGTATGTCAGGAGCGAAAAGCCAGGCCAAAGCCGAAGGCGTTAAATCCGCCAGCGCTGCCCGCGCGCAACGAACGGGTAAACGCATGACCCCGGTGATTATTCAAAGTCACCACACCTGCAAAAGTTGCTCAATGCTTCCAGTTGGGAGCGTGGAGTTAACCAGCTTGCTCCTAGTGCTCGTCTTTTCCCTTGTTTCTGTTCTTTTAACTTCCGTTTTTGCTCTTAATTCTGAACATCAGAAAGTTGCCGCGCTCGAGGCGCAGGTCGCCGCGACGCAGCAATAAAACCGCTATGTCCAAAAAGGCTCTTGTCTTCGCGCCCATGCTCGCTCTTTTGTTAGCCGGCGCCGGCTGTACCCCAAAAACACCGACGGAGGAAACCACTAACTCTGCTAACACGAGCGCGAGTACGAACTCCGCCTCCACTCCTATGGCCACCACTGCCCGCACCTTTCCTGGCGTGCTTTCCGAGGACCAGCGTTTGAATAAGATCGTCAAAATCGAAACCGCCAAAGGAGAAATTGTTCTTGAATTGTACGGCGACACCGCCCCGATGGCTGTTTCTAACTTTATTTCACTCATTCAGTCCGGTTATTACAACGGACTCGATTTCCATCGCCGCGAAGAAGGGTTTGTGATTCAGGGTGGAGATCCAAATGGGAATGGCACGGGCGGTCCTGGCTACAAGTTTGAAGATGAACTCACCGATTCCTACACCTACACCCGCGGCACGTTGGCCATGGCTAACTCGGGACCAAACACCAATGGCAGTCAGTTCTTCATCATGCTTTCCGATTATCCGTTGCCAAAGAAATACACCATCTTCGGTAAAGTGATTTCTGGCATGGAAGTAGTTGATAAGATTGCCGTGGGAGACGTGATGACGACCGTGACGGTAGAGAATAAATAGCGCGCAAACCTTATTAGAGAGATTTGGGGCGGGGCTGTAATGACCCCGCCTTTTGATTAATGAATGCTATAAATGCGCGACGCCGACCTCTGAGAAGAGAGGCCGGCGGCGGAAGGAGTTCAGGCGAGTTTGATGAGGCAGGCGATGCCGAGGGCGACCACCGTCGCCACGAGTACGACGGCGGTCCAGGTGTCGGCGCGCCACCGCTTGTAGTCGAGCGCGTTCGACCACAGCCGGTTCCAGTCGAAGAGTTGGCCGATGGTGATCCCGGCGTTCGCGGTCGGCTGCGGCGGGTGCGAGCTCTCGTCGACGATCGGTCGCAGCCGGGCCCACATGTCGGTGCGCGGGCTGCGTTTCGTCCCGAGGTAGGCGCCGGCCTCATTGAAGGCGTGCACCGCGACGAACTCGGGGCTCGCGACCATGATCTCGCCGTTCGGGATGGCATGGCCGGCGTTTTCGATCACGGAGATGATCGTGTCGCATTTGAAGTTCGGGACATCGCTCGTGAAGACGATGATCTGTCCGTCACGGACAGTCACGAGGAAGTCGGACGGGTCGAAGGGGATGGGTTCGTCGGTATGGCGGGGAATACTCATGCGGGCTCCTGGGGTGGTCAGCAAAGATAGCTGACCAAAGAAAAGATGTCAACCCTGTGCTATAATTGCAGCATGTCAAAGCACATTAGCGAAAAAACGTTTTACCAATATCTCAAGTGTCCATCTTGGGTCTATTTTAATGCGCACGATGCCGAGAAAACGCACGATGCCTTGCTGGAACGGTTAATGGACGACGGTTTGCTGCCGGAACATCAACGCGAACTATTATCCGATCGTGATTTTGTCGAAGTCGAGCATGAAGATCAAGATGAGGCCTGTATGCGCACCATGGAGTTGATGCGCCAAGGGGTGCAAACGATTTTGCGCGGCGTCTTAATGCACGGCCACTGGATTGCTCATCCCGATTTGCTCGAACGCGTTGAAGGCGTGTCTGGACTTGGTAACTACTATTATGTTGCTTGCGACATTAAACGCGATCGTCACATGCAAGACGTCTACAAGTTTCAAGGGGCGTTTTACGCTGAAGTCTTAGCTCGTGTGCAAGGAACCAAGCCGGTGCAAGGTTACGTGATGTCTCCCGACGGCACGGTGCAAGAGTATTTTTTAGATGAAGTGGAGAGTGATTTTCGTTGGACGCTGGAAGAAATAGAAAAGATTTTGGCTGGACAAAAGCCCCCGCATTTTTTGACCAGCGGTTGCAAGCAATCCCCATGGTTTTCTACCTGTCGGGGAGATAGCATGGAGTGCGATGACTTGTCGCTCATTAATCGCATTTGGCGCAGCGAAGTGGAAGCGCTCAAGCACGGTGGCATTCAAACCGTGCACCAACTCTCCGTGGCCGATCCAGATTTACTAGCGGCCAAAATCCCAACGATTACCCGCGACCGTTTTCACCATTTGCGCATGCAAGCCACCGCGCTTGCCGAAGGGCGCACGATTGTATTGCAGTCCGTACCGTTTCCGCCGGCGCAGGTGGAATTGTATTTCGATATTGAAAGTTCGCCAGTGCGTGATTTGGAGTTTTTGTTTGGCGTGTTGATGGTGGACCATGGCCGCGAAGAATACAAAGCCTTTGTCGCCAAGAAACCAGAGGAAGAAGAAACGGCCTTTCGCGCTTGGCTAACGTTTTTGGAAGATTATCCGGAAGCGCCGATCTATCATTTTGGTTGGTATGAAATTGAAGTCATGAAGCGACTGGGGGAGAAGTATGGGGTGTTGGAGACCGTTGAACAGGTGATTAAGCGTCAAATGCACGATGTGTTGATCATGATTCGTGACGCTGTATTGTTCCCGCTACATTTTTACTCGCTAAAAGACATTGCCAAGCTTTTGGGATTTACTTGGCGCGGCAAAGAAGCTTCCGGCGTCAACGCGGTTGTTTGGTATGAGCAGTATTTGAAAACTCGACGAAAAGCCAAATTACAGGATATTATAGATTATAACGAAGACGACTGCCGGGCGACCTACGTGGTGAAAAAATGGGTCGCGGAAAAAGCAGGAGAATAATATATTTCTATGGCACAGAAGGTCTCAACAAGAAAAATCATCGGTGCGCTCATGGCCTTTGTGCCGATTCCGCTTATTGTTACGGTCTTGGCCGGATACGCCATCGGTCAGTTTATTCTTAAGGATGTGCTGCGGGAACAAAGTGGATTGCTGATGACTGGTTTAGTGAGCGGGCGTTTTTTGTTGGGAATCATGGGTATTGTGGCTTTGGTGGGAATTATTTGTATTCCTATCGGCATCTATTTGTTAGTGAAGCGCGACTCGGGATTTTTGATTGCCTTGCGGCGCTCTTCCTTGTACACGCAAATGCCGGAAGAACAGCTCGCGTTTGTGACGGGTCCTTCGTTCGGTGCGTTTTTGAATCCGTTTGTTTGGGCGATGGGTAACCACTTGTATTGGTGGGCAATGGGGATGTTTATTCCATTTTGGGGAATGTATGTGTGGGTGCGCATGATTGTGGATGGACGACGGTTGTCGTATGAAAAAGGTTGGGATACGTTCACGCATTTTCAACAAAGTCAGAAAACTCTCTTGCAGGTGATCGGTATTATGCTGTTGATACAGCTGGTTATTCCCGTGATCTTTTTTATGCTGAGCGCCATGATTCCCGCGCTTCTTTTGTCGGGATTCCGTTCTTCCGTCAGCTCAACAACGCGTCAGACATCGACAGAGTCGTCATCGCTGGTTACCAACAGCACGGGTCGATCTTGCATCTTCTCGAAAGATACGGATCATGATTTGCTTTCAGATTTCGATGAGAAGTTATCGTTTTACACCGATGAACAAAAGGCGGACACCGACGGTGACGGATTCGACGACTTTTCGGAGTTGTTGCGCGGATACGATGCGGGGAGTACCAATGGAAAAGTCATGACAGACACAGACAGTGATGGCGTCACAGATGCGGTGGAGAAAAAGATCTTCAAAAGTGATTATAAGCTCGTCGATACCGATGGTGATGGAATACCTGATGGCGATGAAGTCAAAAACGGCGTTAATCCGGCGGCAACAGGAGAAACACTCGATGTCTTAAAAGAAGCCCGCGTGGCCGAATATGCAACCTATGAACAACAATGTGCGCAAAATTAGTTGGCGCCTTCTTTTCCCACTCGCCCTTTTGGTTTTGGCTGTCGGTGTTTACGCCAAGCGTGGAGCTATTGAGGACGCCATTGCCAATTGGCAAAAACCCGATGTTGCCGAGGTGGCTTTTTCTGACGTTGGTACGGCGACGATTGTGCCTTTGGATGATGCCGGCGGAGCCGTGCCGGTGGAGGTGGAAGATGAAGACACGCCTGCCGCGTCGGACGAGGTAGATGATGTCGTCACTCCAACAACGCCGACTGACACCGAGGATGTTCCACCGACGAAACCGACCACTCCCGCGACCACCTCGCTTCCCGCGGAATTCAACTTAGCTGTGCCATTTACTTCTCAAGCCCCTAAGAGCAATTGGGATGAAGTGCACGAAGAAACGTGCGAAGAAGCAGCGGCATTGATGGCTGCCTATTACTATCAAGGCAAGCCGGCTGGACAAATCAATTCCGATGAAGCCGACGCGGTACTCTTGAAAATTGTCGATTTTGAAAATAGCTTTTTTGGATTTTACAAAGACACCACCGCCGCCCAAACGGCCAGTCTGTTAGAAGCCTACTTTCAGTTAAACGCGGAATTGATTGTTGATCCAACGATCGAACAGATCAAGTCCGCACTCGTTGCTGGTCACCCCGTTATTGTTCCGGCCGCCGGGCAACAACTCGGTAACCCAAATTTTACTGGCGCGGGGCCGATTTATCACAACATTATTCTTAAGGGATACACCACCAAAGGCTTTATCAGCAACGATCCCGGCACGCGCCTCGGCGCCGATTATTTCTACTCCTACGACGTGCTCATGAACGCCATCCATGATTGGAACGGCGGCGACGTTCCTAACGGTCAAAAAATCGTGATTGTTGTGACTCCTTAATCTATGACAGAAATTGCTCTTGGCGCGGCTATCTCGGGAATCATTGGCTTCCTTTTGGCGCTCCCTTCGATTGTGTTGGAGCCCAGCCGTCGGTTGAAACAATTACCGATGCTGTTAAATGTTCGAATTTTGTGGAATTGGAAGTTGAATGACCGTGAGGTGTTTAGTGTTTCCTTATTGTTTCACTTGATCATTTCTACGCTTGTCGGTGGATTCTATGTGTGGTTCGCTAACAACGGCTGGTTGGTGATTACCCACGCGCCGTTTACCTTTCGTTCCGTGGTGATTTTTACGGTAGCAACATGGATCGTTACCGGGCTGTTGGTGTATCCATTGTTGGGAATGGGTTGGTTTGCCAAGCGCGAAGGTAAACACATGTGGTTTGAAACGTTAGTGACCCATTTGCTGATCGGTGTTGGTTTTTGGCTTGGGGTGCAGTATTATCACCCGTTCTTTTTTTAGTGTATGGACGCCGTTTTGAGCGTTACGGACTTTTTGAAGTTAGCCACCGAAGTGCTGCGCTTGAATATACAAAGTGGGGCGTTTGCTGTGGAGGGGGAGGTATCTGGCTATACGGTGAAAGATGGCAAGTGGATTATCTTTTCGTTGAAAGATGAGGCGGACGCGGCTTCGCGGTTGAAGTGTTTCGCTACCACCTTCAAGGTTTCTGGTTCTTTCGAGGATGGAATGAAAGTACGTGTTTGGGGATCACCAAGTGTGACCAAATGGAGCGAGTTGCAAATCAACGTCGAACGTATGGAGCCGGTGGGCGAAGGGGCGCTCAAGCGGGCGTACGATTTGCTCAAAAGCAAACTTGAAGCGGAAGGATTATTTGACGCGGCGCGCAAGCGACCGATTCCTAAGTTTCCCGAACGGATTGGCTTGATTACTTCAAGCGATGCCGCCGCTTACGGAGACTTTTTGCGTATTTTGAATAATCGTTGGGGAGGAGTACGTGTCATCCACGCCGATGTGCGCGTCCAAGGTGCTTCGGCTGTTGAACAAATCCTCTCCGCCTTTTCGACCCTTTCCGCCCTTCCTATCGATCAACGTCCTGAAGTGATTGTCCTCACTCGCGGCGGTGGATCCCTGGAAGATTTGCACGCGTTTAACGACGAGCGGGTTGCGCGTGCTGTTTACGGTTCGACCATTCCCGTCGTTGTTGGTGTTGGTCACGAGCGGGACGAGTCGTTATGTGATTTCGTCGCCGATGTGCGTGCCTCTACGCCGAGCAATGCCGCGGAGCGTGTGGTGCCCGATCGCCAGCAGATTTTGTATAGTTTGAAGATGATGGTGGAGCGACAGGGAGATACGTTGCATCGCGCCATCGACACGGGGCGCTCGGTGGTGCAAACCTACGATCGGGTGACGGGCTATTTTATGGATCGGCAGAAAACAAAAGTGGATGGCGTGGTTCAGCGTTTGCTCATGCAGTCTTCCAGTTGGATTGGGGGTATGGGCCAGCGCATCGATGGCTATGAACGTTTGTTGCGCAACCTAGATCCGACGCGCGTGCTGAGCCGTGGGTACTCGATTGTGACGTCTGGATCGAAGGTGGTGAAAGATGCGAGCAGCCTTGATCCGGGAGACGACATTACGGTACAATTCGCCCGTGGATCGGCTGAAGCGAGAGTTGAAAAGACGAAAAACTAATCTTTTAAAAACTAAACAAATACGAATGTCTAAAATCTAAATCGGTTTAAACCCTTTAGAATTTAGTCTTTCCGATTTTGTTTGGACCTTCGTTTTTGAGATTTTAGTGTTTATAACTATATGCCATCAAAAAAAGAGATCAATTTTGCTAAAGCGTTTGAGGAGCTCGAAGCCATCACCGAATGGTTTGAGCGCGACGGAGCTGACCTCGACGAAGGACTTAAAAAATTTGAGCGCGGCTTAGAGCTCGCCAAACAGTGCAAAGAAAAGTTGTCTGAAGTAGAGAACAAAGTCGAAACGATTAAGAAAAAATTTGTCGAATAATATGAAGGGCTATTCTAAAGCCGCGGCCCACAAAGGCAAAGTCGCTTATCGGACACCGTCGCGTATGCGACCGGTTACCATGAAGCCGATGAATAAGATCAAGATGTTCGATAATCAGAAGTTTGGTAAGTTGGATACATAATATGGCGACGTTTTTGCTGTCTGTTGGAGGATCAACGATTGTACCGGGAGGGAAAGTGAATGTGGAATTCTTAAAAGGGTTGCGTAAGCTTGTGGTGGAACGAGTGAAACTCGGAGATAAGTTTGTCATTATTTGTGGTGGCGGAGGAACATGTCGGGAGTATCAAGGGGGATTGAAGGAAATCATTAAACCGACAGCCAATGATCTTGACTGGCTGGGTATTTATACGACACATTTG
The DNA here is from genome assembly GCA_964588955.1 of uncultured Gammaproteobacteria bacterium. Taxonomy (GTDB): domain Bacteria; phylum Patescibacteriota; class Patescibacteriia; order UBA9934; family CAMTUG01; genus CAMTUG01. The sequence goes on from CAZPQJ010000006.1 coordinate 8,944, forward strand.
AACGCGCAACTCGTTCGTTTCGTGTTTGGAAAGCTTGCGCATCCGGAGCTTGTGAATGATTACAAGACGTTCAATCCGAAAACGTGGAAGGGTGCCGTTGTCGTTGGTGGGGGGTTGAAGCCGGGTGGATCGACGGATACAAACACAACATTGTTTGCGAAAAAGACGGGCGCCAAAATGATTATCAACATTTCCAACGTCGATTATTTGTACACCAAAGATCCACGCAAATTTAAAAATGCCGAACGCATTGGTGAAATTAGCTGGAAGAATTATCGCAAGATGATGGGCGGCAAATGGACTCCGGGGATGAACACACCGTTTGATCCAATTGCTTCCAAGCTGGCGGATCAAGCCAACATCGATGTTCTCCTTGTCGGATCGGACATTAAAAATTTGAGCAACGTGTTTTCTGATAAGCCGTTTAAGGGAACGGTTATTCATCGCTAGGCTATGTCGTTCATTCGCCCTCTTTCTACGCTTGGTCAACAGGATGTCGACGCAGTCGGTGGAAAAGGGGCGTCGCTCGGAGAGATGATCCAGGCGGGTATCCCAGTGCCGCCTGGATTTGTGATTGTGGTGTCTGCGCACGAACAAGGCATGACCGATGATGTTGCGCGAGAGATTCTTCAAGCCTTCAAAACGTTGGGTGCGGACAAGGTTGCGGTGCGGTCGTCGGCGACGGCAGAAGATGGTGCCTCTGCCAGTTGGGCAGGGGAGCTGGAAACATATCTTAACACCACGGAAGAGACCCTCCTTGACCGCGTCAACATGTGTTGGGATTCGCTTACCTCACCTCGAGCCGTGGCCTATCGTCAAGAACACGGGCAGCAAGAGGTCGCTATCTCCGTTGCGGTGGTTGTACAAAAGATGGTCAAGGCAGATGTTGCTGGGGTGGCCTTTACGGTGCACCCTGTTACGCACAGCCCAAATCAAATCATGATCGAAGCCTGTTTAGGGCTTGGCGATAAGCTTGTGGGTGGGGAAGTTACTCCGAATAGTTACCTGGTAGACAAAGCCACCAAAGAGATTATTGAATGCGTTGTCATGGACGATGTGGTAGAACAAACACTGGCGGACGATACGGTGCAAGAACTCGCCCGATGGTGTGAACGCATCGAGAAGCATTATGGGCATCCCTGCGACATTGAGTGGGCGATGGAGGGAGGGAAGTTGTATTTTTTGCAGTGTCGACCAATCACCGCGTGATCGTATATTGCCAACAGGCTACAGCGAGCTGACGAGTTCTCTTTTCGCACGCAGGCTTCTCGCCAATGTGTGCCGAGTACGAAAAGAGGGGGTCAGCGAGCCTCAGCCTGTTTATTTGATAAACGAAAAGCGGGGCGTTGCGGCCCCGCTTATCGGATTGAATGGTGAGATTATTTCAAGGTCACCGAAGCGCCGGCAGCTTCAAGTTTTCCCTTAATGTCGTCAGCCTCAGCCTTCTTGGCTCCAGCTTTGACCACTTTCGGAGCGCCGTCAACCATGTCTTTGGCTTCCTTCAAGCCCAAGCCGGTGATTTCGCGCACCACTTTAATCACGTTGATCTTTTGTTCGCCAGCAGAGGTGAGCTCGACGTCAAAGGAATCTTTGGCTTCTGCAGCGCCAGCATCGCCACCAGCGACCGGAGCGGCCATCATCATGGCAGGAGCGGCAGCGGACACACCGAACTTGTCTTCAAGGATTTTGACGAGTTCCGCAAGATCCAAGACGCTCATTTTTTCGATTTCGGAGACGAGGCTCTGGAACTTGGCCGGAACCTCCACGTTTTTCATTTCATCTGACATAGGAGTTGTATTAAACGGTTTTCTTATCTTTAACGGCGTTGAGTACGGTTACCAAGCCGCGGAGGTTGCCAGCAAGTACGTTGACAAAGCCAGAGACTGGCGCGTTGAGCGTACCCACGAGTTGTCCAAGCAATTGTTGCTTGCTCGGGAGTTTGGCAAGACTCTTGACCATGCTGGCATCAATGAATTTTCCTTCAAGGACACCGGCGCTGATCGACATTTTTTCACGGTCTTTCAGGAACTTGGCCATGGTTTTGGCCGGAGTGACTTCGTCGCCGAAGCCGATCATGGTGAGAATCGATCCTTCGAGTTCGCGTGGCGCGAGGCCTTCGATGTTGGCCTCTTTGGCGGCGAGCTTGAGAAGAGTCTTCTTAGCCACGAACACTTTCATGTTCTCTTTTTTGGAGATGGCGCGCAGAGCGTTGGCATCGTCCATGGTGTAGCCGTTGATCTGGGTAAAGACCGCGGACTTCATTCGTTTGAACATGTCGGTGACTTCGCTGACGACTTGTTCTTTTTGTTGGCGAGATTTTGCCATAGGTGATACCGCTGAAATTCCTTCATCTGCTGCGTTGCGGGGTCCCGCCACTTTGTCGACGTACATTTATGGTACGTCTCCAAAGCTGGCTTCCCCGCGCCTTGCAGCTGAAGTTTTTCAGCGGTCTCATTATGTTTCAGGTTAATCCTAGAAACAAAAATACGACCTTTAAAGCCGTGAGTTTCATCGAAAATCAAACCCGTAGGTCTGAAATTAAATGCCTCGACGGGACTTACTTGGCCTTTATCGGCCAAAACCCGTTGTCTACAGCTTGTGAGGGCAGTATAGGGGAAAGGCCGGATTTGGTCAAGAATTGGCGGGTCGAGCAATGGGAGTGGCTTTATAAAGTTACTTTTTAAAAATGTGTTCGCGATGGTAGGCAAGATATTCTTTCCTTTTGTTGCTTGGCGGCAGGGTAAACTTTCTTCCGTTCACAAGACTTAACTTCTTGATATTGAGAGGGGAGATGTATGGTGAAATAGCTATGATTCCATCATCCTGAAATGTAATAAATCCTTGATCAAATAGACGATCATAGGTAGGAGTCAAAAGTAACCCGTTGTTAAAATCAACTTTCTCGACATCGCTTGAGACGCTCCATGGTTTGATATGACTTGCAACTAGGACACGTTCATCATTTACTCTCGTGATGACGCACTCAGAAGATTCGTCGAGCAACTTACGCCGGTACGTACCTTGTCCGATGCGTGCCTTAACGAGTTGTTCTTTTTCTTGAGCCGGGAGCACTTTCTCTTCAATCTCTTTTTCAACCTCACGTTCTTTTGCTGGATGATAATACGTGTTAAACGCGTAACTCAAGAGAGGTCTGAATAGAAAGAAAATAGTGCCGTCGGCAGCTTTAAGTTTGACAATAGAAACAAATGAGATGATTGGCAGAGCAATACCTCTAAAGTAGTCAAAAATACGCTCCTCAGACTTTATATAAAAACGTGAGGTATCCTGAGGCACTGCCCGTTCAAAGCTAAAGACTTCTCTATCAAGCAAATTCTGTAATTCTTGATAATATCCATCCCATGAACTAGAGATATCTTGACGATACTTTTGTTCTTGTTGCTCGTATTCGAATTTAGCGTCGTCTAGGTAATCAACCAAATCTCTTTTAAGAAATATTCCTTTCCCACTAAAATCCCCAAAGAAATCCCCGAAATCTTTCTTTTGCTGAGCACCTACATATAGCTTCGCCTCACCATGTCCAGTTGTCCCCTCAAGTTTGTTATTTTTGACAAATGAATCTGCAATCGGAATGTTATCTACTTCATCGAGTACCTCAAATCGTTGTCCATCGATTTCTAGGAAGGTTGTTTCTTGATCAGTCATAACTATAAATTCACTTTTGTTGAACTAACACCCATGTTTCTTAAAATGGCCATCAGAACATTGACCACGATACTATTACCAGCTTGTTTATACATTTGCGTGTCGCTGACGACAATTTTAAAACTATCATCAAAGCCCATCAATCTCAAGCACTCTCGCGGTGACAGCTTTCGTATCCCCCCGCTGCGAGTAATATAGTTATCTACTCCAGCCCGATGCATTTTAGCCATTGTCGCCAGCAGCGGCCGAGCGATGGCTAGATCTGTTTCCGGTTTACTGTAAAACTTTTTTGTTCCGCTCGCCAAAACATACTTTGTTACTTTATCTGAAAGGAAATACTTATCATCAACTTTTCCTGCGGGTTGAAAAACAAAATCACCATGCCAATTAAATTGTTGATTTGCTTTTTGACAAAGTGCGACTCTCCCGTTTATTTGCGTATACTTCTTATCAAGATTTTTTTGACTCGTTACAAACTTAATGCCTTTTTCAGGTAAAAAATACTTTTGGTCATACGCATCATCGAGCAAGTCGTGCATGGTTATTTTTAACTCAACAGGGTCGGGAAACTTGAAGTCTTTATTCTTCCGAAAGCCTACCACAAAGAGTCTCTCCCGATTCTGTGGAATTCCATAATCTTTTGCATTCAGAACCTGGGGAAAGTAGGTGTACCCAAGTTCATCAAATGTATTTTGAATAACTTCCCACGTTTTTCCGCTATCATGACTTAGTAAACCTTTAACATTCTCAAAAATAAATGCTTTCGGTTTTATTTCGTCTATCAGACGAGCAAATTCATAAAATAAGGTACCTCGCGCATCCTTAAATCCTCGCCGTTTCCCGACCATTGAAAATGACTGACAGGGTGAACCACCCACAAAAAGATCGACTTTCCCAGTAAACTTTTTTCCATCTATCTCCTGAACAAGATCAAACCAACGGGAGTTATCAACATGGTAGTTAGCAAAAAAACTCTTTTTTACGTGCGGATCATTATCACAAGCAAAAACGAGCTCATGCTTTACACGCATGCGCTTTAAGGCATGTTCAATTGCACCTATTCCGCTAAATGCTGTAGCTAGTCTCAACATAGTGATCATTAAGACTCTGATCTTAACAGTTTTAGGGATCTCTTACCAGACCCTCTGTTTTTTATAGAGCACTGGTGGATCCGACGAGATTCGAACTCACAACTTCGGGTGGTAATCTTGATGAGGTTGCCATTTACCTCCACGGACCTGCTTCCTGTTTGAGTAAAACGAAAACAACGCCAGCACATTTCTGCACTGGCATTGTTTCAGCCACCTGAATTGTATTCGCGGAGCGAACCTCATCAAGGATGAATTTAGTAAATCACATTTAACTGACTTTGTCAATCGTCTTGTTGTGTATAAGCAGCCTTCTTGCTAGCATATCATGCATATGATTCAATCCGTCACCGTTTTCTGTGCCTCTTCTCCCGCCGGTCCGCGCAAGGAAGAATACTTGGCACTGGCCGAACGCTTTGGTGCCTTGCTTGGCGAACATGGATTCACCTGTGTCAACGGAGGGAATCACGGCATGATGACGTCTGTCTCGCGTGGCGCGCATCAGGCGGGTGGAAAAGTGCACTGTATTCTTTTGAACGCTGAGCGATTTCCTTTGGAACATAACTTTCATCATCTTTTGGAAGACTTTATTGAGTTGGTTCCACGCCAAGTGCGTTTGCTCGAGCTTGGCGATGCCTATGTGGCTTTGCCGGGAGGCGTCGGAACGTTGTATGAGGTGATGCAGGTGTTGGCCATGAAATCCTTAGACGAAATTGATCCGCAGAAGCTGTTGATTTGTGTCGGAGACACCTGGCGGCATTTTCAACAGCATCTACAGTCGATTGTCGAAAGTGGGCTGGTGTATCGTAATCCGCTCACGCATATCCACTTTGTCGACACGCCAGAAGAGGCGTTACAATTATTAGTTGCTCATCGTTCTTTGTAACCTGCTCTTGTTTTTCGGGGTAGAGAGAGCTAAGCTTTCCGTATCATTTTATTCTTGATCTGTCGTTTATGCTTCGACGTTCACTGCTCGCTTTTGTTCTTCTCGCGCTTGTTGGTGCTGGCTGCACTTCTTCGCCAGTCTCTCCAAATACCGCAGGAGTGACCCCTCCCTCCAATGTGGCCACAAATACTGTTGTCCCGTCGACATTGGTTCCAACGAACACGGCTCCAACGACTCCAACGTCTTCTGCCTGCGCCACGCCCGTTTCTCCAAAAAATTTGAAAACCGGCGATGTGCTGGCGCTTGCCAAAGCGCAGCGCGCGTCGTCGTTTAGTGTCATTGATCAAGCGAACGCCTCGGTTATTTCTTTGGACGGAGGAAAATCTTATGCCGTATGGTGGGCGCCGCAAGGGTTTGACCCAAAGACAGGCCTCGTGTTAGTGGATTTGCATGGCCATGGAGAATTTGCTGCCAAAGCCTTTGAGGTATGGTATCCGGAATTGAAGAAGAGAAACAACATGGCAATTCTGGCCGTCGAGTGGTGGTTTGGACGTTCACTTGAAAGCAATGGATATTATGAGCCGGAGATGATCGCCAAGGTTATGGAGGAAGGGTTGACCGCAGAGGGGGTCACTTCGCCGAATATTATTTTGCAAGGATTTAGCATGGGTTCCGCCCGGTCGTACGGCGTGACTGCTTGGGAACATGTTTGCGGCGCCGATCGCATTGCTGCCGTGATTTCCAACTCAGGTGAATGGCAAGACTCCTATCCGATCAATCAGGATATGATGAACGGGGTTTATGGAGAAAAGCCGTTAGCTTCCATTCCGTGGGTGTTGTTCTGTGGAGAGCAGGATTCAGAGCGCGAAGGAATTTGTGACAGTATGCGCACGCTCACACAACCGCGTCTAGAGTCGTTGGGTGCCAATGTCTTGCAGCTCGTGACAGATCTGACAGGGAATCATGGTAGCTTTAATACCAATGCGTCCAATGCGGAAAAAGTTCTAGATATGGTTGTCGCGGCTTTGTAAGATCTTTTCAGAAGAAAAAACTCCTCATTGCGGGGAGTTTTTTCGTTTCTGTTTATTTGATGTCAAATTGGTAGACCGTATTGCCGGAGAGGACAGAGATTTTTTTGTTGGCTTCGTCAACGATCATCGATTTCAGGTCTGTGAACTGGTCGCTCATGTATTGGGTGATCAGCGTTCCTTTTTCTTTGTCGAAGACGACGATGCGTTTTTCATTGGCGTCGAGAACGTAAAGACGGGTGGAGGTTTCGTTGGTCCAAAGATCTTTCGCGTTTAACAAGCTTGGTTCCACAATACCGGATTTCCACTCCGTTTCTTTGCCAGCCAAATAGCGTAAAATCGAACCGTCCGATTTTAAGATCCACACAAAGCCGTCAATCGTCATGGCTACGCCGTCGGAAACGGAAGAGACGCCGGAAATAATCCATCCGCTGCCGCCGTCAAAGCCGCTGGCCGTGCGTTGATGCTTATAGATCTGCCCAGTTTCGGGGGAGAGGATGTACATTTTGGCACCGTAGTAGGCGAGGTCGATTCCTTTGCGGGCAGTAGAGAGGGGGGTGATTTCACCCGTGTCTGGCAAATAACGCACTAACCCTGTTTGATCGAGCCAATACATTGCCGTGTCGCTTACCGTAGTGGCGTTTGGCGCGCCAACGTCGCCCTTTTGGGTGTCGAGTTTGAGGAGGGATTGCGCGCCAGGATCAATAGCGTAGACGTCGCTCGTAGAAGTGACTCCGTACCACTTGCCGTTAAAGGACACCACGGTGGCGAGAGTTGTATCAGTCAATCCGGACGCGTCGGCAACCACGGTTGGTGTTACGGTAACCACATGACGCAGTTCGTTGCGCTTTTCGGTAATTTGTTGTTTGAGTTCATCGCGTTTCGTTTTGCGGGCGGAGGTGGTGTCGGAAAGCGTGTCGGCTAATTGCCAGGCTTCGTTCAAGAGCCCGCGCGCTTGTTCTTCGTCTCCATAAATGAGGCTGGCAGAGGCGGTGTCAATTTTACTTTCCACGGCTTTGACCGACCCTTCGTAGGCCTGTTGTTCCGTCGCGTGCGCTTGCTGCCGATTTATAAGTATAATTCCGCCTAAAAATACGGATCCCACTACGAGCAGGCCTAGTAGGGCGTACTTGCTGGTGCGGGGCAAGGCATTGAAGCGTTCGATGCTTGCACGGATACTGCGATCCATCCGGGTTTGCAAATGTTTAATTCCTTCGGTGGCGCGTTTGGGATTTTTGACTGCGTAGACTGCCCCACGCGCGAGAGTGTGAAAGAATCCTAGAAGGATTTTCCCCGCGGTGACGATAACGACCATGATAAATCGCCAAAGAAAGCGTGCCATTTGTTTCAGCATTTTACGCCGGTCAGCAGAACCGCGCTTAGGAAACAGCATGAGCCAGAGTTTCATGGCAATGCTTTTGACCTCGGGCTTTTGATCGCTTAGCAAGCGGTCGGTGGTAGCACCAACGCGGTCAAGTTTTTTTATGGAAGCGTCGGCCGTGCGTTCGCTAACGAGTTTTGGTGTGTCCAGACTGTCGCATTTCACAACAACGGCTGCGAAGACTGTTTCGATAGGTAAATATTGTCGCAATCGGCTGACGGAGCTTTGCGGTGGCAACGTCGTGATCACTTCGTTCAGCGTTGCTGCCGGTAAATCGTGACGGCTCATGCGCGTGCCTACGTAGAGCACGTCGCCGCGTTTTAGCTCACCGTCGAGCACGGTTAAATACGGTTTTTTCCAGCTTGGCGCTTCTTCTTCCACGCGCATGCCACGGGTGAGATCATAAATATCGAATTGCTCTTTTTGGCTTTTATGCATGAACTGGGAGAGCAGGTTGCCAAATCCACTTAGCACTACCGAACCATTGCTCGCCACGCCAATGACACTCCCTGCATCGGCGATGGGGATGGCAAAATTACCTTCCTCACAAGCACGAGCGATGTCTTCATTTAACGCTTGCAGGAGTTGTTCGAAACGGTGGGTCAGATTGGTACCTGGCTCAATGGTGCTCGCCAAGCGTTCTAAGTGATTCTGCAGGATACCGGTGAACAGCTCGAACGCTTCTTTGGTGCCGAGCGCGTGGCTGACACCAAAAACAAAGCCGTTTTGCCCTTCCAACGGCAAAAGAACGGCGTGGGCGTGTTCCGACCCGCTTGAACCTTCTTCGCAGTATTGCGCCCCCTTCAAGATCTCCTGTTGTGAATCAGCCATATGATGAGTTGACCAGACGCCTAAGAGTTTAGTACATTATACAGCACGGAGGACACCAGGCAATACACAAGCTGAATACATTTTTTATTCGCCCTATGGCCAAGGAATCCTCAGCAAAGGGAGAGAAGGGAACAAGCTTTAAAATCGAGCGTATTTTTGGTTCCCAAACCCGAGCACGGCTGCTCCACCTTTTTTTGCATAACCCCAATGAGCAATTCTTTGTCCGTGAGATCGCCAGAAAGATCGATGCACAATTGAATTCTGTTCGAAGAGAATTGGATAATTTGGTCGATTTCGGCATTTTGAAAGAAATGGTTAACCCCGACGATAAGGACAAGAAAAAGTTTTATACGGCGGATCAAGAATTTGTGCTGTTTTCTGATCTGCGATCGCTGATGAAAAAAGTTCAGCTGATGATGAAACAAAATCTTGTTCATGAAATCGACGAAAACGGTAAGATTGAATTATTGATTCTGACCGGTCAATTTGTGGATAACACCTCCATCCCGGTAGATATGTTGGTAGTTGGGCAAATGGAAGAGGAGACGTTGCAGAAGGTGTTAGTGGAATTTGAAAAAGAAGTTGGTCACGAGGTAAACTATACCGTAATGCCAAAGGAGGAGTACGTGTACCGCAAACAAGTTTCCGATCGGTTCCTTTATAGCATTTTAAATGCCGAGCACGTAACCATGATCGACCGTTTTTCGGGGAAGACCCCCGCACGTTAAAGGTGGTATGAAATTGCTCCTACGAGCGCAAGATATTACTTGGACAACCATCGGTTTTGATGACGGTCATGGAGAGCCCGTTTTTTTTCGTTTGGACACGCGGCCGGAAACAATTTTGAACACTGTGGTTAAATCGCTTGCAGATCGTGCCATTCCTTGGGATCATATAGAGAGTATCGCCGCGGTAGATGGTCCAGGGTCTTTTACGGCTTTGCGTTCTGCCATGACGATCGTTGATGCAATCGCTTTCGCGCGAGGTATTCCTCTTGCGAAAGCCCACGCCCAACCGGACGAAGGAGACGCGCTCGTTATGCGGCGCCTCTCGAAGGCTCGACTTCGTCGTGGATGGATTGTGCCGCATTACGGACGCGCGCCGCACATTACGCGTCCACGTTAAAACTCACTTATTCGTCCGTTAATTCGTTAAACATTTTTTATGCCCGACGCTCTTACGATCGTCCAAACCGCTTTTGCGGATCTTTGGAGTTCCGTCCTCGGTTTCCTGCCACGTTTCCTTGGTGCGTTGATCATCTTTTTGATCGGTGCGATCGTTGCCTCGTTGTTGAAGAAGTTAGTGATGCGTGTCGCTGATCTTCTGAAACTCGACATGTTGACCGAAAAGTTGGAAGTGAAACAAATGTTCCAAAAGGCCGGCATTCGTTTGCATGTTGGCGCTTTGCTTGGTTGGATTGTGAAGTGGTTTACCGTGGTGGTGTTTTTGATTGCCGCTACGGACATTCTTGGTTGGAACGAAGTTACCAGCTTCTTGCAAGAAGTGGTCTTCTACTTGCCAAACGTGATCATCGCGGTGATCATTTTGTTGGTCGGTATTTTGCTTGCTAACTTTACCCGCCGGGTGGTTAAGTCTGCTGTGGAAGCTGCCAAACTTGAGGCGGGAGACTTTTTGGCCAGCATCAGCCGCTGGGCGATTCTCATCTTCAGCTTCATGGCAGCCTTGGTGCAATTGCAGATTGCCGAAGATTTGATTCGTATTTTGTTCACTGGCTTGGTAGCCATGCTCGCCATCGCTGGTGGACTGGCCTTTGGTCTTGGAGGTAAAGAACATGCCGCACAAACGTTGACGAAGTTGCGCAAAGAGATGACCTCGGGAGAATAACGCCACATCTTGATCGGACCGTCAAAATAGACTAGGATCAGGGCCTCGTGAAAACGGGGCCCTATCGCTACCCATTCTTATGAATCACCAATACGGTCAGCATCGATGGCTAGAAATCATCCCCGGAGGATTGGTTTGGTTAACCTTTGTTTTGGCAATCGTTTGTTCATTCGTGGCTCCGCAAACGGCCATGGCGTTCATTATCATTTTTGATTTATATTGGTTGTTCCGTGTCGTGTACTTTGTTTTTTACTTGCTTTGGTCGTGGCGCCGCTACCAGCATGATGTGGCTGTGGACTGGTTTGCGGAGTTGGAAAAGATCCCCAACTGGCGACGGGTGCATCATGTGGTGTTTTTACCAACATACAAAGAAGGCTACGAGATTTTGCGGTCTTCACTCACGGCTCTTACGGCCGTTCGTTATCCAAATGACCGAATGATTGTGGTGTTGGCCGGGGAGGGAAGAGACCATGCGAATTTTCAGCGCCACATTGAACGCTTGCGTCGCGAATTTGGCTCGCGGTTTTTGCGCTTGATCGTGACGGAACACCCGGTAGGATTGCCAGAAGAAATTCCCGGCAAAGGCTCTAATTTAAACTGGTCGGCGCGTCAGGTGCAGCCATTGTTGGAAGAGATGGGGATTCCGGTCGACGATATTATTGTTTCGGCATTTGATATCGACACGGTCGCCCATCCACAATACTTTGCCAGGCTGGCACAGTTGTATTTGACCGTGCCTAATCCCACCCGTTCTTCCTATCAACCGGTCACCACGTTTGCTAACACGATTTGGAGTGCCACCGCGCCCGTGCGTGTGGCGTCTTTTGGTACCACATTTTGGATGCTCACCGAACTCTCCCGCGCCGAGCGTATGTGGACTTTTTCTTCGCACAGCATGAGTTGGCGGATGCTGATCGATGTGGGATTTTGGGAGAAAGATATGGTTAGTGAAGACAGCCGCATTTTTTTGCAAGGGTTGTTGAAATATCATGGTGATTATCGCGTGACTCCAATTTTTTTGCCGGTAGCCATGGACGCAGTTTCTGGACCTACCTACGCGAAAAGTTTAATCGCTTTGTACAAACAACAACGGCGCTGGGCGTGGGGAGTGGAGCACTTTCCCTATATGGTGCCGCGCATGATGGCAGACAAACAGATGCCGCGGCGCGTCAAAATCAAATACATCTTTAATCATTTGGAGGGGATGTATACCTGGGCCACCGCTCCGATCCTCATTTTCATTTTGGGTTACCTGCCGCTGTATGTGGTGGGTCAGCAGCAAAGCGTGCTCACGGCGGCTACGCCGTTCACTTTGCAGTGGATTATGCGTTTCGCCATGGTGGGAGTGTTTGCTTCTGGTTTGCTGTCGATGACCATGTTGCCAGAACGTCCCAAGCATATTGGCTGGAAATCGTGGATTGTGATGATCGCTCAGTGGGGGTTGTTGCCGTTCACCTTTATTCTTTTTGGCTCCTTGCCAGCCATTGAATCCCAGACGCGGTTGATGTTGGGGAAATACTTGGGATTTACCGTTACCAAAAAAGATCGCAAAGTGTGATAAACTGGTGGGTACATGACCCACACAGCCAATTTTCTCGAAGAGCATGGTGGAACTGGCCATCATCACCATGCCCACCATCATCCGCGACGACGTTTGAAGAAACGTCTTGTTGGCGTTTTGCTTGTCGTGCTTATTGTCTATGCGGGCGTGGCCGCTCTTGGGGCGGGGCGGGTGATTGCCGCTTCGCTGGACGCCAAAGACGCCATGGATCGTGCCATTGTTGCCGCGAAAGATTTGAATTTTCCCGCCGCGACAACGGAATTAGACACGGTGTCGCAAGATATTGCTCGAGCGAAACGCGGATTGGTTTGGTTGAGTCCCTTGAAGATTATTCCTTACGTTGGCGATCAGGTGCGCGCGGCAAGTGACGTATTGTCGGCGAGTGAGCGTTTGATGCCTTCGTTGCAAGACGCGGTGCGTATCGCCGCCGACGTTGTTGAAGTTGTGGCTCGCGCCCAAGCGTTGACGACCACGCCAACTGACGCGTCGCTGAGTTATCTTTCCATGTCCGACGATTTGCGCCACGACGTGTTGTTGAAGTTGCATCAATCCGAACCGCAGTTGAAATTGATGCGTACCCGTTTGGCGTTGGCCGAAGCTGATGTGCAGGAACTGGATCAGCTCACCTTATTGGAACCATTGCGCCAAGCGGTGGAGCCGTTTCGTCAGCTGATTCCGGAACTTTCTTCGGCGGTGCAATTTTTGGTGCCTGTGGCAGAGATTGTTCCAGAGTTCGGGGGGCTCGATACGGTCAAGCGGTATTTAGTGCTTTTTGAAAATAACACCGAGTTGCGTCCGGGCGGAGGATTTGTCGGCAACTACGTTGGGTCGATGACTATCGCCGACGGGGCGATCAAAGGGATCAATACCGAAGACTCGTATTCCATTGACGGCGCGGTTGAAGGGCTGGTTACAACGCCTCCTCCCGCTCCGTTACAAAAATACTTAGGGGTTAACGCCTGGTATTTCCGTGACGCCAACTGGTCGCCGGATTTTTCGGTGTCGGCGCGACAGTCATTGGCATTGTTGAATGACGAAGAAGGTTTACTCGGTCGGACGCGGGCCGTTTACGACGGCGTGATTGCTTTAACTCCAACGTTTGCCGCGGACTTGTTAGAGCTTGTGGGTCCTGTTGCGATCGACGGTCAAACCTTCACTTCAGAAAATATCGCCGACACCTTGGAGTATCAGGTCGAGTTTGGATTCGCAGAACAAGGGTTGCCAAGAGATCAGCGCAAGGAGATTGTGGATCAGCTTTCGGAAGAGGTGATGAATCGATTGTTTCATTTGCCGCTCAGCGCGTGGCTTTCCGTGAGCGATGTGGCCATGCAAGCGATTGCCGAAAAACAACTGCTGGTCTACAGCGCCAATACAGATACGGAACAAGCGTTGGTTGATGCTGGTTGGGCGGGGACGCTGGTTGTGAACGAAGGGCATGACTTTTTGTCGGTGGTTGATGCTAACCTTGCCAGTTTGAAATCCGATCCCGCGGTGGCGCGAACAATCACCTATGGCGTGAAGGAACAAACAGACGGTACGCTTCTGGCCGACGTGTCCATCGCCTACACGCACAATGGATCTTTCGATTGGAAAACAACGCGTTATCGCACGTACACTCGCGTTTTTGTTCCGCTTGGCAGTACGCTTGTGAGCGCAGATGGTATGTTGGAAAACGACAAATTGTTGAATCCCTCGCGCAAGCCAGGCGTTGTGGATGTGGCTGATGAATCGGGTTTCACCACCTTCGGCGCTTTTATTTCGATCGAACCGGGAGACACAGGGGTGCTACACTTTACTTACACGCTCCCCGAGACGCTTAGCCAAACCATCAAACAAGGAACATATCAACTCGATGTTGCCAAACAGCCGGGAGCGCAAAATAACAAGTTGACGGTGGCGGTCGATTTTGGTAAACCTCTGACGTCTGCCACGCCTGCGGAAGACCCATCGCAGTTTGGGAATAGTCAGTATGTGGTCAATACTGTGTTGGATCGAGATCAGCAGTTTATCGTTAGATTCTAGCGTATGTTCTCAAAAAAAATTGCCATCGACTTAGGCACCACCACGGTCCTCGTTTACATGCCCAAACGAGGCATTATTATCCATGAGCCAAGCGTGGTGGCTATTTCGACGATTGATAAAAAAGTTTTGGCGGTGGGCAAAGAGGCCAAAGATATGCTCGGCCGCACGCCAGACACGATCGTTGCCAAGCGTCCGCTCAAAGACGGCGTGATCGCTGATTATCGCACCACCGAAGCCATGCTGCGCTATTTTATTAACAAGGCGCTCGGCGGCATTCGTTTGTTGCGTCCAGAAGTGATGGTGGCCGTGCCGGGTGGGATTACTTCCACCGAACGTCGCGCGGTGATTGATGCCACGGTGGCAGCGGGAGCTAAAGCGGCTTATATTATTAAAGAGCCAATTGTGGCGGCGATCGGCGCCAACATTCCCATTGGTTCGCCGTCGGGGCACATGGTAGTAGACATTGGCGGAGGAACGGCAGAGATGGCGGTGCTATCTTTGGGAGGTATTGTCTCCTCGGCTTCGGTGCGTATTGGTGGAGTCAAAATCGACGCGGCCATTCAGGAATTTATTCGTCGCAAATACGGCTTGGCCATTGGCGAGCGCACCAGCGAGGAAATCAAAATTCAAATCGGTTCGGCCATGTATATGGCCGACAAGTTGACGATGGAAATTAAAGGCCGCGACATGGTGACGGGCTTGCCGAAGTTTTTAGAAGTGACTTCCGACGACGTGACCGAAGCGATTCAAAATGAACTAGAAGGAATTGTGGCCACGGTGAAAGAAGTGCTTCATAAAACCCCGCCAGAACTATCTGCCGATGTGATGGAGAAGGGGATCGTGCTGACAGGCGGTTCCTCGCAGCTGCGTAATTTGGATCAATTGATCGCTGAAGCCACGGGGGTGCCGACCTATGTGGCCGATGAGCCGCAAATGTGCGTGGCCAAAGGAACGGGAATTGCTCTTGAAAACCTTGAGGCCTACAAACGCAGCATTTTTAGTAGTTAAATTCGAAATTCTAAATCACAAATCCGAAACAATAGGAAAATCCTAATCGGAAAAGGTGAAAACAGTTTGTGGATTTCTTTTTTAGATTTTAGAATTTGTTTGGTACTTCGGATTTAGAATTTAGTATTTATGAAAACGTACGGCATTGACGCCAATCCGGCGGCGCGCAGCGAGCGCACCGGCACGGAACAATACGCCTTCAATCTGATTGAAGCGATGAAACAAATACCGCTTGCCGATGGCGAGCGGGTTGTTTTGTATTCCGCGCAGACGCTGACGGGAGAGTTGGCGGAGATGCCGCAAGGCTGGTCGTCGCACGTGTTGGGTTGGCCAATCAAGCGTTTGTGGACTCAAGGACGATTGAGTTGGGAAATGTGGCGTCGAGCGCCAGACGTGTTGTTTGTGCCGGCGCATGTCGTGCCGAAGGTGCATCCCAAGCGGACGGTCACAACAGTGCACGATGTCGGTTTTCATCGCTATCCGTCTTTGTACACAACAAAAGCTCGCCGTTATCTTGAAGCGTCGACGAAGTTTGCCATTAAAACCTGCGCGGCGATTCTCACCCCGTCGGCCTTTACCAAACAAGAATTAGTCGAGCTGTATCACGCCAAGGCAGAAAAGATCTTTGTGACTCCGCTGGCTCCGGGGAGTGTTTTCGTTCAAGCGCGTTCCGATCGAAGCGGGGACGTGTTGCAAGAGAACTTGCTTCCTCACGAAGCGCCACCGTCGGCCGCTTACGGCGGCCACTACTTTTTGACCGTCAGCCGTATGGAGGCCAAAAAAAATATCGCCACATTGATTCGCGCGTTTGAAATGTTTAAAGAGCGCCGGGGGATTGGTGATCCGTTTCAATTGCTTCTGGTCGGTAAACCGGGATTTGGATTTGAGCAGATTCGTTTGCTGATCGATCGCTCGCCGTTTAAAGATGCTATTCGTTTGTTGGGATTTGTCGATGACGCGCCGTTGCTTGCGCTCATGCGTGGAGCGACGGCGTATGTGTATCCATCGTGGTACGAGGGATTGGGGATTTCGGCGATCGAGGCGCTGTCTGTTGGTACGCCGTTGATTGCCTCGAACATTCCCGCCTTGCGCGAAGCGGCGGAGGACGCGGCGTTGTATTTCGCGCCGTCCTCACCAGAAGAGTTGTCGGCACGATTGCGCCAAGCGGCCGACGGTGATGGCGTAGAAGTGATGCGTCAAAAAGGATTGGCGCGAGCGGCGGCGTTTGATTGGAATAAAACGGCGGAAGCCACCTGGAGCGTTTTGCGAGAACCTATTTAGCGCATTAAATACTAAATTCTAAATCCGAAGTACCAAACAAATTCTAAAATCTAAAAAAGAAATCCACAAACTGTTTTCACTTTTTCCGATTAGGATTTCCCGATTGTTTCGTATTTCGTATTTAGATTTTAGAATTTAAATTTCCCCCCTCGTCTGTTATACTAAAACTCTATGGATCACTTGTCCCGTGAGCTCATCCATTTGGGGCTCTCTGAAAAAGAAGCGGCGGTGTACACGGCCGCGCTGCAGCTTGGACCCGCCCCGGTGCAAGACATTGCCGAGCTCTCGCAAGTGAATCGCGCCACCACCTACGTGATGATCGAGATGTTGGAGAAGCGCGGGCTCATTTCTAGCAGTCAAAAAGACAACAAACGCATTTTTATTGCCGAAGCGCCGGAACGCTTGCTCTCCCTTTTGCGCGTACAGAAAAAAGAGTTGGAGGAACAGGAACAAGAGTTGGTGCAATTGCTGCCCAAGTTGAATGCCTTGTTTAACCGTGCTGGTGAAAAACCGGAAGTGCGCTATTTGGAAGGTCCGGAAGGATTAGAAATGTTGCGCCGTGGGTTTGAAGGGCTGGAAGGGGAGACGGTGCAGATGATCGGCTATGATGCGTTTGTGAAAAGCATGGCCTTTGACGAAACGGTGCAGCACCGCGAAACACTGAAGAAAAAAGAAGCGCCGATTCGCGCTTTGCTAATTACCGAACGCTCGCGTGAAGAATTAGCGCCGCAGTTTTTGGAAACGCTTGGCGCGGGATTTGATTTTCGCTTGGTGCCACCGAGTACCTTTCCGTTTTCTGTGCAAGGCGAAGTAACCGTGCGTGCCGATAAAATTGATTTGTTTACCTACGCCGCCACGCCACTAGCCATTGAAATCCGTTCGTCCATGTTGGCCGATGTCCTGCGCGCGTTGTTTGAAGTGGCTTGGATGGGAGTGAAATAGCTCGCTTTTTTATGCGTTCTGAAATACAAAAATCTCTGCTGGGGAGAACAGAGATTTTTGTTGTCTTAGAGACCATGAGTCAAATCGTAATTGTCTAACTCACGGCCTCAGTTGATGCTGGTGGGAGAGTGTCCCATCCGGCGGTCGGAAGGCGTTCAACGGCCTTGGTGTTTTCGTTCCAAGTAGCCGTCCGCGTAGATCACCACCAGGTCAAGCGTTTGGCAGGTCTTCTGCCAAAACGACTGGTCGGGTTTTTTCCACGCGGCACGGACGAGGCTCACGAAGAGCGCGATCCGACTCGGGTACTTTCCCGGTACGAACACTTCATGATGTGTGTACTCGGGGTTCTCGGCGAGAGGTATCTCTTTTTTCATTTGTCCTCTTGGGTGTTTCAGAGCACCCGATCGGCCAGGCTGATCAGCAGGGCGATGGTGAAGCCGAGACCAAGGAACCTCGGCCAGCGGCGAGGCTTCTGATCCTCAACCTCCACGGGGTGGTTAAAGTGAGGGACTTTCACGTACCGAACGCGATCCATGAGATTTCTCGTGGTTGAGGGAGATATGCTTCGTCCCGAACGATTCGAGCTTCCGCGAAAGAAGTGGCGATGGTGTCGTCAGTTCTTTTGCGGAGGGGATCGATGTTCTCGATCCCCGCCATGACCGTCAGCTCGGCCGAGACGTCTTGCTGAATTAGAACGGATCCCGGGGGAGCCTGCAACGGTCCTCGAAGAACCTTGCCGTCTTCCCGTACTCGAACGGATTTGTACGCAGGGCGCACAGAATCCGCTGGAAGACCATCCATTTGGTCTCCGGGACCCAAATCTCCCATTCCTGGTTCCACAGGATGAGCCTACAGGGGATCCGCAGTTCATCCGCGTACTGAACCAGATAGTGCCACTGCACTTCATGCTGTGCGAATTCCCGACCATCTCGGGTCGGGCGGACGTCGCCACCGCGCGCCGCTTGCGCACGGGTCTCCTGTTGGAGCCTCGTTGTGGCGAACTCGACGCTGTCCCCCTTCTTGAAAGGGGTGACGAGCTCCTTGATCCAGTTCGGGGCATCGAAAAGAGGGTGGGCCATGTCAGACTCCTGTGGGGGGAGAGGTGCTTCCGCTCGAAGGGTTCGAGTTTCCGCGAATGAAGCGACGATCTGTGGGGTGAGATCTTCGACTCGTTCGCGGTGAGGTCTATCAGAATTGATGGACCTCACGTTGAGACGTTGGATGACGCAAGGGAGTTTTCACTGCTACCTCACTCATCCGCGAAATCCGCATTTTTACCGGTTGCGGTTCCGGAGCCTTTCAGGCGGCGAGGCGGGCGAGTTCGGCCGCGATGACCCGCTTGACCTCGTTGGCGCGCGGGTGGCGCTCGACCATGGCCTTCAGGTCCTTGCTGGTCGCCGGCAGGGTGGCGCCCAGCTGGTGCCCCTTGGCCTTGACGGCCATGAACACCTGGGACACCTGGTGGCGGTTGCTGAGGCGCGTCCAGGCGACCTCGACCTGTGTCGTCAGGGGCTCGACGACCGCCTCCTCGATGATGAAGTCGGCGTCGTTGGGCACCGGCGCGCACATGGCGATCGGCGCCTCGACCTCGAGGTCGGCCACGGTCGGCTGGCGCTTGAGGACGTTGAGCCCGAGCTTGCGCTCGCAGGTGATCCGCAGGTTGCGGATCGACCGCTCGGCCTTGGGGTCGGTGCCGCTGGCCTTGAGGAGCCAGACGGCCACGCGACCCTTGCCGATGAACTCGAGCCCGAGGACGTCGCGGCGGATCGCCACGACCCAGGTGGGGTTCCGCCTCCCCGACGCCATGGCGCCGAGGATCTGGAAGCCGTCGCCCATGACGGCGGCCATCCAGGGGCGGTTCGAGAACTCGCTCTCGATCACCATCCCCGGCGCCTTCTGCTCGGCGTCGAACTCCCGCAGGGCGAGCTCACGCCGTCGGTCGGCCACGAAGGCCTCCTTGGCCCGCTCCGTGGCCATCGGGTTCGTGCGGACGAACCGGCTGAGGGCGGCGGCGAGGGACGGGGTGAGGGACTTGATGATGCTGGAACGCACGGGGGACTCCTGGATGGGGGGGCTTTGGTGTCTATGTCCGGACCTACAGATTGCTTTCCGGATCTTAGTACCGAATCACGTGTTCATAATTCGATCCTTAGATGCGGAGGGGACCGAGTGCCAGTCCCCTCGAAGCGCGTTCAAAAGCCGGGGCGGTGGGAAGCCCGAGCGATCTCCTGGCGGCGAACCGCCTCGGAGAACTCCCGGCTTCCTACGTGTCGCCGACCAAGGAGATCTTGGATCTCCCGATCGGCGACACGCTCATCCCGCGATCCTCTTCCGGCTCGATCGAGCCGGTCGAGAATCGTGTTCTCGATGTTCCAATTCATGGTCCCTCCGGGATCGGTGATTGAGGAGCGAAATTGCTGCCTCACCGAATGACACAATCTTTTGGATTCTGTCTTTTGGTGAAGGGCAGCGCGTTGAGTTCGCGCCGCCCGACGAAGGTCAGGCCCTGGGTCCTACCAACCCTTGGGAGGCTTCACGAGAAGCCTCCACAGGATGATTGCGAGTGCCGTCGCGATCGCGAAGTCCAGGAACGGGGAGCAGAAGCTCCCCCAAAAGATATCGTAAATCGTCTGCATGATCCCTCCAGGATCTGTGGTTGAGAGAGCTGAAGTGCTCCTCACCAAATGACAGAATCGTTTTTGATTATGTTCTTTGGTGAGGGGCGGCTGTGAAGCAGCCGCCTCAGAGAGTCGGGGACCGATCAGGCCGCGCGGCTCGTCGATCGGGATTTGTACGGCGCGAACGGTCGCGCCGACTGGGTCGCCACGGTCGGCCGGTGGCGGGTTGTCGGCATCGGCGCATTGCGCACGATGCCGATGATGTACGCGACGAGGCCGAGCCCCACCGCGGTGAACAGGACAGCGACCAGGCCGTCCCCAAAAGCCGACATCCATTGCTGGACTTCCATTCGATACCCCCGAAGGAGTTCTACTGAGCGAAGGGATTCCGCTCATGCATCTGGAGGGTAGGGCCTCAGTGACCTGCCCGAAGGCTGGTGTGGGGCATGACCGACGAGGGTGTAATGAGTGAGCGAGGCCCAGTCATTACATTCGCCGATCGATCCTCCTTCGCTCTTTGCAGAGCTTCGGAAGGACTTACTCTCTCCTCCATGTGCATGAACGCAAAACCGCTTGTCTGCCTTGATCTGTTCTAGAGAGATCAAGTCAAACAAGCGGTAACGAACGGGCACTTGGCTTACCTAAAGATAGATAGCCGTAGCCGTTCGTGTTGACTCTCTCCCCAGAGAATATATTCAGTTTTGAAGCCGCGTTGATGAGCTCGTAACTCATCTTCGCGAGGGATTACTCTACCACTTTTTTGCCCTTTTGTCAAGAGTTCAGCGCCACTTCATAGCTAATATTAGCCACTTTTTTCCACCCTCTTTTTGTGCTATACTTAGTCAATATGACGGAATCCGCCCATCAGCTGATTGGACACGCTCGAGCACTCGATGTGCTTAACCGTCTGCAAACCAACGGCCGGTTGGGGTCAGCTTTGTTGATTGTGGGAGCCAATGGGGTTGGCAAGCGCGCGTTAGTGGAAATCGTTTTCGGCTCACTCGCGACTAATCCCAATGCCATGGTGATTGAACGGGCGTTGAACGATAAAGACGAACTGAAAAAGAATATCAGCATTGATCAAGTGCGTGATCTGGTTGCTCGCATGGGTTTGAGTACTTTTGGGACGGGAAAAAAGATCGGCTTGATTGACGGCGCGGAATTCTTGTCGATGGATGCTTCAAACGCCTTGTTAAAAACGTTAGAAGATCCTACCGGCGACACGCTCATGATTTTGCTGGCCACGTCGACGCAAACGATTCCCGCGACGGTTTTGTCGCGTTGCCAAACAATCTATTTGCCGTTAGTCGCTCGTGCCGAAATTGTTCGCGCGCTCACGGAGCGTGGAGCGAGCGCGACCGTGGCGAACGAGATCGCCGAGTCTGCCTGCGGCCGTCCGGGACTGGCGCTGCGACTTCTTCAGAACCCCGAGTTGTTGGCACAACGTCGCGAGCAGGCGCAGCAAGTCAAACAATTGATCTCTGCACCACTCGCGGTGAAACTCGGACGTATTGGCGAATATACAAAAGCAGACAAAGCGGAACTGGAAGCTACACTCGATACGTGGGAAACAACCCTTCATGCCGACGGTCAACATCTGCTACTGAAGAAGTTGATCCGCGCCCGTGCCGCCATTCGTCAAAACGTTCATCCAACCCTGGCACTTGAACACGCCTTTCTTTAATTATTTTTTGTATGAAAAAAATCATTCTTCTTTTCGTTGCCTTGTCCTTAACTGGCGCCGGTTGTCTAAACGTCAAAACAAAGTCGGTCGACAATGGTGGTGTGTATGTTACGAACAACGCGGGTGCCAAGTGGTCGGCTAAATCCTTATTGCCAACGGCAAGTGGCGTGGCTTCCATTGATTCAGCCAACGTCGAAGCGATCACCTTTGATCCGCAAGATCCAGACACGCTGTATTTGGGAACGAGCGCCAACGGCATGTTGGTTTCGTACGACAACGCGGAGAGCTGGCAGTTGATTAAAGAGCCAGAAATGCGCAGTGGAACGGTAAAAAGTATTGCCGTGGATCCAAAAGACGTCTGCACTGTGTACGTGGCCAAAGGAGCGAACCTTATGAAAACCACCGATTGTCTGCGTTCGTTCGACACGCAAGCGTTTGTGGAAACGAATGGTAAGGCGGTCGATGTGGTGCGTACGGACTGGTATAACGATCAAAACGTTTGGCTCGGAACGGCCGCTGGAGACATTGTCAAAAGCACTGATGGTGGAAAAAGTTGGTCAACGCTTGGGCGCCCCAAAGATGCGTTGGTCGATATTCTGGTTAGCAATGGTGACAGCCGCGTGGTCTTTGCGGTGACTGAAAGCAAAGGCATTTGGCGCACCACCGACGGCGGAGCCTTTTGGCATGTGTTGACCGACGAGTTAGCGGCGGTCGGAGACTTGGGCAAAGGACGATTCATGACCCAGTCTAAAGACGGCAGCATTTTCTACTACGTTTGCGAGTACGGCATTTTGCGTTCGGTCGACCAGGGCGCCAGCTGGTCCGCGCTGACCTTGCTCACCAAGCCAAAGAGCACGGTGATTTATTCCATGGCGGTGAGCCCGTTTGATGCCAATGTGTTGTACTACAGCACGGCTAACACCTTTTATTCTTCCACCGACGGCGGAGCCACCTGGAACACCCGCGAACTGCCTAGCACCCGCACAGCGACGGTGATGACGGTGGATCCAAACGATGCTTCGCTGTTGTTGGCAGGATTTGCGACGATAGAAAAGTAGTAGTTAAAAACTAAAAACAAAAAGTCTAAGGTCCAAACAAAGCCTAAAGACGAAAGTCTAATGCATAAAACGGTATGTACGAACTAGAAGGTCGTTGTTTGCAGTTCGCTAAAGACGTTAGACTTTTTGTAAAATCTTTACCGAAAACCATTGCCAATGCAGAAGACGGCAAACAGCTCATTCGTTCTTCTGGATCCGTAGGAGCGAATTATATTGAAGCCAATGAATCTGTCGGTAAGAAGGATTTTGTCTTTCGTCTGAAGATTGCCAAAAAAGAAGCTAAGGAGTCCGGGTATTGGTTAAAGTTGATTGATTGCGGATCTGATTCTGCGTTCGTGCAGCGTGCTGATGCGTTAGTGCAAGAAGCGACAGAGTTGATGTTGATTCTTGCTTCGGTTATTAGAAAGTGTGAATAGTTTTCGCATTCGTTTTTAGTAATTAGATTTTGTTTGGACCTTAGACTTTAGAATTTAGTCTTTCCTACTTGGCAATTAAGACTTTTCGAGCTAAACTAGCCCCACTATGCCAACAACCTATATTGCCAGTAAAAAACCGGAGTTCGACAAGGTGATTGATCATTTGCGCCAGGATTTGTCGAGTTTGCGTACCGGCCGTGCCAACGCCGCGATTTTGGATTCGGTTAAAGTCGAAGCCTACGGGGCGATGATGGATTTGAAAGGCGTCGGTTCTATTAGCGTGCCGGACGCCAAGACGATCGTGATTGATCCGTGGGATAAATCGTTGCTCCACGCCATTGAACAAGCGATTCAAAAGTCTGACGTCGGCATCAACCCGGTCAACGACGGAAAGATTATCCGTTTGACCATGCCGCAAATGACCGAAGAGAGCCGCATGAAGTTAGTGAAAGTGATGAAAGAAAAAGTAGAAGACGCTCGCGTGGCCATGCGCCAGGTGCGTGAAGCCGTGCGCGATGAGATCGCCCAACAAGAGAAAGAAAAAATGATTGCCGAAGACGAGCGTTTCAAGTTGCAGGATGATTTGGAGAAGTTTGTGAAAGAGATGGGGGGAGAGATCGACGCGATTGTCAGCAAGAAAGAAGATGAAATAATGACGGTGTAATATGGCAGACGTGACGATGGAGAAACTGGTGAATTTGTGCAAAGCTCGGGGGTTTGTTTTCCCGGGCTCTGACATTTATGGTGGATTGGCGAACTCCTGGGACTACGGTCCGCTGGGGGTTGAGTTGAAAAAGAATATTGTCGACGCCTGGTGGAAGCGCTTCGTGCAGTCGCGTACCGACATGGTCGGCATCGACGCGGCGTTGGTGATGAATCCAAAAGTATGGGAAGCGTCGGGACACGTGGCCACGTTCACGGATCCCTTGGTGGAATGCAAACAGTGCCATGAACGCTATCGCGCGGATCAAATTGATTTGAACGCAGCTTGTCAAAAATGTGGAAACAAAGGCATGTTCACTGAGCCAGCGGCGTTTAACATGATGTTGAAAACGTGGTTGGGTCCTAAGGAAGACGCAAGCGCGGTTGCTTATTTCCGTCCGGAAACGGCGCAAGCGATGTTTGTGGATTTCCCCTTTGTATTGCAAAGTTCGCGCAAGCGCGTGCCCTTCGGCATTGCTCAAGTCGGCAAAGCGTTTCGTAACGAGATTACTCCCGGTAATTTTATTTTCCGCACCCGTGAGTTCAATTTGATGGAGTTTGAATTCTTCGTTCATCCATCGGAATGGGAGAAGTGGTTTGAGTATTGGTTAGAGGAAATGAAAGCGTGGTTGAAGTTTCTGGGAGTCAAAGACGGTGAGGTAGTTTTCCACGAAATTGAAGATGGCGAGCGCGCGCATTATTCCAAACGCACCGTCGACATTGAATATCACTATCCGTTCGGTTTGAAAGAACTATATGGCTTGGCCTATCGTACCGATTTTGATTTGAAACTTCACATGGAAGCGACAGGGAAGGACTTGCGTTATACCGATCCAAAGACCAACGAGAAATATCTGCCGCACGTTATTGAACCAGCGTTTGGCGTCGATCGATCTGTTCTCGTGACGCTTCTTTCAGCCTACACCGAAGAAGAAGCGCCGACGGCGGAAGAAGGTGAGTCGGCGACGCGTGTTGTCTTGAAGTTACCGAAGTCGCTTGCGCCGTACAAAGTTGCGGTCTTGCCGCTCTCCAAAAAAGAGGAGCTCTCTGGCAAGTCCAAAGAAGTGTTGGATTTACTCTTGCCTAAATTCGCTTGCGACTACGACGAAACGCAGTCGATTGGCAAGCGCTATCGCCGACAAGATGAAATTGGTACGCCCTACTGCGTGACAGTGGATTTTGAAACCCTCACCGACCAGGCCGTCACCGTCCGCGACCGCGACACCATGGCCCAAGAACGCGTGCCCATCGCCGATCTCCCCGCTTACTTCAACAACAAATTGGCTTAACTATGGAACGCATTGCGCCGCAGTTTGAACGCCGCGTCGTTCCAGAGGACGAAGAAAAGACAGAGGTGGAAGCACCCCACCAACCTCGTGGTCTTTTACAAGACTCCTGCGTTGCGAGTTCTCGTTGGACACGTCGTGAATTGACGATGTTGCTTGCGTTCGCTTTGGGTACACCAACTGTCTTGGGAGCGGAATATGTGGGAGTGACGGAATATAATAAGGATGTCGCAGAAAAGCGCGAAGAACAAGAAACAATGGAAAGTCTTACTGAGGCGTTCCAAGCATCGGCGGAGATCGCGCAAGAGACCCCGTCCATTCGCACCTTGTTTGGAGAGGAAGCGTCTCATGCCCTCACGGAGGCCGTTCGCGAATTTCCTATTGAGGCGGTGATGCATGCCTTGTCGGAGAAAAGTGGTATTCCTGTTTCGGAACTCGTGAAGCGTACGCAGTTCAAAGGGGTGCGCTTGCATACGGATGCGGATTTGCATGAAATGCGACAAATGGCGGATCAGATTGCCGACGAAGAAACGCGTCGTCAACGCCAACATGATTTAGAAAATATTGGATTCAATATTTTAGGCCAAGGATTGTTTTTGAATGTGTCACGTTTGGCGGATGCAACGGCGAGTCCACAAGAATTACAAGAACGTTTGCAGGATGTATTGATGCACGAATTCAACCACAGTTGGGTGGGGAGCGAGGGGTTGTATGCCGACGCACGTACAAAAAATCTTTATGAAGGATTGACGGAAGCTATTGCCACGCGTGTGACAACGGCCGTCCATGGCGGTTCTACATCGTACGATCCGGTCGCTGGGTACATGTACGGTTCAACGGCGTTAGCGGAAGTGCTTTTTGCTTCTTTGGGGGAGAGGGTCGTATTCCACGCGTATGTCACGGGAAATCTGAAAGAGATTCAGGAAACCTTTGATGAGAAGTACGGGACGAAGGCGTTCGACCGGTTGTTGCAAAATGGCGCGACCTCGGACAAAGAACAGGAAAGTAAATACGGTCTCATTGCTCCGTTGGCGATGGTGGCGGATGTGTTTGGTGACAAAGCGCCAACATTGGTTGAGGAAGCAAATCGTCATTTAACGGCAGAGCAAATTCATCTGTTTAAACAAGGAGATATGCGAGGTGTTTTTCTTGTTTCCGATCTGTCCGAAACCGGATTTACGAACGGCTTGTTACGCGTGGAAGGAAGCGACAAGGTTGCGTTATTCGACAATGAGAATAAAAATGTCGCGTCGTTGACGGATCAGGCGAGTGGAGTCGTTTACGTGTTTGCTGATCTTCATTCTTCTGGTTTTACCTCGGCACATCAAGAGCCTGGAACGGTTGATGCCCAAATCACTGATTTAATCACGCAGCGTGAATCGGAACTTCGCACCCAGCTTGGTTCATAAAAGTCTATGATGAAATCCCATCTTTTAAAAAACGGCGCGCGCGTGCACGTGGTGCCGGTGGAAGGAACCGCGGCGACGACGTTGTTGGTGTTGTTTAAAGTTGGATCGCGTAATGAGCAGCTCAAGGTGTGGGGCGGGTCGCATTTTGTGGAGCACCTCATGTTCAAGGGCACCAAGCGCCGGCCGAAGACGCTGGATATTAGTCGCGAGTTGGATCGTTACGGCGCCGAGTACAACGCCTACACGGGCAAAGATTTAACCGGCTATTACGTGAAGATTGAAAGTGGGAAAATTGACGTGGCCGTGGATTTGTTGCACGACATGTTGTTTCATTCGAAATTTGACGCCAAAGAAATGGCGCGCGAGAAGCAGGTGATTATTGAGGAGATCAAAATGTACGAGGAGAATCCGATCATGCATATTGAAGATTTGTTGGAAGAGGCGATGTTTGACGGTCACGTGCTTGGACGCAACATTGCTGGTACGGCTAAATCGATGATCGACATGAAGCGGGAAGACGTGATCAGCTATCACAAAAATTATTACGTCCCGGAAAACATGGTGGTGGTGATGGCCGGCGCGGTGCCTAGGGGGGCGCTCAAAAAGATTGAACGTAGTTTTGGTTCCGTGGCCAAACGCTCCATCAAGCGTCTCGATGAGCCGTTCGCTGGTAAACGCCCGCCGAACCGTTTGCGGGTACGGGTGCAAAATAAACCAGTGGAGCAGATTCAGGTGGCGATCGGTTTCCCCACTCCTGGACGTGCGCACAAAGACGCTGAGGCCTTGAAATTACTTGGGGCAATTTTGGGCGGTACGATGAGTTCGCGATTGTTTGTGGAGGTGCGGGAAAAACGCGGCTTGTGTTACACCGTTCGTGCTGGAGTGGACAGCTACGACGATGTGGGAATGTTCACGGTGCGTGCCGGGCTCGACGCCAAGCGTTTGAGCGAGGCGATGAAAGTGATTATGAGTGAGTTGAAAAAGGTGGTGCGTTCGGGCGTAACCGCCAAAGAGTTGCGCATGGCTAAAGATAATATTAAAGGTGGAATGCTCTTGCAGTTGGAAGATTCGTCTGCCAGCGCGGAGTTCGTGGCTCGCCAAGAATTGTTTTTGGGCGAAGCGATGACGGCCGAAGAACGCATGAAGCGCTTTGAAGCGGTGAAGGGGAGTGATGTGTTGCGCGTTGCTCGCGCGGTGATCGATTTCACGCAAATGAGCGCCGCGGCGATCGGGCCGTACAAAACCCCGGCGGAGTTTGTAAAACATTTTCCTAAATCCTCTTTCGCTTAATATGAAATGGATTGTCGCCAACTGGAAGATGCAACTTGGACATTGTGCCGCGGTTGATTTGACCAAGACGCTCAAGAAATCGCTTGGAAAAGCCAAGGCGCAGATTGTGCTCTGCCCATCGTTTACGGCGATCGAGGCCGTGGGTGCCGTACTCGACACAAGTTCTCTCGCTTTGGGAGCGCAAAACGTGTGCGCGGAAATGGTTGGCGCGCGCACGGGGGAGATTTCGCCACTGCATTTAGGTGAGCTTGGCGTGCAGTATGTGATTGTTGGTCATTCCGAGCGCCGTGCCCATGGCGAAACCGATGCGGAGGTCAATCAAAAAGTTATTTCCGTCTTGTCTGCGGGCATGACTCCGATCATCTGCGTTGGCGAAACAAAGGCGCAGCGCAAAGCGGGAAAAACTAACGCGATCGTAGCGGCGCAAGTTAAAGCCGCGCTCAAAGGATTGCACACCCGCCATCGCGAGCGATTGATCTTTGCCTACGAGCCCGTGTGGGCCATCTCCTCACAAGCGGGGAGCAAGCCCGCCATTCCCTCCGACGTCGTCCCGGTGCACCAGATGATTCGCCGCACCGCCCTTGCCGCCATCAAAGGGATCAAAGCTTCACAAATCTCCGTGCTCTACGGCGGCAGTGTCGACGCCAAAAACGCCCGTGCCTTCCTTAGCGAGAAGGAAATCGATGGTGCGTTGGTTGGTGGAGCCAGTCTTGACGCCGTGGCCTTTAAGCGTATTGTCGAGAGCCTATGATACTCATCTTGATTCCTTGGATCCTGATCGGCATCTGCGCGGTGGTGTTATTGATTGTGGCCTTGCGCAAGATTCCGTATTTGCGAGCGTTGGATGTATTGAGTATTCCTAAAACCCGCGCCGCGGCGCTCAAGAATAGTTTGGTCGCCAAACGTTTGGAGCGCGCCGGCGCCAAATGGGGCAAAGCCGTTAAGGTGGTGCTCACCCCTGTCGCTTTTGTAGGTAAAGTGGGCGTTCATTCGTTGAAAGCCAAAGTGATGAGTTTGGAAGAGCGATATCAGCGGTTGAAAAAAGAAGCGGTTGATCCGAGCATGACCGATCCAGCGCTTGTGAAACGCATGCTCGCGGAAGCGGAGACGCTGGGTAAAGAAGGACGTTACGGTGAAGCGGAGAAAAAACTGATTGAGGTGCTGAGTCATGATCCTAAAAATATGGGGATCTATGAAGAACTCGGCCGCTTGTACATGCTCACCAAAAATTACGATCAAGCCGAAGAAACATTGTCGTTTATTTTGAAGACCAACCCCAATGACGCTTCGGTATTGGTGAGTCTTGGAGAAGTGGAGTTGAAGCGCGAGAATCCCAAAGCGGCGGCGATTTATTTTGTGAAGGCCACTCGCAAGCGCCCGAAAAATCCTAAGTACTTGGATTTCCTGGTGGAAGCGAGTATTCAAGCGGGAGATTTAGAATTGGCTAAAAAGACCTTGGCACGGTTGTCGCTTGTTAATCCAGAAAATCAAAAGATTGGCGAATTCCAAGAGCGGATTGAGGCAAAAGAGACGGTGGGGCAGGAAAAGGAGAAAGAGGTAAAGCAGGAGAAAATCTTGGATAATTAGACTGTGGGTGAACGCTCTTGCCAACCATCGGTCAATCCGTTATATTAACGCCGCCCCAGGTTGGATCGGAAGCGAGGTTTGCTTATTTTGAGAACAGTACAAGGCGCGGGTGGCGAGTTCGGAGACGTACTGATTCAAGTACGTTGAGGAATGAGCCGGGACCCGCAACGCCGTAATGTTCCAAAATAAGCAAACCTTAATCCAGCCGCGGTAGCTCAGTTGGTAGAGCGCATCCATGGTAAGGATGAGGTCGCCAGTTCAATCCTGGCCCGTGGCTCCATCAGAACGTCGTCCCAACGGGCGATGTTTTGTTTTGGGCCCTAGAAAAAAGACAAACCTCGCGTCGAGAATGGCAGCATCCAAGAGTTGGAGTTTGTCGTCTCGCGCGGGGCGAGAGTTGGTCACGGCTTGCGTCGAGTCAGCGGAACGACCGCACTATGTAGGATGATTCCCTGAACGGGATAGAAAAGATCTGTCCAGTGTCCGCTCCAGTCTTTTTCTTTACCTTTTTCCGTGTCGGGGTTATCCTATTGGTACATGAAACGCGTCGTTCTCGCCTCTATTCTTGCCAGTGTATTGCTTACCTTTTCCAGCTTGGGCGGAATGGCCTTGTTTGGCATGCGGGGAGATATGCACATGGCTCCTGTCGTTTGTGCCGACCAGGTTTGTGCTCCAACCGCACACGTCGTTCCAACAGGAACGGAATGTCTCGATCATTGTTTGACGGTTGCTTCTGTCTTTAACACGGTTGTCGCTCCCTTGCCGTTCGTCGCTCTATTGATCGTTTTTTTCTCTTTTCTCCTTTTTTCTTCATCTTTCTCTTTTTCTTTTCTCTCTCCCCAAATCATTTACCGCTTTCGCGAAGGGATAGGAAAATTATTGCTGCGTCGACAGTTAGCCACGGTGGTGTTGCGTAATTAATTCCAAGCACTCTTCCGCCCGTTTGCGGTTTGCTTGGTTTTATTTTTCACGCTTTATGGAAACATCAACGTATAAAATTAAAGGGATGCACTGCGCTTCCTGCGCCGGCATGATTGAAAAGACGTTCAAGAAAGTCGACGGGGTCACTTCTGCCGAAGTTAATTACGGCACCGAAGCGGCGAAGATCGCGTTTGACGCGTCCAAAACAAGTCCAGAACAATTGTCCAAAACGATCGAACCCCTTGGCTATTCCCTGATCGTGGAAACGGCGGAGTCGATGCATATGACCCCGAGCGAACATGCCGCTCATACGGGAATTGGGCAATCGAAAAAAGAGAAGCTGATGGAGATTGCCGAGATGCGCCGCAAGGTGTTATCGATGATCCCGTTGGCGGCTATCAGTGTTGTTGTGATGGTTTGGGACATTTTGTCGGAGGTGCGTTTAGTCGCTGAAATGCCAGTTGTCTTCGAGGAATTTGTTCATCATTTGTTACCGCTCATGGCGCTGTACGCGTTGGCGGTTGTGGGTAAACCGTATTTACTCGGTGTGTACCGATTCTTGCGTTACGGCACAGCAAACATGGACACGTTGATTGGTATCGGTACATTGGCGGCCTTTTTTTACAGTTTTGTTGTCACGGCTTTTGAAGAAGCATTGCGACCGTTTGTGAACGTCGATCAAACTTATTACGACGTGACCATTGTCGTGATTGCGTTCATTGCTTTGGGGAAGTACCTGGAGGCGCGGTCAAAAGTAAAGACCGGCGACGCGATTGAGAAGCTGCTGAACTTGCAAGCCAAAACGGCACGGGTGATGCGCGGCGGAGTGGAGATGGATGTGACGGTCAACGAGGTGGTGCATGGAGATTTGGTGATGGTAAAGCCGGGCGAGCGCGTTCCGGTTGATGGTGTGTTAACCGAAGGCGCGTCGTATGTGGATGAGGCGGTGGTGACCGGGGAGCCGATGCCGGTCAAAAAAGTGGTTGGCGACACGGTGATTTCTGGAACAATGAACACGAGTGGAGCGTTTACCTTTCAGGCCACCAACGTGGGCGCGGAAACGATGCTCTCGAGAATCATTAAAATGGTGGAAGAAGCGCAGGGGAGTCGCGCGCCGATTCAGGCATTGGCAGACAAAATATCGGCAGTGTTTGTGCCGATCGTTTTGGTGATCGCTTTTTTGACCCTGGCGGTTTGGTTAATCGTCGGCAGCCAGTATCTTGGATTCTCTCAAGCGCTTTCTCGTGGTTTGGTCTCGTTTGTTGGCGTACTGGTTATTGCTTGCCCGTGCGCGCTTGGACTAGCTACTCCGACGGCGATTATCGTCGGGGTGGGCAAGGGGGCGAGAGAGGGGATTTTGGTGAAGGACGCGGCCACGCTGGAGAAACTGTATAAAGTAAACACCGTGGTGGTCGATAAAACCGGAACGCTTACGCGTGGGAAGCCGGAGCTTGTTTCTGTGCGTCCATTGGCCGACATGTCCGAGCAAGAGCTTGTGACCATCCTTGCCGCCTTGGAAAAAACATCGGAGCATCCGATTGCCCACGCCATTGTAGGTTACGCGGAAACGCAAGCACTTGCATTGCCATCTGTTGTCGGTTTTGAGGCGATCAAGGGGCAAGGGCTGAAAGGTGTTATTAACGGCGTGGAATATTACGCGGGAAATTCTAAGCTCGTCGCTTCGCTTAACCTTTCCGTCGACACGACTTCGTTAGACAAGGAAACGACCGAGGGCAAGACGCCGGTGATTCTCGCGACAAAAGATAAACTCCTCGGCATCATCATGGTCGCCGATGCTATCAAGCCGGAAGCGGTCGAAGCCGTGGCTCACTTGCATAAACTCGGCATCAAGGTGGTGATGTTGACCGGAGACAACAAAAACACGGCGGAGTTTATTGGTCGTCAGATTGGCGTTGATGAAGTGGTGGCGGAGGTGTTGCCGGAAGGGAAGTTACAAAAAATCACCGCGTTACAAGCGGAAGGGAAGATTGTCGCCATGGCCGGCGATGGTGTTAACGATGCTCCTGCCCTAGCAAAAGCCGATGTCGGCATCGCTATGGCAACTGGTACCGACGTGGCTATTGAATCCGCCGGCATCACCTTGCTGCACGGCGACATAAGCAAACTCGTGAGCGCCATTATGCTCTCCAAGTTGACCATGCGCGGGATCAAACAAAATCTTTTCTGGGCTTTTGCCTACAACGTGATTGGCATTCCCTTGGCCGCGGGTCTTTTTTACCCCATTTTTGGCTGGCTCCTAAGCCCTATTTTTGCCGGTATGGCCATGGCCTTTTCCAGTGTCTCGGTTGTAGGAAACGCGTTGCGCCTCAAAACCAAATCTCTCTCCTAGTATGCAAACTTACACCTTTCACATTGCCGGCACGCACTGCCAGGCTTGTGTCCTGTTAACCGAAAGTACCCTTCTCGATGTCCCGAAGATCACGCAGGCAAAAACCCGTCTTCACGAACAAACCGTGGAAGTAACCGGAGAGTTTGGCGATGAAGAACCGGCAGCTATCGCAGCGGAGTTAACGCGCGTCCTCGCCAAGCATGGTTATACGTTATCGGTCGAAAAACAGCGCCAGAAAAAACAATGGGGAGAGTTCAAACGGGCTGTCCCGATCGCCATGGCGCTGATTATTGCCTTTGTTCTTTTGCAAAAAGCGGGAATCGTCAACGTGATCGGAGCGGGGGAGACGTCGTACCTTACCGCCTTCTTGGTTGGTGTTGTCGCTTCGCTTTCTACCTGCATGGCGATTGTTGGCGGATTGGTGCTCTCGATGTCGGCGACGTTTGCCAAGAATGGCGACGCGGTGAAACCGCAGGTGATGTTTCATGTTGGGCGCATCGTCTCGTTCTTTATCCTTGGGGGAGTGATCGGCATGCTCGGTTCCGCTTTTCGTTTGAGCGGTTTGGGATCCCTTATTATTGGTGTTGTGATTGGACTGGTGATGGTGATTCTTGGAGTCAACTTGCTCGACGTCACCGACTGGACTAAACGTCTTCAGCCGTCTATGCCCAAGGTTTTCTCTAAACACGCCATGGGAGTCTCTGCCTTGAATCATACCTTGACGCCGTTGTTGGTCGGCATCGCTACCTTCTTCTTGCCCTGCGGCTTTACGCAGTCGATGCAGTTATACGCCCTTTCCACGGGGAGCTTTTTGACCGGCGGACTCACCATGCTCGCGTTCGCGTTAGGGACGCTGCCCGTGTTGGCGTTGATTAGCGTTAGTTCGTTCAGTGTGGAGAAGAGTCCACACAGAGGGGTCTTCTTTAAGACGGCCGGATTAATTGTTATTCTCTTCGCCCTGTTCAACATCGTGAATGCTTTGGCCGCTGCTGGGTATATTGCCCCTGTCTTTAGTTTCTAATTGTCTTGGTTCTATGAAGTCTAATCTTGCCTTTCCTGTTGTCATGGCTATTCTTGTTTTGGGAGTCATCTTTATTTTTCGTGGAGCTCTTGGAGGGGGAGCAAACACAGCGGTTGCTCCCGCGGTCGACGGCTCAAACGTGACGGTCGTCGATGGTCAACAAATCGTAACGATTACGGTTAAAGGCGGCTATCAACCACAGACAACCGTGGTGCAAGCCGGTTTGCCAACCACTCTACGTTTTGTAACCAGTGGAACGTACGACTGCTCTTCTTCCATGCGCATCCCGAGTTTAAACATCAGTAAAAACTTGCCGGCGACAGGTCAAACAGACGTTGACCTCGGTGTTTTGTCCGCGGGAACAGTGCAAGGCACCTGTAGCATGGGCATGTATCGATTCACGCTCACCGCGCAAGGATAAGGAGACTCAGGTGAGGACAAAATGGTAAACGATCATTACGAATCTTTGTAAGATAAAAGCAGCCACGTGTACTATGAAAAAGCCATCTCTTTATCCGCAGCCGCTAGATCTTTTAGTAGATTGTTTGCGCAGCAAAGATCCCGCAGACCTGGCTACCTGGTTTGCGCCTGAAGGGGAGGGGATCTTTTTGCAGGAAGTGGTGGATGCCGCCCGCGTGCGGACGATGGAAGAGCTGATGGACGCCTTTTCGATAGATACGGAAGATCCTCATTGCCCCAAGCCAGAAACGGAGGAGTGGTGGATGATTTACGAGTGGCATCCCGTGCGTAAACAGCTCATTCGTGGGGAGGAATTGCGAGAACGGCTTAAACGAGAACGGTTGCTCTTGGCCTAAAAGACACAAGGGGATTATACTCGCGTCATGCATTACGTTTCTTTGGTGTTTGGATGCGGATACCGCCGGCTCATGAAGCCTGTGCTTTTTCGGTTAAATCCCGAACGGGTGCATGACGCGTTTACGCTCCTTGGGCGTGCGCTCGGCGCGACGGTGTTGGGGCGATTTGTTGTGAAGCAGCTATTCGCTTTTGAACATCCCATGCTCGCGCAAACCGTTCTTGGAATGCGTTTCCAGAATCCCATTGGGCTCAGCGCGGGTTTTGATAAAAATGCCGTGCTCACCAACATACTTCCGTCGGTGGGTTTTGGATTTGCGGAAGTCGGATCTGTTACGGGGGAGCCGTGCCAAGGAAATCCGAAACCGCGCTTGTGGAGACTGCCGAAATCACGGGCGCTCGTGGTGCATTATGGACTCCTTAATGATGGTTGCGTGGCGATTGCTAAACGGTTGCGCGGACGTGCCTTTACTATTCCTGTGGGGGTGAGCGTGGCAAAAACGAATAGTCCGCAGACGGTGGATCTTCTGGCGGGAATCGCGGATTACGAGAAAGCATTTCGCGAGACGCATGCGTTGTTTGCCTATGTAACGGTGAATATAAGTTGCCCCAACGCCTTTGGGGGAGAACCGTTCGCGCAGCCGGATCGGTTAGAGCCGTTGTTGGCACGATTAGATACGATCCAGACAACGAAACCTGTTTTTGTAAAGTTGCCCGTGGATTTGTCGATCGAGGCTGTGGATGAGATCGTTGCCGTGCTTATGCGTCATCGGGTTCATGGCGTGGTTGTGGCGAATTTGACCAAGCGTCGTGACCGCCCAGAAATTCAAAAAGAGGAACTTGCGCGTGTTGGATCTGGGGGGATAAGCGGAAAACCTACCTACGACGCCTCCAATCGATTGATCGCCCATCTTTACCAAACAGTGGGGGATCGGCTGGTTATTATCGGGTCTGGCGGGGTGTTCACGGCCAACGATGCTTACGAGAAGATTCGTGCCGGCGCCACGCTTGTACAACTGATTACCGGGATGATTTTTGAGGGGCCGCAGGTTATAGGGCAGATCAACCGCGGGTTGGTGGATCTTTTGAAAAAAGATGGGTTTTCTTCTGTTGCGGAGGCGGTGGGAAGTGGGGAAAAACAAAAACATCACGCGTAATGGCGTGATAGTTTTGGTGGGCAGGGATGGGTTCGAACCATCGAAGGCGTGAGCCAGGAGATTTACAGTCTCCCCCGTTTGACCACTTCGGTACCTGCCCTTAGTGGTTGGAACGTCGTTATACTAACCAAGTTTTGACAACCTGTAAAGGGCGTTGACACGATAGGTTTTTTCTATTAGTATTGCCACTGCGGATCGTCGAGAAAGGCGTTTGCCGCCTTAGCTCAGCGGTAGAGCAACACTTTTGTAAAGTGAAGGTCCCCGGTTCAAATCCGGGAGGCGGCTCCAGCAAGCTTTCCCGACAGACTGCGCTTAGGCTCATGGCCATTCGCCTTGCGCTGTCGTCTGTCGGTCGCTTGCTTTGCCCAGCTCTGCTGGGCACCGGCGACGGGGTGGGACAAGAATCCATTGACAAAATACCCCTGTTTTGATACCCTCCAGCAATCAAATAAACCACTATGTCTCAAGATAATCGCGTCAAATTGGAGTGCACGGAGTGTAAGAAGGTCGGCTACAACACCAAGAAGAACAAGAAGACCATCAAGGAACGTTTGAAACTTAGCAAGTTCTGCAAGTGGTGCCGGTCTCACACCGAACACAAAGAAACCAAGTAAATCAAAACCGCCTTCGGGCGGTTCTTGATTTTCCTAAGCGGAATCGTTATAGTGTCGCGGCATAGGGGTGTAGTGAAATGGCTATCACTAGGGTCTCCAAAACCCTCATTCAGGGTTCGAATCCCTGCGCCCCTGCCACAAATAATCCTGCTCTCGAGCAGGATTATTTGTATTTACTTTCTCAAAGTAAACTATCCATGTATCCTAACGGCAATATGTTTCAAGACTTTTCCATTAAGGCCGCCAAGAGCCAGGCGAAGTCCAATGGTCTGGATACATGGGCGTATGATTTCCTCAACGGCCCTGGGAAAAATAAAGAAATGGCCCGGGGCATGCAAAAACGAAGAAAGAAGGACAAGCTTTTTTGGTTGGGTCCAATCTTCTTCCCACTCAAAGAAATGGAAAGATGTTGTGGACCAGAAGCAAAAATGGAATTTGTTGAATCGCAAAAAGATTGGGAGAAGCGTGTTGGTAAACTTGTCGTAGCGTTAAAAAAGGGTTGGGAAGCTCCTGTCCTTATTGTGAATCCTCGCCCGTGGCCCGTGTTGTCTGTTCGAGATGGCAACCATCGTCATGAGGCTCTCAAACGCATGAAGAAAAGAAAGTATTGGACACTCTTTTGGTTTGATAGCGAAAAAGACCGTGTAAAATTTATAAGAAAATACAAAATCAGCCATTCATCACCATTTTGATTTTGTCGCGTTGTGTGGATAACTTAGTTGCTCTATTTCCTGAGAGAGGGATACTTAAGATAGGCCTTATTATTAAGCAAACCTATATGCTCATGACTATTGCCATCGTTCTCGTCCTACTTTGGCTCCTGGGAGTCATTGGATTTCATGTGGTTGCTTGGTTTATCCATCTTTTGCTCGTATTGGCCGTTATCCTTGTGCTCGTCCGCATCATCCAAGGACGCAACCCTGTCGCGTAGGGATTGTTTTTTATCAAAATTCTCGCCTGCAAACACTCCGCTTTGGCGGAGTGTTTGTTATGAGCGATTTTCAGGAATAGGTGCGTTAGTTGAACCAATCCCATCCGCTCTGTTGACGGGTAAAGAGAACAGCTTTTTTCCCAGCCAGATAATCGCGGGGATTTAAGTCGTGGATGGCGTTCATGAAGGTGTCGTAGGCGACGCGCAGACTTTCGCCGCTCGATCGACCAGGGTCGTTGATGATGAAGACGCCATCCGTGTCGTCGTAACCTGTGAGCACGATCACGTGATAGTCCGCCCCTTCGGCAGCCGAGTAGGTGGAAGAAAGCGCTGGGGCGTAGACGGGAACGATGATGGGATTATTTTGTGCCAGTTCGGTTTTCAAATCTTCCACGCTGGGATCATAAACGATCTCTGTTTTCCAGGGGAGTCCCAAGGCATCGATCAATTGAGCGATTGATTGTAAGGATTCATCTTTACTTACCGTTAAATCTGTTTTCTTGACCGCTAGAATTTCTCGAATGTGTGTAATCGCATCCGCTTGTTTGATTTCGTCGCCGGCGTAAAAACTGGCAATCATGTAAATAGACGTTTCTTCACAAGCATTTTGCCACGGCTCCGACCAATCGCCAGAAGGCGCTTGCGAAGTGAATGGTACGTTGATCGTTGTTTCAGTCGGCAAGGTTTGACCGCATCCGCTAAGCAGGAGAGAGACAACCGCCAGTGAGGGGAAAAGATACTTCATACAGGAGTCATCATACCGCGTGCATATCTTTTGTCGATTTTCTTTGCATCTTCCTGTATACTTCTTTGCAAGTGTTCAATGTTTTTTTCTTAATGGATTGTATGCATCGCATGACCATGTTCCGTTTTGCCACCGTGCTCGGCGTGTTTGGATTATTCCTGTTTGTTGCGGGGCTGACACCGCATCAGGTTCGGGCGGTGGCCGGAGACGGAGCCACCAGCAACATTCGTTTGTTGGACACCGACGAAGATGGTTATCCCAACCGCATCACCTTTGATATTGCTAACCCCAACGGGGAAACGTGGACGCGCACCGGGGCCTCTCCATATGGATTGAGTGTGACCCAAGGCGGGGCGGCGATTACGATTAGTTCCGTGACGTTGACGACCGCCGCTACGGCAAACCCAGTGGGTATTCAAGTTGATTTGGATACAGGTGACGCGGATTTGGTGCAAAACACTGATGGTGTCAACGACAGCCCGATTGAGCTTATCTACACGCAGCAGACGGGTGATCAAACGTGTACGACCTGTTTGACCGATACGGTTGATGAAGAGTTGAACACCATGGCGACGGGCGATAGTGGTGCCACGAACACGGAAACGGATCATATGAATCCGGTGTTGACCGCCGCTCGCGTGACGCTTTCGAGCACGGTTGGTTTGGATTTTAATACCATTGCTTTGGATTACACGGAACGCATGTTTATTTCCTTAGACGGCGATGGCGGGGTTGATTTGTCGCGCGCGGGAACCTTGCTAGGCGCGTCTACCGCCACGGTTGGAGCAATGACGACCGCAAGAACGCTTGCAGGTTTAGGTAGTTGGGGAGCAGGGAGTGGAGGAGATTTGGTTACAAGTGGCGCTACCGTGAATGAGGTGGTCACAGAAGTTGGTCAAAATAGCGTCGACGTGATCATGAACTTTTCCTCGGCAGGATATTTTTCTGCTGGTTCTGTTGCGCCGACCACGGCAACATTTACTCCAGTAGCCAATGCGTTGATTCTGTTCGATGCCGCGGGAAACGCCCAAACGACAAATCCCGTGACGATGTCTGTGACCGCGGGTTGGGATGTAACGGCACCAACCGTAGCCAACACCTATTCCTGCGATCCTTCGTTGACCGGAAAGATTCAGCGCATGCAGGTGAACTTTAGTGAAGAGATTTTTGATTCCGCGTTGGCTGTAGGGATTTTGGAAGCAGATAATGACACCACCAACGACGGTACGGGTGAAGAAACGGCGGCGAGCCTATCTACGGAAACTGGCGGCTGTGATGGTGCAGCCAACGACACAGATACCAATGATGAAAAAATGCGTTTCGATGTGACGACGGGAATTGCCGGCACTGATTTGGCCTACTTCAATTATACGGGCAACACTTCGAACTTTGTGCGCGACGGAGCAGGTAATCGATTGGTGAACGGGGCCGCTCTTGGTACGGAAAACGATAAGGCTGTTCCGCTCTTGAGCGCTTCCACCCCCGTTGACGGGGCAACATCTGTTTCTCGTTCGGGCTCAATCGTTCTTACCTTTACAGAACCAATGGATACGGGATCATTCAGCGGAAGTCTTTCCTCTTTTAGTGGTACATTTACAAGCGCTTGGGCGAGTGGAAGTAATGGAAGTAACTCCGTGTTGACCTTGTCGCACGCGGCGCAGTTTGTTTCCGGAAGTCATACCTATACGATTGCTGCCGCACCAGACGTGAGTGCAAACGCATTTGGTGGGGCCACGAGCACTGCGGATGAACCGTTCTCTTTCCGCGTACGGGCTGCCAGTTCCTCTAGCGGCAGCAGTTCCGGATCAGTAACATCGACCACGCCAACAATCACCCTTGACGACGTTTCTCCCGCCCCTGTTGGCGGCGAAGAAGAAACGCTCGCTTGGACCATTGGTGGGTCGGGCGCGCGCACGATTCATTTGGATTACAGCCTCGACGAGGGGGACACGTACATCGACATTATTGATAATCTTTCCACTACGGAAACGTCGTATGTATGGACGGTTCCTGTGGTGTTAACGGCTGACGCGATTGTTCGCGCTCGGGTTCTTGATAGCGGCAAGGCGGTGATTGCCACCGATACGACGGAACCATTTGCGATTGTGATGTTAGCGAGCTCGAGCACAGACGCGGAAGATGAAGAAACAGACACGGAAACCGATAGCGATACCTCTTGCCCCTTGGCCACAAGCGCTGATTTCACCAAAGACGCCTGGGGAAACCGTTGGGCTAACGACGCGGACGAACAAGGTGTTTCCCCGTTTGACGGTTCGACCGAGAACATTTCTTCGGTAGTCTGTGGATGGTTTGTGCGCGGCGAGCACTACGCCACAGTGTACTATCTTGCTGCCGACGGCACTCGTCGAGCCTTTTGGAACGCGGCAACCTTCTTAACCTACGGAGGGGATTGGAGTGATGTGGTGTGGGTAACGGATGCCACTCTTGCCACCATGCGCCTTGGACAACCCATGTTACCGAAAGCAGGCACGGTGTTTGTAAAAACGCCGTCGAGCCCCTCCGTGTATTGGGTCACCGATGACGGATCCGGTCCTGTGTTGCACAACATTCGTTCCGAAGAAGACGCGCGTTCCGCCTTTGGCAGCGCCTGGGCCGACAGCGTGATTGATTTGGACGCTTCGCAATTCACGCACTACACGCACGGTGACGACTTTGATCCTTCAGAATCGGTGGATGTTTCCGCGATGCGATCACGTTCTTCCCTTTTCGAGTAATCCAGGAAAAAGACAAAACGACACCCATACGCGGGTGTCGTTTTGGTTTTGCTTGCTAGGTATCTGATTGTTCGGCGAGCAACGTAGCAAATTGTTTTTTGGCTTTTTCCAGTTTGGGATTGATGACGATTTGGCAATAGGGGGCGTTAGGGTTTTGTTGAAAGTAATTTTGGTGATAGTCCGCGGCAGGATAAAAGGCGTTGAGCGGTTTCACTTCCGTCACAATGGGTTTACCCGCCTCGGTAGAAGCGTTGAGTTCGGCAATGAAGCGTTCGGCCGCTGCTTTCTGTTGTTCGGTGGTATAAAAAATCGCCGAGCGATATTCTTCGCCAACGTCGTGCCCTTGGCGGTTGAGCGACGTTGGATCATGGCTTGAAAAAAAGACGCTCAACAGATCATCAAGGCTAATCACGTGCGGATCATATTCCAAGCGAATGACTTCCGCGTGCCCGGTGGTTCCGCTGTAGACTTGGGTGTCTGTGGGGTGAGGCGTGGATCCTCCGGCGTAACCAGCGGTGACGGAAACGACGCCGCGGATCATCTTAAACACCGCCTCGGTGCACCAAAAACATCCGCCGCCAAGCACGATCGTTTCTGTTTGTGTGTTGGTCATAAAATAGATGAAAAGCGGGTAGAGTCAGTATAAAGCATCTTTGCGCATTGGCCAAAATGAAACCGCCCACCAGAGTGAGCCAGCGGGCGGCTCGCGATCCCGAGGGGATCAGAGGTGGGCGGAAGATTTCTCAGTGGGAAGTCGACGGTTGTCGCAGCGGCCGCGACTGGCGAAGTCGTGCCAGATTTGTTCGCGTGTTGCGTCCATCGTACTGCCGATGTAGTAGAAGTGTCGGACGTTCTTGAGGCGTTTGCTGAGCATTTGCCAGTCGGCGAGCTTGCCGCACATGTCGGTGGTGGGCGCTTCGCGGTGCTGGTAGATGGCGAGAAGGATGACGTAGTTGGTGAAGAGCCGGAATTCATCCGGGGTCTTACCGTCCAGCTGCCATTCGCTCGCCAAACGCATCTCTTCATCCAGCAAGACGCTTTCTGCGGTGTAGAAGGGCACGCGATCAATGCTGCTCTTCACCCACATACCGCTCGCGCAAAGGGCGAGGGCGCTGAGAACGTAGGCGTACGTATTGATACGGGAGGTGGGAATGTGTTCCTTCAGGAGAGGGGCGGTGGCGTTGAACCAGATGGCGGCGACGGTCATGGTACAGATCGCGGGCATCAGGCAGTAACGAACACCAATTGCGGCATTGTGCATGGCGTAGAGGGTTCCGGGCAGGTTGCCAAGAATCCAGCCAGCCGCGATTCCGGCGAGCCCGAGCGACAGGCGACGATTGGTACTCCACATGGCTCCGGCTGCGATCAAGACAGCGCCAGTTCCGACGTAACCGAGCGTGGCAATGTGCCAAACAATACTGTCGGGTACATAGACCATCCGCGAGTAACGCGGTCCGATCGTTTGTCCGATTTGAAAGAGCTGGGTTCCGAGTTGGGCGCAGAAGAGCGCGATGTTCTGCGGGTCCTGGATGAGGCGTCCAAGCGCCAAGCGGACGACCGGAATCGGCATGATCGACGCGTAGAGGCACCAGTGGATCACAGCTCCCACGCCTGCCGCGCATCCGATCGTGAGAACCGCGCGCTTGGGTTGTCCGAGAAGGAGAACCACGACGGGAAACCACAGGCCGTTGATCGTTGCCGTCGGTTTGGCAAAGCCCGCGCACAGGGT
Source organism: uncultured Gammaproteobacteria bacterium (assembly GCA_964588955.1). GTDB lineage: Bacteria > Patescibacteriota > Patescibacteriia > UBA9934 > CAMTUG01 > CAMTUG01. The sequence continues at coordinate 51,546 of CAZPQJ010000006.1, forward strand.
GAAGGCGAGCGCGGTAAGCGCCATGCCACGAGGGGTGTTGCGCGACGTGAGCACGTTGAGTCCGATGATCAGCAGAAACGTACCGAGAATGTCGGACAGATCCGACGCCCAGGGAACGCTATCGGCGAACAGTGGATGGGTGGCAACGAGGGTGGCGCACCCCAGACTGTAGACCGGCTTGCCGCTCACCCGTTTCACGCAGGCGTAGACACCGAAGATCGTTCCGATGAATACGCCGACGTTGAGCAGGCGAAACGGAACGATGCTCGTACGTCCGAACATCCAGGCCGTCAGATCGTGCAAGGTTGCCGCGAGCGGCGACCAAGGCACCGGATTGCGGGCATACCCCGGAACCGTATAGGTCCCCGCGGACCATTCCTGCAAAATGCGCGAGAGCGGATGGGGATCGTTTGTGGGGGCGATGATGGCCGTGACGTCGTCGAGCACGCCGCTCGGAACCGCGGTGTAGGCACCGGCGGCGTAGACACAGACGATACAGACGAGCACCAGCCAACAAAACCGGGTGGCATTCTTGGACACGGAACCTCCGAACAGTAAGGGAATTTTACCTTATCAACTTTTTCCTCATCTGGCAACAGTGAGGGGTGAGGGGGCGAGTGCGACGTCCTCTTTTTTCTGGTACAGTTCTCTTAAGTTGTAAATAGGATAATCTTTTTTCTATGGCAGACGACTTTGACCGCGATCAGGCAGGGGAGCGGCACCGGGCGGTGATTCAGGAAGCGCAGCGTATTCGCGACGGGATCACGACAGATGTGATCGATTATTATTACAACGCACCGGAGTCCGAGGAACAGGATCGCGAGTATCGGGAGGGTATGCGCAAATTTTTACGCATCGCCGCCGAGCGGATCGATGCGTTGTTACAAGGAAGACTTGGGTAGTAAAACAAAAAACGGCGCTTAGCAATAAGTGCCGTTTTTGTAGATGGTCTCTCCATCAATCTGTACCGTTTCCACATCGACAAAGACGTCTACGTGGTAGCGGCTTTGGCGTTTGGGAAATCCTGGCTTGCCGTAAATGGTATGTTTTTGTCCAAGAGAAAGGTGAATACCGCACATCCGTTCGTAACTGCCGATGTCGGTGAGTCGTCGGTTTTTCGTAAGAGCGCGGTTCATACCGAATCCTAATTCACGCACCCACAGTGGTTCAGTGGCCGAGATTTGATCAAGCACGGCTTGAAAGGCGGGGGTTGGATTGATGACGTTACTGATGAGTCCGTTGGTAATCTCGACTTCGATTGGTTCTTCGGGAACAATCACTCGGAATCCCGCGTCACCAAAGGCGAATAACTTGACGCGCCCGTTTACCTGAGCGATATCGGCCGCTTCGGTGAACACTTCGCCAATGGGAAATTGTCCGCCAACGTTTTTCATGGCGCGGTAATCGCCGATGTTTAACTTGGCCGGCTCGAAGGGGGCTTGATAGACAAGTTCCGTTCCGGCGCAGGCGACAATGATCTGTTTGGCATTGTCGATTTTAGATTTGATGGTCGGACCAAGCGTACGATAGTAATCGGCGTCGTAAGCCAAAGAATCGATATAGGTCACAATTTCGTCATCGGGCATGCGGCCGAGGTGTGGATGTTCAATCGTAGCGAGTGAACGGGTAAATAACTCCAAGCGAAAACGGAATTCATTCAAACGAAAACTGGTCGATTGCACCAGCACCACTAAATCTCCGGCAGACAGCGCTTCGATCGCGCCGCGCACATCTCCTGGGGAAGCTTCCGAGAAATCGATCATCTGCGCCTGCGGCAACACTGTTCGATAGCCCTCGGTTAACAGATTGGCTAGCGGAGACAAGGTGTCGTACACAACCAGCGCCCGCTTTTCTTGTGTGTATCCAATCGCCGAAAAAACCGTGTCGTGCAGATTTTTGGCAGTCGTGTTTTTGAGATCTATCATAACGCCGGGATGGTAGCGTGTTTGCAGGGGAAAATCAACCGCCTTGTATTATCTGCGTCATTTTCTTGCTATACTCATTTTATGTCTATGCAAAAAAGAACCTTTTATGGATTCCTTGGGATCGTGATTCTCGTTTTGGCTCTTGGGTCGTTGCTGTTGTTACGGGTGACGACACGGCAAACGGCATTGCCTGTAACTCCACCGGCAGATTTTCTTCTCACCTGGAGCGAGGGAGGGGGAATGGAGCAGTCGGGTTCGACGGTCGTGCTCAACGGACACCAAGGTACGGTCGAGACATGGAATTCTGAGAACGCGGCGCAACAGAAAACAACATCAACGTTTACGTTAAGCGATCAAGAATTCGCCGAGCTGTATGCCTTTTTGCGATCGCGTGCCGCCGACACCGTTGGACAAGACGTGTCATCGCGGATCTTTGATGGCGACAATGCAGGGTATGACCTTTCATGGGATGACCGCAACGTACACGTGTGGGGAATGATTGTTCCTCAAGTGGATGTGCAACGGTACAGAGATGTTTATATGTATCTTAGTCAACTGTTTGCAAAAAAGGTTTCCGTTGGTTCATCATCTTAACGTCTATGAAGAAGAAATACTTTATCTTGAGCGTGGTGTCGATCCTGATGGTGATTGTCGCCGCGATACTGTTTTGGCCGCAACCGTTTCAGGGCACGTGGAAGCAATCTGGTGGCGACGGAGAATTTACCTGGTACCGTAATACAACGTACCAATGGCATCACTATCGCGCAGAAGGGTATCCATCGTTTAAAGAATCTGGGTGGTATTGGGTAGAAAAACACGATGGCAATATCTATACGCTCAAGGTATGGGTTGCTGGGGTCAACGGAGAGTCTGGACGCTGGGAACAACAAACGATTGAATTGACGGGAAAAGATCAAGCAAATCTTCAGGGATCAGCAGCGCAACGGTAAAGATTTCAGTTATCCACAAAAACAAAATAGCGCTGAGTATCGCGCAATTCTGTTTTTGTGTACAATAGTAACACTTTCTTAGTCCTGGCTTTGTTTTTATGCTATCTTTTTTGCGTGGCAGAGGTTCTCAGCATATCGCGGGTGTCTTTTTCGTCTGCGTTTTTTTATTTTTTGGGAACTTGTTCTTTACCCATCAGGCCCATGCCGCGGTTGTTACCTGGACAGGTTTAGGGCTCGATGGACAATGGAATACCGGCACGAACTGGAGCACGGGATCAAAACCAGCAGCAGCAGATACAGCGACTTTTGATGGAACCTGCGGAGTTAACTGTGCAGTAACCATCAACACCAACGTCAGTATTACCGCCATTAACATGGCTTCTGGATACACGGGAACAATCACGCAAAGCAATACAAACACCGTGGCGTTAACGGGGTCGTTTACTCTTACGGCGGGAACCTATGTGGGTTCGACGCAAACTTTATCGATTGCTACAACGTATACACAGACAGGAGGAACGTTTACAGGGGGTTCCGGAACGGTGACGCATACAGGGGCGTTTACCTTAAGCGGCGCGGGTGCTGTTTACACTGCTTCCAGCGGCACAACCATTTTTAGTAGTAACTTTACCCATTCAGCTGGTACGGGAACATTTACGCATAACAGCGGTTTGGTCAGTATTACCGGAGGAAGCACAAGGACATTTGATTTTGCTACCAGCGAAACGTTTGGTAGCGTTACTTTGAATAAAACAACGGCCACGAGTTTAACCATTGCTTCTGGTGACACCATGATCGTGACAGGCACGAGTACGCTTACGGACGGAAATCTTACGACTGGTACATGGGACGCACGGGGAACGACGAGTTGGGCCTCAACATTTGACGGTGGAACTGGGACGCTGCTCCTGGGAGGTTCGGCGGTTGTTGCAGCGACACTAAACTCCGGGAACACCGCTGTCAACTTGAGCATCACGAACGCCAACGTCACTGTTGATACCGCGGGTTCGGGAACAGTCGCGGTGGGCGCATTAACCATGTCTGCCGGTGTTCTGAACGCGAATGCGGCAACCATGACCTATTCTGGCGCCGTGGCACTCAGCGGGGGAACGTATAACGCGCCAACGTCCGGAGCAGGAACAACGACGTTTAGTTCGACATTTGACCAAACATTGACGGGTGTGTTTGCGGGCGGTACGAATGCAGTCACGCACACGGGTGCGTTTACGCTGAGCGGTGCGGGGGCGACCTATACGGCAACAAGCGGTACAACAACATTTAGCGCGGGGTTTACACATACAGCCGGTACAGGCACATTCACTCACAATAATGGTTCCGTAAAGTTTTCCGGTTCAGCATCAACCACCAACGTCGCTACAAGCGAAGCGTTTTATAACGTGGAGCTGGCGAAGAATAACGCTACCTTGTTGACTGTTTCTTCCGGAGATACTTTGGTGGTAAATAACACACTCACACTTACCAATGGTGGCTTTGGGACGGGAACCGTCGAGGCGCTTAATACGATTTCGTTGAACGCGGGTTGGGACGGGGGAGGCGGAACGTTGTTAATTGATGGCGTCAATACGCAAACCCTTGCTCTCAACGGAGGTGGTGCGGCTATCGCGAGTACAGTTACCTTAAACAACGCGAATTTTACGTTTAGTGGTACCGGTGCTGGAACATTGACCTTTAGCGCCGTAAACCTCCAAGCTGGAACCATTGATGCCACGGGATACAGCATGACGTTTAGTGGCGCCTATAACCAATCCGGCGGAACGTTTACGGGAGGAAGCGGAACGGTGACGCATTCCACGTTCACCCTTTCAAATGGTACATACACCGCAACAAGCGGTACAACAAACATTTCAACAACATGGACGCACTCAGCCGGAACATTTAATCACGGGAGCGGAACGATTTCTTCTACCGGCGGCACGTTCACCATGACAATTGTTGATCAAGACGTGTTTTATAACGCCACATTTACTGTAACGAATGCAAACACACGAACCATTTCTGGAGGAACGTTGATCGTTGCCAACACATTCTATTTCAGCAGCGGTGGCGGTGCGCTCACAGGAACGTTTGATCTGCGCGGTGACATTACGGGAGGTGGGACAACATTTCCTGGGACAAGAACTATCTCCATTACGGGAACTGCAGATCAAACGTGGAGTATTCCTTCTGGATTCAGTGGAACATTTACTGTTGATAAAAGTGCGGGGACAGTGAATCAAACAACCGCTATTACAACAGGAACTTGGACCTTTACAGCAGGGACCTGGAACGCGAATGATTCCGGATTCACCCCTAACTCAACTTACACCCACAATGGAGGAACGATGAATTTTGGAGGATCCACGGTCACTTTAGGAAACTTTACTTTTTCCGCTGGGACAGTTAATGCGACAACGGCAACCATGACGGTTAATGGAAACTGGACGCACACAGCGGGCGGTACGTTTAACCACAACAATGGAAGCGTGAGTATCTCTACGGGGACAACCGCTGTTGATGTCGCGAGCACAGAGACGTTTTATAATTTGACAGTATCTCCATCGAGTACAAGAACGATTACGATTGCCAACGGTGATTCTTGTATCGTGTTAGGAACGCTTACGCTAAGTGGAAGCAATGGAACGATCGCACAAACAACAAAACCAGCCGAGGGAAGTTTTCAATTATATGGCGACCTAACGTTAGGCGCGAGTTTTGCTAATGCGACGACAACATTTGGTTTTTATGGTAGCGCTACGCAGCACCTCACGGAGGGGGCTGCAAAGGCGATTGGAAATATTACCATTGATAAATCGGGCGGATCAGTCATTTTGGATTCTACGCTCGACGACGGGAATACCATGACCGTAACGGTAACGAATGGGACGCTCGACCTGAATGGCAACGCCATCTCCATGAACGCCACGAGCTCAAAATTGATCATTAATGCGGGCGGCACGCTCAAACTTCAGGGTGGCGAAACGATCACCACCACGGGCGCCTCCTATCCACAATGGGACGCGGGAAGCACAATCTATTATTACGGTACGGGAGCCGCTTATACGCTCAAAAATTATTCCGGATATAAAAATGTTGTCCTCGACGGCACGGCGGCAACGACGGTATTTACCTTGCCTGCTACTACATCGATCGCGGAGAATCTCACCATCACCAACGGTATACTTTCTCTCGCGGGCTTTGGTCTTACCGTAAGCGGCACGTTTAGTAATAATGATAACGTCCGTCAAATCGGATCGGAAACTGTTTCTTTAACGCAAGATGTCGATTCAGGAACGTGGACGTATCTTGGGGATGGCGACGCCGCAGCAGATACCTACACGCTGGTAGATTTTGGGGTGACAGACTATTATAACCTGATTGTTGCGACGACTGATGCAGTGGACATCATTCAATCCGCTGGCGCAAAAGCTATTGCCGGTACGTTGGTTATTTCGTCGGGAACGTACGATGCCAATGGACAAACAACCGCCACGACGGGGCTCGTCACGCTTTCGGGGGGAACGTATACGGGGGGATCCGCGACGCAAACATTTAACGCGGGGTTAACCCTTACAGGCGGAACATACACCGGAAGTTCAGGTGCAGCCGACGTCAATGGAACACTGACGCTTACTACCGGAACTTTTACCGCACCAACGTCGACGACCATCTCCGGTGATTTTGTGAAAGGAGCGGCGACGTTTACTCACAATAGCGGTACGGTGACGTTCGATGCGAATACTAATCACAGCATTACCGGAAGTCCAAGTTGGAATTCGCTAACCTTACAGGACAGCAACGATAACGCCACCGACGTTGTTTTGACCATTGAAGCTGGATCCACGCAGACGATCAACGGAACGTTAACGCTGGATGGACTTGATGCTTCGGATCGATTGAATATTGTTTCCTCATCACCAACGACAGCGTCGACGTTTGATTTTGAAGGCGCTTCAACGTTCAGTGGTGATTTTCTCGATATCACGGACAGTGTGGTAACAGATAATTCATCGGGCGTCAGCGCGCCGATCAACCCGTCGAATTCCGTAGAGGGTACGAATACGACGAACTGGTTTTCTTCCACTCCCGCCGGCATTACGGTCTCCGCCATTTCCGGCAACACCACAGAAGCCGGCGGCACGGCGACGTTTACGGTCGTGCTAGACTCTCAGCCCTCTAACGACGTGGTCATCGGCATTTCTTCCAGCGACACCAGTGAGGGAACGGTTTCCGCCGCTTCGCTTACCTTTACCAACGGAAACTGGAGCACGCCGCAAACGATTACCGTCACGGGTGTGAATGACGACTTGGACGACGGCGACATTGCTTACACGGTTATAACGGCCGCCGCCACCTCGGCCGACGGCAACTACAACGCCATCAATCCCGCCGACGTCGCGGTTACCAACACCGACAACGATACTTCTGGCTTCACTGTTTCCGCGATCTCGGGAAACACCACGGAAGCGGGTGGAACAGCCACCTTCACGGTCGTGTTGACCGCCCAGCCAACCGCGGACGTTTCTATTGGCATTACGTCTGATGATACGACGGAAGGTACTGTCTCCGCGCCAAGCCTCACGTTTACCGCAGGAAATTGGAGCACGCCGCAGACTGTTACGGTTACTGGTGTCAATGACGATTTGGATGATGGAGACATTGCCTACAATATTATTACGGCTGCCGCTACCTCGGCCGACGGCAACTACAACGCCATCAATCCCGCCGACGTCGCGGTTACCAACACGGACAATGACGCCTCGGGCTTTACGGTTTCGGCAATCTCGGGAAACACCACAGAAGCCGGCGGTACGGCAACAGCAACGATTGTGTTGACCGCCCAGCCAACGGCCGATGTCACCGTCGGCATTACCAGTTCAGACACCACCGAAGGTACGGTGTCGCCCGCGTCGGTTACGTTCACGAGCGGTAATTGGTCAACACCGCAGACAATCACTGCTACGGGTGTAAATGACGATCTTGATGATGGAGATATTGCCTATTCCTTAGTCACGGCTGCGGCGAGTTCTGCCGACGGGAATTACAACGGTATCAACCCTGCTGACGTAAACGTCACCAACACCGACAACGATACTTCTGGCTTCACTGTTTCCGCGATCTCGGGAAATACCACGGAAGCGGGTGGAACAGCTACCTTCACGGTCGTGTTGACCGCTCAGCCAACCGCGGATGTTTCTACGGGTATTTCTTCAAATGACACAACCGAGGGTACAGTTTCGGTGGCCAGTCTCACGTTCACGAGCGGCAACTGGGCAACGCCACAAACCGTCACGGTTACCGGCGTGGATGATTTGGTCGACGATGGCGATGTTGCTTATGCGATTGTAACGGCCGCTGCAAGTTCGGCCGACGGCAACTACAACGCCATCAATCCCGCCGACGTCACGGTTACCAACACGGACAACGACACAGCTGGCGCAACAGCAAGCGCTATTTCCGGTCACACCACAGAAGCGGAAGATACAGCGACATTTACGGTCGTTTTGACGGCGCAGCCAACGGGCGACGTGAGTATTCCACTTTCGTCTTCGGACGCGACGGAAGGCGCCGTGAGCCCTGCGAGTCTTACCTTCACTAACCTCAATTGGGACACGCCGCAAACGGTGACGGTGACTGGGGTTGATGATTCACTTGATGATGGCGATGTTGCGTTCAGTGCCTTGCTCGGGGCGATCACTTCGACCGATGGGGCGTACAGCGGTTTGAATCCTGCCGACGTAACTGTCATCAACGACGATAACGACACTTCCGGCTTCACCGTTTCCGCCATTTCCGGTAATACCACGGAAGCCGGCGGCACGGCTACATTTACCATCGTGTTGACCGCTCAGCCAACCGCGGGCGTCACCATTGGGCTCAGCAGCTCGGACACGACAGAGGGTACGGTTGCGGCGAGTACATCGTTTACCACGGTGAACTGGAACACTCCAAAAACGATTACCGTGACGGGTGTTGATGATGTTATTGACGACGGCACGGTTGCCTATTCCATTATTACCGCCGCCGCCAGTTCTGCCGATACCAACTACAACGGTTTGAACCCTGCCGACGTTTCTGTCTCCAACACCGATGATGATGCGGCTGGATTTACTGTCTCGGCGATTTCTGGCAACACCACGGAAGCAGGAGGAACGGCAACCTTCACGGTGGTGTTGAATACGCAGCCGGTGGCGGACGTCATTATTCCGTTGTCCTCCAACGACACCACGGAAGGTACGGTCAGTCCATCGAGCCTCACGTTTACAAATCTCAATTGGGACACGCCACAAACAGTAACGGTTACGGGGGTGAATGATAATCTTGACGATGGAGATATTGCCTATTCCATTATTACCGCTGCGGCGACATCTGATGATGCTCCATACAGTGGTTTGAATCCTGCCGACGTCGCGGTTACCAACACGGATAATGACGCCTCCGGCTTTACGGTTTCGGCGATCTCAGCAAATACGACAGAAGCTGGTGGCACGGCTACCTTCACGGTCGTCTTGACTGCCCAGCCGACTGCAGACGTATCCGTTGGTTTGTCTTCCAACGACACGAGCGAAGGCACGGTTTCTCCCGCATCGCTCACGTTTACGAGCGGTAACTGGTCAACACCGCAGACGGTAACGGTTACCGGTGCTAATGATGATCTGGACGACGGCGATATTGCTTACTCCGTCGTCACGGCGGCAGCCAGTTCGGCCGACGGCAACTACAACGCCATCAATCCCGCCGACGTCGCAGTTACCAACACGGACAATGATGTTTCTGGCGTCACAGTCTCCGCGATCTCTGGTAACACCACGGAAGCCGGCGGCACGGCAACCTTTACGGTGGTTCTGGATGCTCAGCCAACAGGGGACGTGGTTATTGATTCCGCTACGGATGACGCAACGGAAGGCGTTGTTACTTCTGGGGCAATTCTGACCTTCACTAGTGGTAACTGGTCAACGCCGCAAACGGTTACGGTTACCGGTCAAGACGACACGCTCGACGACGGCAACATCGCCTATCATATTGTGGTGACCACAGACACTGTCGCCACCAATGATGATTTGTACGATGCTGTTAATCCAAGTGACGTAAACGTAACAAATACGGACAACGACACTTCAAGCGTCACGGTTACCCAAAGCGGCGGTACGACTTTGCTAACGGAAGGGGGAGCCACAGACAGCTATACCCTTGTTTTGACCGCGCAACCTACCGACGATGTTGTCGTAACAATCACACCAAATGCGCAAGTGGAGATAAGTGTTCCTACGGTTACCTTTACGAATGCTAATTGGTCGACCCCGCAAACGGTTACCGTCACTGCGGTGGATGATGCCGATATTGAAACGTCTCCGCATAGCGGCGTGGTAAGCCACACGGTGGCTTCGACGGATCTTAATTACAACGGGGCTGTCGTCGCTTCAGTGAGCGCTTCCATTACCGACAACGACCATGTTGGTGTCACGGTTTCCGTTATCTCTGGTGACACCACGGAAGCCGGCGGCACGGCAACGTTTACCGTTGTACTGCAAAATATTCCTACCGATGACGTGGTGGTTGCTTTGGCAAGTTCTGACGAAGGGGAGGGAATCCTTGACCAAACGACTCTTACATTCACCATGGCTAACTGGGACACGCCGCAGACAGTTACAGTTACCGGTGCGGATGATTTCCTGGATGATGGCGACGTAGGGTATACCGTGCTGGTTGGTCTGATCACTTCTGCTGATTTTCGGTATAACGGATTTGATCCAGGTGACGTCGCCGTCACTAACACAGATAATGACACCTCTGGTTTCACGGTCTCTGCCATCTCTGGTAACACTACGGAAGCTGGAGGTACGGCAACCTTTACAGTGGTGTTGACTGCGCAACCAACCGCGGATGTGTCTATTGGCATTTCGTCCGATGATACGACAGAAGGTACAGTCTCTGCGGCAAGTTTGACGTTTACAAGTGGTAACTGGTCGACACCGCAGACAATTACGGTGACAGGTGCCAACGACGACCTCGATGATGGCGATATCGCCTACAATATTATTACCGCTGCCGCTACCTCTGCTGACGGCAACTACAACGGTATCAATCCCGCCGACGTCGCCGTCACTAACACAGATAATGACACCTCTGGTTTCACGGTCTCTGCCATCTCTGGTAACACTACGGAAGCTGGAGGTACGGCAACCTTTACAGTGGTGTTGACTGCGCAACCAACCGCGGATGTTTCTTTCAGTGTCACATCTTCGTCTCTTGATGATGGGACGGTTTCGACGGCTAGTCTCACGTTTACCAGTGGTAACTGGTCAATACCGCAAACCGTCACCGTTACTGGCGTGGATGATTTGATCGACGACGGCGACACAGATTACGTGATTATGTTGTCCGCGGCCGTTTCCGACGATCTACTCTATAATGGACAAGATCCGAACGATGTAAGTGTCACGAACACCGACAATGACACAGCGAGCGTAAGTATTACGCAACCGGGTGGTATTACTTCAGTGGCGGAAGGCGGTCCCACCGATACCTATTCCGTTGTTTTGACCTCGCAGCCGACCGCAGATGTCTTTATTGATGTCATACCGAATGATCAAATTACAACCAATACGCTCTTTCTGACGTTCACGCCAGGCGACTGGAATGTCCCGCAAACCGTGACCGTCACTGCTGTTGATGATGATGTTGCCGAAGGATCCCACACGGGATTGATTGATCATAGTCCTGCCTCTGGCGACGCCCTGTACGGCACCATGCTGATTGATTCAGTTACCGTGTCTATTGCCGATAATGACACAGCGGACGTGTTTGTAGATGGTGATCCGGGTAACACCACAGAAGCTGGGGGAACAACAACGTTTACGGTTGTCTTAACATCTTCGCCCACAGCAGACGTGATTATTTCTGTGACTAGTGCAGATGTGACGGAAGCGACGGTTAATCTTTCCAGCCTTACGTTTACTTCTGGAAACTGGTCGACGCCGCAAGTCGTAACGATTACCGGGGTAGATGATTTAATCGATGATGGAGATGTTGCTTACACGATCGAACTTGGTTCAACCGTCTCTGACGACCCACTCTATAATGGATTGATACCAGCTTCTGTTAATCCGTTGAACATCGACAACGATACTGCGTCTGTTGCTGTAACGGTTTCGGGTGGCACCACCGATGTGACTGAAGGTGGAGCGACAGACACGGTGGATGTTGTTTTGCAAACCCAACCGTTGGCTTCCGTGGTTGTTTCGTTGACCGTTGGCGCGCAGATCACGACGTCTGCCTCGGCTCTTACGTTCACAACCGACAATTGGAGTACCCCGCAAACGGTGACGATTTCGGCTGTCGATGACTCGGTGGATGAAACATCCCCAGTATCGGTAACGGTGAGTTGGGCAACCGCTTCGGATGATAGTGCCTACAACGCCCTTGTTGTTGTGAATACAACCGTCGCTGTGACCGATAACGACACAGCCGCGGTAACCGTCACGCAATCTGGGGGCACAACCAATGTTACGGAGGGGGGAGACAGTGACGCCTATGCCGTCGTCTTGGTGACGAAACCAACAGCATCAGTAACCATTTCTGTGGTTCCTGATAGTGAGTTGACGACAGACGTTTCTACACTCACTTTTACGGTGGATAATTGGGATACTCCACAGGTTGTGGTGGTAACTGCGGTAAATGATTCTGTTGTGGAAAGTTCAGAAGTGCACAGCGTGATTCATATTAGTACGTCGGCGGATCCATTTTTCAACGGCTTGTCCGTTTCCAGTGTCTTGGTGACGGTGACGGATAATGATACAACTGGCGGCGGGGGTGATTCTGGCGGTGGTGGCGGCGGGTCATCTTCGGGATCGGAAACGATCGATTTAACCATCACCAATCCGGTAGAGGGAGCAACGTATCCAACGGGTTATAGTTTGCCGGTGCGTTGGGGATGGACGGGAACGATTCCAGCCGTCAACGTCTACATTTCTCGCGACGACGGTGCTACCTGGACACTTCTGCGCTACGCGGAAACAAACGATGGATCGACAACGATTGGAGCCGTGGAAACAGAAGGACAGGCATTGATTAAAGTTGAGGGGACGAACTACATTCGTGTTTTGGCGACAGATACCGTTGGGCCGTTCTTGTACAGCGCGTCGGTGGATGCGCCGACGGATGAAACGGGGGCGGGGAGTGGAAGCGGTTCTACGACAGATACGGAAAGTTCTGTTGCTGATCGCGTCGACGCTCTCCCGGATGGGGTTTCTGTTCACGGTTTGGTGAAGTTGGCCGACGACGGTAATCTTGCCACGGCTACGGATTCGGTCGTGTACTACATTGGCGCCGATGGTCGTCGTCACGTCTTCCCCAACGGCAAAGTGTTCTTGAGTTGGAATTGTGACTTCGGTCAGGTGAAGACCATTGCCCCGGCTACCTTGGCGATGATTCCACTTGGCAAAAACGTTACGTATCGCCCTGGTTACAAAATGGTCAAGTTCCAAACGGATCCACGCGTCTTCGCCGTAGATAAAGACGGATCCTTGCGATGGGTGTTAGATGAAGCCTCAGCGACGGCGCTGTATGGTGATCAATGGAACCAGCACATCGACGACATTTCCGACGCCTTCTATACCAACTATGTTTTCGGAGACATTTTGTCTGATCCCAGCTGGAGCGCCGATACAGTGGCAGTGGACGTTTCCTATCCGAGCGATATTATGAACGTGCCTGGGTATATGGTTGTGCCAAGTGGTTCTTTCTGCCCCGATGTTTCTTCTGCGCCGTCGACAGTGGATACTACCACTGACACCGACGGTGATGGGCTGACTGACGCGGAAGAACAGACATTAGGCACGAATCCCATTGTGGCCGATACCGATGCCGACGGTCTCTCCGATGGCGACGAAGTCCATCTCTACATTACCGATCCATCAAACCTTGACACAGACGGTGATGGGTATTTAGATGGAGTGGAAGTGAAGAGCGGGTATGATCCTAAAGGTTCGGGAAGATTAGTGACCTAGCATCTATGGAACGACTACGATCTGAATGCCCGTTGTGTGGCGGTGTGGAACTCCCCACGGGAAAATTGGAATTGCGTGAAGACGGCAAAGAATATGCTGAGTTTTCCTGCCACTCCTGCGGATCTACAGGTTGGGAATGGGCGATTGGACGAGAAAACATGGTGTTGATGGAAAGTCCGATTCCGTGGCTGCATTGGTTGGCGATACGATTGAGCGTCGTGTTGTTTCTCGCTGTATTTTTCTTGGTATTCGTATCGTTGGGTGATACGCGGTTTATTGGATGGATTTCGGCATTCGTTTTGAGCGGGGGAGTGCTGCTTTTTCTCGGCCAGCGTGTTCGTACGGTCAAACGGCATCCAGTAACAGGAGAGGTAACCATTATTTGGGGGAAACGTTTTCCTGTCACCTATGCACGTTTTTCTGCGGATGCGTGGGCGGAGATTATTCTGGAAGAGAAAAAGCGACCGCGACCCGCATACGCGTTGTATGGGATTACCAAAGACCAACAAACGGTACTTCTCTGTAGATCATCTTCATTAAGTGATGTACAATCGTGGAACGATGTCATGAACGAATCCTTAGATATTCAAACTCATCCGTAACCTATCTTTATGAAGCAGCTGTTTTTCTTAGTCGTCGGAATTGTGGTCGGCGCGGGCGCAATTTATTATTATGGCGGGCAGATCCGTGCGGTGTTGCCGATTACCTTGCCAGCGCAGACCGAGAGCGTGGCCGGCGTCGCCTATGCCACGACCGATTGGAAAGTCTTACAGGCGGGAATGGTGAGTGGTGCAAATAGTGATCAGTATTGGGGGTACAAAATTTCTTATCCACGGGATTTTGAATCGCGTCCCGACGAAACGCACATGACCGGTTTGTTAAACAACGCGGGTTGGAAAATGATGTTTCCCACGGATGCCTTTGCCGACAAGAAGACAAATTTTAATGAGGCGTGGATGACGGTCGATTTTGACACGAACAAGACAGGCGAACAGTGTGCGGATGTTAGCGCCGATCCAAACGCCAAAGCGTTGCCAGATGAGACCATCAACAACGCTACCTATCGTGTGTATCAAACGTCTGATGCTGCCGCTGGGAATTTGTATAACACCAAAATCTATCGCGCCATGGTTAACAGTGTCTGTGTGGAAGTAGCGCAAACAGTGCATACCGGCAACATTGGCAACTATGATCCCGGCACGGTTAGTGAGTTTGACACCAAACAGACCGATGCGATTTTCGCCGAGATGTTCAAGGGGTTAACATTCACGCAAGTGCAACCGTAAGACGGATCGATAAATAAAGAAGCGCCCCGCTGTCGACGTGCTCGACAGCGGGGTTTTTAGCGCAAGGCCTGGGGCGGGGCTAGATCTGGGAGAATGACTGGAAGAAGGTGAAGTTCTCTTGAACGACCTGCCGTCGATGAACATCCTTGATCATGTCGGTGATCGGGTTCTCATTTTGGATGAGTTGCCAGATCGGTTCCGGCGCTCCAAGCTCGCCGACCGGAGCCATGTACCACTCTCCGACAGATCCGCGACCTTTCCAACGGAGGCGCTGGCCGTTTTCTTCGACAGCGAATTCAGCTTCCTGGTGCCACGGCGCAACGTCCGTCTTGAAGTGAGATTGCCAGATCACCGGCTGAGCCCGTTCAAGATCGCGTAGGAGGCTCGGCGCGTCGGGGCGGATGCCGGCTTCTCGCAGAATGGTGTGGAACAGATCGACGGTCGAGACCGGGGTCTGCACGGTTCGCGGGCTCAGGTTGGGGCCGAGGATCCACAGGGGGACACGGATGCAGGCATCACTCACGGTCTGCACGTGATAGGCGTCGCCTTGTTCGCCGTGGGCGTCACCGTGATCGGAGCAGATGATCAGCAAAGTGTCTCCAGCCTCGTTGACCGTGTTGGCGAAGGTGTCGATCAACGATGCCAAACGTTTCCAGGCCACCTGCTGACGGCACCGAAGTACGGAGAGCATGTCCGGAGTGATGGTCATGTGGTCGGTTTTCAACCATCCTTCGTCCACGAAGCGGAACAGCGCCTGAATTTCGCGAAGCTTGTCCACGAAGTTAGTGCTCACCGTGCCTTCGCCGAAGAGCAGGTTGGAGAGCGTGGTCTCGTGGGTGGTATGGTACGGAAAGTGTCCGTCCATTAGGTTCAGGTAGGTGAATGATTTTGCACCGCGTTGACGATCGATGACGCGCAGGCGCAGGGCTTCGTCAAACAGGTCGCTGGTGGTGTCGCGGAACCAGGGGCGGGAGGCCACGAGCTCTGATTCGTCCATGATCGGATTGCCGCGGCTGATCATCCGCCGCAAGCGAGGGACGCTGGCCAGGATCAGCCCTTTGTCGAGCAGTCCCATGGACGGCATGTGTTCGTAGGCTTTCCAAACCGTTTCAAAGCCACGATCGAGGCCGTACGGAGGCATGTTGGTGGTCACGCCGTTGGCCGTGACCATGTGGGTGCGCCAGCCGTTGTCGCGAAGCAGTTCGGCCAGGGTCGGGAAGTTGGTCGAGAGCTTGCGGCTGCGTCGATCACAGCCATGGGTGTAGATGCCGGTGAACATGGAGGCATGGGAGGGCAGGGTCCAGCACCCCGCCGCGCGCGCCTGGTTGAACTCGATCGCACGACCGCGAATGTACGGCGGACTCGGCGCCGCGTCAGCGCGCATCGAGTCAAAGACAACGAGCATGATGTTCTGGTACGGGGAGTGGGTCACGATGACCTCTGGGTTGTAGGTTGGGACGCCAAAACGGTAGCCGTTTTGGGCTCTTCCGTCAATGAGGGGGTGGTGGTATCCTGAAGACATTCATTTATCAGATTTTTTATGAAGTCTTCAACGCTTCTTGTCGTATTAGCCGTTCTCGTGGCTGGCGGACTGATCGCTTTTGCCGCGGTTAAAAAGAATGGCGGACCGTCGCCGTACAACTCTTTCGCTCAGTGTTTGACGGATAAAAATGTGACCATGTACGGCGCCTGGTGGTGTCCACATTGCAAGGCGCAGAAAGAGCTGTTTGGCTCGTCGTTCGATAACATCAATTACGTAGAGTGTTCCGACGCTAACAAAAACATGAACCAAACGTGTAAAGATGCTGGGGTTACTGGGTATCCTATGTGGAAGTTTGCTGATGGCTCGACGCTTTCTGGAGAGCAAACGTTCGATGTGCTTGGCGCCAAAGCAGGATGTGAAGTGAACGCGTCAACAGAATCGACCGCCGCTGATACCAACGCTTCTTCAAACACCGAGGCCAATCCATAATATGCAACGTCGTGCTCTTCAGTTTGTTCTGTTTTTTTCACTCGTTGGATTAGGCTTGTCGATCTACTCGTTTTTGCACCACGAGTCGTTCGTTCCCGGCACCTTTTGCGATTTGTCTGCTACCTTCAATTGCGATGTTGTGAACCGGGGTGTCTTTTCCGAGATTTTGGGGGTACCGGTCGCTCTGTTGGGTATTATTGGGTATCTCTTTATCGGACTGACGACTGTGTTGCGTTTGCGTGACACAACCGATCCACTTTTGCGCACGTTCGCCGTCGTGCTCGCCCTTGGAGGATTGGCATTCACCTTGTATCTCACGGGTCTTGAAGCCTTTGTGTTGCACGCCTGGTGCATTATTTG
>CAZPQJ010000007.1:0-67182 GCA_964588955.1 uncultured Gammaproteobacteria bacterium
GACGTACGGTGCGACGGGTAGCGAAAACGTCGCGGTGTACATCTTTTTGTGGTGACCCCACCGGGAATCGAACCCGGATTTGCGCCGTGAGAGGGCGCCGTCCTAACCGTTAGACGATGAGGCCTTGCATAGTAAGGTTCCATGAAATTGGCGAACTACTCGTCTTTCGCTTCACAAAGCCTTCGCCGTACCTTTCCGTACGCCTCGGTCTTTGTTCGCTCCAAGACTTCGTATCTCATCCAATTTCATGAAACCTCAACGGTGATACTTTTTGCGTCGTGAGAATAGCATTCCCGTGTCTTTGCGTCAATCGAATGAGAATAAAACGCGAAACCGGAGCGGGCGAGGCCACTCCGGTGGGAGACGCGGTGAAGAAACGATGGGACTAGGGAATGCTGGCGAGGGTGCCATCCAGCAGGGCGCGGAAATCTCGCGGCCCCATTGGACAATGGATGCCAGTGATCCCCCGCCCCCGCAGCTGTTCATGAGCAAGCTCCGGACGGTGCGCCAAGTCCTCACCGTGCAGAAGGACGAAGCGTGCGCCATGCTGCTCAAGAAGCGCCTTGAACTGCGCATGTACCGCGAGCCCGTCGGTGAGCTGGCCCTCCAGGCGGTAGCCGCAGATGACGGCCAGAAAGTCCGGGTGTTGCGCGAGCAACGCACCTGCACGATCCGCGTTCGCTTGCACGGTGACCGTGTACTTGGCACGACCAAGAACCAAGGTCAGCAACAGCCGCAGATCATGATCGCTTTCAATCAAGAGAATCCGACGCATGTGGACTCCTGGTTGGAGGAAGGGCTGGAGAATCTCCGAGCATTTTGTAGTTGAAAAACAATGGAACGTCAAGGAATTTGTCCAACAGCGACAGAAGAAAAAAGGTCTTCGCCAGATCGCTCCGCCAGCGCCTGCAAAAAGGCCGTGCGCGCAGGCTCGGGCATGAGCTCTGGTTGGCTAAACGCGCTTTGCAGCGGATAGAGGGCGGCAGACACATCGCCGCCGGCTGTCAGAGTGATGCCCACCGCCAGGCCTTGCTGCGTATCTGTAGAAAAGTATTGATCGAAAATAAAATTACCGAGAGAGTAAAAAATCAACTTGTTGTTGTAGCGCTCAACTTCCTCTACCACGTGCGGATGAGCGCCAATAATCAGATCCGCTCCAGCATCGATCAGACGATGGGCTAACTGTTGTTGCGTCGTGTTGGAGTGGAGCTCGTACTCTGTACCCCAGTGCATAAAAACCATGATCGGATGGGTCGACGCTGTTGCCAATTGAGTGATTGTCGCGACCGCGGCGTCTGGATCGTCGTAGTTAAAGGTCATGTTGAACCCAGCAAAAGTGATCGGCAGATCATTAACCGTTGTTTGCACCACAAAATCTTTGCCCATCTCGATTGGGTGCCCCATGTGCAAAATCCCTGCCGTGTCGAGATGCGCTTCGGTTTCAAGAAATCCGTCATCGCCTTGATTGAGCGTGTGATTGTTAGCGAGCGAAACAAGATTGAATCCGTGACGAGCGAGCAAATTGGCGCTGGTGTCTAAAAACGAAAACACAAACGATCCTGTCGGCGTTTGTGTGTGGTCGGATACGATTGGACCTTCAAGATTAGCAATCACGTACGATTGTTGCGTAAGAAAGTTATCCAGTTTTTCAAACAGATAATCTTGACCGTGTTTGTTGGTGAGCGCTTCGACGTTTCTGCCGAGCATGATGTCGCCAAAGAAGGTCATCGCGGCGATCTGGGGTTCGGGAGCAGGCTCAGATTCAGGGAGGGTCGCTGCCGCTGTCGCCTCTATCTGATCGCTCGTCGGTGAACTCGCAAGCGGAAACACGGCGGTGAAAATCGCCAGTGCTCCCGCGAAGCCAACAGAGGCAAAATAATAAGCGTGCTTCATAGCCATTCCGGTTCTTGACGAACGAGGAGATCGGCTGCCTTCGTCGGCTCAGCCAACAATTGCAGCACGGTTTTTTCCATTCGTGAACTTTGTGAACCTTTCACCAGTACGACATCTCCCTGTTTGATTTCACGATCCAAATACCGCCCAGCTTCTTCGGAATTTTTGACGAGCACAATCTGTTCATCTTTCATCCCCGCTTCCAACGCTCCACGCGCCGTGTCGCGGGACTTCTCCCCTACCAACACAAGCAGATCAACGCCAGCCTCTGCCGCTTTCCAACCCAATTGACGATGCTCAGCCTCCGTATGCACTCCAAGCTCGGCCATTTCTCCCAAAGCAGCGACGCGTCGTGCGTTGACCACGGGATGAAATGCTTTGAGTACTTCTAGCGCCGCGGCCATCGACTTGGGCGCGGCATTGTACGAATCGTCGAGCAACAAGGTGCCTTTAATGCCGTGCAGCGGACGCATGCGGCCTTTGACGGCCGCGTAGCGTTCAGACAAAATAGCGGCCGACGCCTCCGCGGCGACACCAAACTGCTTACCCACAGCGATCGCTGCCGCGCAAATAATCGCTTGACTCATTCCCACGGTATTGGTGAGCACAACCTCCGTTCCTTCTTCCGCATCGCGTCGATCACGCACCGTAAAACGCAAGCGACACAGCGTCTCGTTTTCCGCGTAATGCGCGTCTTCACGCGTTTCCAATTGATAATTTTCAACAACGAAATCAGCCCCCGCGGACGATCCATAACAGACAACCGGCGCCGATGTTTTTTCCCGCATCCCTACCACGCGCTCATCGTCGGCATTCAATAGTGCCAGCCCGTCTGACGGCAAACGTTTAATGATCTCGGACTTCTCATCCATCAAGGCTTCGAGCGAAGGGAAAAACTCGGCGTGCACCGGAGTAATTGCCGTCACTACTCCAACACGTGGAGGAGCCAAATCCACCAACCGACGGATATCTCCCGGACGATCCGCTCCGAACTCCAGCACTAAATGGGTTGGATAGGTTTTTGGAGGAAAACATCCCAAACGTAAAGCACTGATGGCCACACCAATCCAGTTGATCGTCACCGACGGCTTGGGCAAATCTAAAATCGTCAGCGGTACGCCAATCTCGGTATTCAAATTTTTCTTGTTGGTACGCACGTTAAACGCCGATCCAAGCACCACGGCGATCGCTTCTTTGGTCGACGTTTTACCAACCGATCCCGTGACCGCAATAATGGTCGGCTTGTGTTTGGCAAGAACGCGCTTGGCAGACCAGGTGAGGAGGAGAATAAGGAGTGATTTCATAAAAACAAATAGTGAAAAGCCTAAGGTCCAAACAATGTCTAAAAACTAAATGCGAAAATGTTAAACCGATTTAGTCTTTATGTTTTTAGTTTTTGTTTCGTCTTTTCAAGATTACGTATTTAGTCTTTACCGTTGCGGGGGTACTTCAAAGTACCTTAGCAAATACTCCGCAATCTGACCAAACAATGGCGCGGCAGTGGACTCAGCATACTGCACGTCGCGCGGGTGATCGATACGCACCACCATAGCGAACTTCGGGTCACCTACAGGGCCGTAGCCGGCAAAGGAACCGATTGTGGCATCACTGGAATAATGACCGTTGGCGCCAGCCACCTGTGCGGTTCCCGTTTTGCCAGCAATGTAATACCCTGGCACACCCGCTTTCTTGCCGTGCCCATTCTCCACAACAGAAACCAACATGGCACTCACCAAATTCGAAGTCTTTTCACTAATCACCTGCCGTATTTCTATAGGGGTCGTTTTCTCTACCCGCCCACTCGGATAATCTTTCTCCTCTACAATGTAGGGCTGCATCAAGTGTCCGCCATTGCCAAGCGCCGCGTAAGCCGAGGCCATTTGTAGGGTGGTCGCCGTAATCCCTTGTCCAAAGGAAGCAGTGGCCGGATAGCAATCACTTTTTTGATCGAGCGAACTTATATCACCAGGCAGTTCCTTCGTTAACTCAATCCCCGTGTAGGAACCGAGCCCAAAGTTTTTCACGTAGTCGGCAAATCGATCTTTACCCATGGTCTGCATCACAAAAATGACTCCTGTGTTGATGGACTCTTCCAGCACATTGGTCATGTTCTGCAATCCATACACGTGATCATCCGAGTTATGGATAGGAACATCACAGACCCCTTCCACGACACCCGTGTCTTCAAAAGTGGTCGACGGGGTCACCGCTCCAGCATCAATACCAGCAGCCATGGTTAATCCTTTCATGATGGATCCCGGTTCGTAGGCATCAAAAATCGTCGGGTTGTTGAAGGTATTAATACTTTCCACGTTGCCATAATCATTAGGGTCAAAATCTGGCGATCCACACATAGCCAACACTTCTCCCGTGGTTGGATTCAAAATCACCACCGAACCGCCATCGGCACCATGTTTGAGCACCGCAGCGTTGAGCGCTTTGCAGGCGGTGTATTGAATGTTGCGATCGATGGTGAGCAACAAATCCGCGCCATCAACTGCTGGTTCATACGATCGATCACCAACCGGCACCAAGCGCCCGGCCGCTTGTTCCGATTGTAAAAACCCTGCCGTACCCGCCAACTCTTCATCCCAATAGCCTTCCGCTCCGTATTTGCCATTCACGCTTCCGTCATCATTTGATCCAACAAAACCAAGAACCTGTCCGCCAAACCCTGTTTCCGGATAGGTGCGAAATGACTCGCGCACGTAGGCAATCCCGGCAAGTGCCCCGCTTTTTTTTGCCGCATCGATTTCCGCCAACTGCTCTTCTGGCACTTTGCGCTGAATAGGCTCGTAGGGATCTTCTTTCTTAGCCAGTTTATCTTGCAGCAGTAATTTGTCTTCATCGGTCATGCCCAAGATTCCGGCCAACGTCTCCGCCTCGGCATGTACATCTTTCACATTGCGTGGATCCGCATACACAAAACCCAGGTTGATGTTGGTGGCTACGGGGTAGCGTCCCCCATCTTTCAAATCACGGGCAAAAATTTCCCCGCGCTTGGGATACAAGTCTTCATAAAACGCATATTGCCCTTCGGCCAGAGCGGTGTAGTAGCCTCCATCGATCACCTGCAAGGTAAACAAACGCAACACAATAAATCCAGCACAGCCCAAAAAAAGAAACCGCAGCACGGTTAAGCGCCCACTACCATCGGCTGAGGTTGTTTGGCGGCTTCCTCGCATAGGCTATTGGGGTAAACCAAAACTGAAGATGGATCCACTGCCGCGCGGATTAGAAGAATGCTCAACTTCTTCGCCATCGTTGACTCCGTCGCCGTCGGTGTCCGGATTAGTGGGATCAGTGCCGTAGAAAAATTCAAACCCGTTGCCTAAGCCATCTTTGTCTGGATCCGTATCTTCTTCCGCCGCCGAAGCGGTATTGCCGGGCAAGGAACCAAAGGAAGAAGTCGCGCCGATCGGTGCGTGTGCCCGTGCCTCTTGCGAGGTCGGCAAAGCAGCAACGTTAAACCCAAGTTTGCCGAGCGCTTCCGTAATACTCGCGTTTGGATGCGGCGCCTCAATAGAAACCGGCTGATTGAAATCACTGACGTTGATTTCCAACGTTTGATCCGTCGTCGAGAACGTCAATCGATGGAGCAAAAACGACTTGCGTCCAATCCACAACGTACCCTGTCCGCTTCCCCAGGCGGCAATCTGGTCAGTCATCGCCTGAAACGTTTGCGGATCAATTGCCGTACCATGACGCATTTCCCAGAGCGTTGCCAAGAAAACCGTCATCCCCTCTTTGTCGATGGTGAAGGTATACGGCAAGGCGGCATCGCCATCAATCACCTCAACGCCCCCTGTTTTCGAGGCGTCCACAAGATCAATCTTTCCCAGCAAGCGCGACAAATCATTCACGTCATCCTCGGTTACATCACGCAACCAATCGCCTCCGGAAAGAGCGGCAAACGAAAAAGTGTCGGGAATAATAATCCATTGCTTTTCAAACGCGGACAAATCAACGTCGCCGTACACCGGAGCGTTAGCCAAATACAAATACCGTGTTCCCGCGATGTCGCGATACTCGCCATACGGATTACCGTCTTCGACCGACGTGTTGATCGCAAACGTTTGCGCAAAGGATGGCTTGGTCTTGTCGGTCAAATCCACCTGCCCTTGTGAACCCACATGTACAGAAAATTCCTCCGCGGGCGGAGGAAAAAAAGGCACACGGGAAACAGACGCGTCCGCCCATTCGGTTTTGATCGTCATGGTCTTTATTGTGGACATGGTCTGCAGCATCCGTCGGACATCGCTATTCAAGCCGCGTCCAAAAAGGAACCAGCAAACAAGAACGGCGGCGCTCAAGAGCACCGCCGAGACCGCGAACAGTCCAACCAATTTTGTCGGATTGATCTGCATGAAGCTTAGGCGACTCTTACGTCATCTTCGCCCAGCATCTTACCATAAAACCACATCTCTTCGCCAAAGCCGGTCCAGACCAAACAGCGCAGTAATCCGCTGCCTTCCCCTTCGTACTGTTTGACCTCAAAGGCATCGCCTACTTCCTGTTCCACCTCGCCTTCGGCCAATTTGACCGATCCTTGATCTTCTTCCACCTCTTCGTAACTCTTGCTCAAATAGGTGGCGTAATCATCTTCCTCGGAAACTTCTTCTTCGCAGGGACGCAAGGAAATCAATTCGTCACCTTCCTGATCAATCACGAGCCATGCTCCGTCGGTTGACCACAGCCAGATCACGCGGTCGCCGGTCGCCAATTCTACTTTCTCAATTCCCGCAACCATGAACTCACGATCGTCTACGTATAAAAGCGCGTCCGTCGTTGCTTGTTCTAAAATCTCGTCAAAGGACATAAGGCATCGGTCAGCAAATAAATTATCTACATGTGCGATGATATCGTGAAAAAAAAATGTGTCAAGTACATCGCCGCAAAAAACAAAAACCGACTACGTTTTCGTAATCAGTTTCCTGGTCGGGCCGGCGGGACTTGAACCCACGGCCTCTACGTCCCGAACGTAGCGCTCTACCTACTGAGCTACGGCCCGACATTGCAGCGCCTTCGTCGACGATGCCCCAAGAAGATACCCAATCCCTTGAAAAAGATCAAGGTTTGGATTAGACTCATGGGCACAAGAATCGTTCGAAAATGGATGAGATTTCGTTGAACGGGATGCCAGACTCCGAAACGTATGAATAATACGTTGAGGGGTTGGCAGGGACCTGTGAAACGAAAGCTCGCCAGTTTTGAACGATTCTCTAACGGGCTATGGCGCAGTGGTAGCGCGCTTGCATGGGGTGCAAGAGGTCGAGGGTTCAAGTCCCTCTAGCCCGACCAAAAATTCTTACTTCGGTAGGAATTTTTTTGTTGGGCTGGAGTAGACCAAACTAGACAAATTCTCTTCAATAGACTAAACCATACCCGTCTCAGAGCATCTCGCGCGAGACAGGAGACCTTCATGCACGAAGAAACGACGAAGCGCACGCAGAATCTGACAGCACTGGTGATTGCGCTTGTCAACAAAGGCGTGCTGATCGGTGAACGGGTGGCGATCAACGAAGGTGGTATCGTCTACTACGAATGGCCGATCGGGAGAAACAGGACGATCGTCATGAGCGTCCGTGACGACGGGCACTGGATCAGCGGCGGCTGGCCGGATCAGACCACGCTCGCGATCCACTTCCGAGATCCCACCTGGAGTCTCACCTTCTACGCATCGAGGGACGACACGCGCTTCACCTCCAGCAACGCGCCTCCCCTGCCGCGAGGACTTAACAAACGAACGGCACCGCAAAACGGCTGGTATCGCTTCTGGAAAGACAAGCTCAACATCCCGACGGTCACGCTCACGCTCGAAGAGCTGGTGGCGACCATCGCCTGGTACCTCAACTGGGCCACTCTCCGAGAACCCTAGCCTCACCCTCATCCCGCACCGCCTCGCGGTCGAAGCGCCCCCTCGCGCTCCTGCGGGCGGTGCGTTTTCGATTTTGAGGTATAATCAACCCACTATGTTTCAAAAGCCTATACGACGCTTCCGACCACGAGGACAAGCAGTGGCTCATAAGGCTACGTCTTGGGGACCAGTAGCGGAATGGTACGACAAACTACTAGAACAAAAAGGCACCTTTCAAAAAGAGGTCATTTTGCCAAACCTCCTGCGGATGATGCAGATCAAACGTGGGATGAAGATTATTGATATTGCCTGCGGTACCGGATTTTTTAGCCGCACGTTTTTTCAACAAGGTGCCGAGGTAGTCGGAGTGGATATTTCTAAAGAATTAGTCGACATCGCCCGACACGATTCCCCGCCAGGGATCGACTACAAAGTAACGCCGGCGGAGAAGCTTGGCATTTTTGCGGATGCGTCATTTGACGCGGCGGTGATTATTCTCGCCATTCAAAATATTCAGCGCTATCAAAAAGCGTTGGCGGAAGCTGGGCGGGTGTTGAAACCGGGAGGAAAACTGTTCATCGTCATGAACCACCCAACCTTTCGCATTCCCCGCGCCAGCGGATGGAAATTCATTGGCGAAGCGCAAGTGCGATTGGTGGAACGCTACCTAGGCGAATTTGAAGTGGCTATGCGCACCCACGGCGAGGAGCACACCAGTGTGGAAACGGTCAGTTTTCATCGCCCGCTGCAAAGCTATGCCAAAGCCCTTAAGGCGGCAGGGCTTGCCATTACAGACATGGAAGAATGGATCTCTCATAAAGTCAGCGATTCTGGTCCACGTGCCGAAGCGGAAAATCGCGCTCGCCAAGAAATTCCCTTGTTCATGGCAATCGAAGCCACCAAGTTATGAAAAAAATCCATCGCTTTCTGCTGCCATCTGATCTCGCCCATCAACTGCGAGATGTATTGAAAATGGAGATTGAGGAAGAGGTTGATTTGATTGACGGCGCAGGCGTGGAAGGTCGGGCGAAGATTGTTGCGCTGCAACCAAACGTCGAGGTGGAACTCACAAATATTCAACACAGTCAGGCGGAGCCGACGATTAAAGTCACTCTCTACGCCGCAATTTTGAAACGAGAAAACTTCGAAATGATTGTGCAAAAAGCCACCGAGGTTGGCGTGAGTGAAATTGTTCCCATCATCACGGCACGGACAATCAAAACGGGATTAAAACTTGATCGTCTGCAAAAGATTGCTGCTGAAGCGGCAGAGCAAGCCGGGCGAGCGGTGGTGCCGATCGTTCATGACGCGATTTCGTTCAAACAATCCCTTGTCGATTGCGCACGCAATGATGTGAATGTTATATCGGATCCCTCAGGCGAGGCACAGTGGCCCCGCCTATACGGATCCGTGGGGTTGTTCGTGGGACCCGAAGGTGGATGGACGCCGGAAGAACTACATGAAGCGCAGGCAGCCAAATGCCAACCTCAAACGCTGGGCAACCAAATTTTACGCGGAGAAACCGCGGCGGTCATCGCCACTTACCTTGCTGTGCACAAAAGACTATAGTAGAGGGAGGGAGTGATCATCCCTTCCTGTGAAAAAAGCGTTTTTTCTTATTGCGATCGTGATCGTGGCCGTCGGGCTGGGATATGCCGGATATCGCTTATATCAGAGCGCCGGTGGTATTGGACCTGTTTTGTTGCCCGTTTCAGAAAACGCCGCCGAAGAAGTCATCGCCAACGCCTCGCCGTTTCAGATTCCCAGCGGCTTTTCGTTATCCGTATTTTCCAAAGATGTTCCCGGAGCGCGGGTAATGACGTATGACCCCGCAGGAACATTGCTTGTCAGTTTGACCTCAAAAAATAAAGTCGTTGCTTTGCCTGATAGTGATGGCAACGGCGCCGATGAAGTGATCACTGTCCTCGATGGACTAAGCCATCCGCACGGCATGATGTTTTATCAAGACAAACTGTACGTCGCTGAAGAGCAACGGGTGGTCGGATACGACTACGACGCGACCGCGCATACAGCATCCAATCCGAAAAAACTGCTCGATCTTCCAAGCGGCGGCCGTCACACGACACGCACCTTGATGATGCTACCCTATCCACAAGAGACAACCGTGCTCATTTCCGTGGGTTCAAGCTGCGATGTGTGCAACGAGGCGGATCCAAACACGCGCGCGGCGATTCTGGCCTACGACTTTACCACAGGCCAAATCAGCACCTACGCCACAGGGTTACGTAACGCCGTGTTTCTTGCCACACAACCGGTGGACGGGAGCACCTGGGCCACAGAGATGGGGCGCGATCACTTGGGCAACGACTTGCCGCCCGATGAAATTAATATCGTCAGCCCTGGCAAGGACTTTGGTTGGCCTATTTGCTACGGACAAAATATTCACGACACTACCTTCGACAAAAACCAATACATCCGCGACCCGTGCGCAGACAAGCAACCGTCGCACATCGACTTACCCGCACACGTGGCACCCCTTGGCCTCGCCTTTATTCCCGAGGAGGGTTGGCCGGAAGATTGGTGGTATGATTTGTTGGTGGCCGAACATGGCTCCTGGAATAGCACCACGCCCGTGGGATACAAAATCGCTCGTCTCAAATTGGACGCACAAGGAAATTATTCTGGAACGGAAGATTTTATGACGGGCTTTTTGCAAGGCGCCTTAGCCGCTGGTCGGCCAGTGGATATTTTGGTACAACCCGGGGGAACGGTCTATGTGTCCGACGACAAAGCCGGAGTGATTTATCGCTTAAATCGCCTTGTGGATCCCGCAGGGCTTTAATCCATAGCTATGAAAAAACTTCTTTACGTTTTCTGTACCGTTGGACTGATCACCATCGCCGTCGTGCTGACCCTCACCTTCACTTCTCGTCCGACAACAACCACGAACGCGACAAACACCTCGACGAACACTAACGCCGTCGTGAATACTCCGACAGGGCGTCCGAATGGTGGCTTAGCGGTGCGACCCAATAAAGACGACTTGATTATCGTGAATAATTTAACAGCCAACGCGGTGGTAGAAAGCCCGCTTACGATTGAAGGTGAAGCGCGCGGCAGCTGGTACTTTGAAGCCGTCTTCCCTGTCGCTCTTTATGATGCCGATGGTAATGTGATCGCCAGTGGTCAGGCACAAGCACAAAGTGACTGGATGACGAGCGACTATGTACCGTTTACGGTTACACTCACCTTTAGCAAACCTACCACCGAGACGGGTGTGTTGAAACTGATGAAAGACAATCCTTCCGGTGATCCCGCGCGCGATAACGCACTCGATATTCCCGTACGCTTTGTAGCGAGCGGTGAAGTCATCAATCAATAATATGGATTTAACGCAAAAGAAATGCGTGGCTTGCGAAGGCGGCACGCCACCACTCACGGCCGATCAAGTCGCGACGTACTTAGCGGAACTGAAAACGCCATGGGAAGTGATCGACAATAAAAAAATTCGCCATCTCTACACCTTCATCGATTTCAAGGAAGCGATGGCCTTCGTGAACAAGGTGGCCGACGTTGCCGAAGCGGAGCAGCATCATCCGGATATTACGGTCAGCTGGAATAAGGTAACGATCGAACTCACCACTCATTCCATTGGAGGCTTATCGGAAAACGATTTCATTGTGGCCAGCAAGATCGAGACGATCTAAAAATCAATTCCTTCGCGTGCTTTGACGCCGGAATAAAAATAATGTTTGACTAACTTCACTTCCGAAACCAGATGCGCTTTTTTCTTAAAAGATTCTGGTGCATTGCGGCCGGTTAAAATCATTTCCAATCGATCGGGTTTGCGCTCTAACAAATCCAGTACCTCCTGCTCATCCAAAAATCCGAGTGCGGTACTTGAATTCACTTCATCCAGCACGAGCAGATCATAATGGTCAGACGTGATCAGCTCAAGCGCCTTAGCCAAACCGGCGCGACCGAGAGCGCGGTCTTCTTCGGTAATCGAAAAATCAAATCGACCGCTGACAGGATCAATGCGATCGCGTCCGAAGGCGTGCCATTCCACTCCAAGCCGATCGAACACACGGCGCTCCATGTAATGCTCCCCGCCTTTATCAAAATAGAGAAACGCCGCTTTCTTTCCCGCTCCCAGCGTACGAATCACCGACCCAATCGCCGAGGTTGTTTTCCCCTTGCCGTCGCCAGTAACGACTTGAATCAAGCCGTAGCCTTGGCGGCCTTTAATGCGCTCATCAAGAATCGGCTGATCGCTCATAGCAAACTGACGGTGCCAGCGTCGGCATCTACAAACACCCGATCACCATTTTTCAACACCTGGGTGGCGTTTTTAGCAGCCACGATGCAGGGTTTTTTCAGTTCGCGGCAAACAATCGCCGCGTGTGACAAAATACCACCAAAGTCGGTTACGACCGCAGCGCTTTGCATCATGAGCGGCAAATAATCTGGCGAAGTGAACTCACAGACTAAAATGTCATCGGAAGAAAGTTGTGTCGTCGCTATCTCTTCTGGACGCACCACCCGCACCGTCCCCTCTGCCGATCCGCTTGATCCCGTCCGCCCACGCGCTACGACCTCTCCTCCCCTTACCAAGGGGAGGCTGGGAGGGGTCTGCGAGATGGTCTGCGTCTGCGACGCCGGCGGCTGAAACTCTTTCCACAACTGCCGATTGTAATCAATAAACCACGTACCAAAATCCGGCGTACACACGCCTTCAAAATATCCACACAAAACATTATCCACGAACTCGCCTTGCAGTTCATCGGCAATACGCTGACGGAGTGTGGAATCTTCAACGCGAATCATCGAGACCAACTCTTCGACGTGTTCCTTAGCGCCCGGCTGCGGCGGAATCACTTTCCATTCCCCGTTAGCCACCCAAAACGTCATCGGCTCCCCTTCGTCGTGTATCCCTTGGGTGAGTTGATGGTGTGCACCGGCGACGATCTCTCCAAACACGCCTTGCGTAGATACAATAAAAATCGTCGACCACGTATGCGCTTCAGGGTGCGGCATGAAATCAGCACGATACCCCGCGTGATCAATCGGTTGTTCGGCAAACCAAGTCATGGCTTCATCGACACTAGATCCTCGCGTGCGATATTTTGGTTGACTCACGTCATAGGGCACCAAACGCAAAGCACATTTTTCTTGCCCATGTTCAGCAAGCCAAGCAGCGACCGCTTCACTCATCTGCGCCACTTCCGTTGCGGGAAAGGATTGCGGCTGATCTGACGGCAAACCGATCAGGTCGCCGAGCACTTTCAAGCGCGCACGCTTCTCGTTGTCTTCGGCGCGAAAGGCGGCGGCGGTTGGCGAGCCAATCTTCTCCAACCATTCGGTAAGAGAAATCTGCGTCTTCAGCAACTCTGCCAAGTTTACTTTCTCCATACGACTATTTTATATGCACGAGCGCCATGATTAACGCGTCTTTGCAAAAGTGCACACGATCAATGCGCCCTTCGGTCAAAATGCCAATCACTCCGCCAGCGGTGCCAATTTTTGGATGATCGGTGTAGCCAGCCACGCGGGCGGCGGTAGACATATCCATTCCTTGTTCAACAATCAGTTGACGCATATCCGCCGGCAGAGAAAATCCAGGAGAAAACCCAATTGACAATTTCTCTCCGTCGTATACAGCACACACATCAAACTTCATCACGCAATCATCCATCACCGGCATGGTGATCGTTCCACCCTCAATCCCTATGGAGTAATCGCAATCCTGAAACGCCGCTTTGGCGCGATTGATCGCCCCCGTCACGGTGCGCTCGAGCGTGTCCGGTTCCTCACCAACGCCGGAATCCACCTCCACACCGATCACTTCAGCATCGGCAAACTTGGGATACAGCGCCAGCACCTCGCGAGTGGATTGCAACTTGCAGGCGTTTTGGGAACCAAGAACAACGCGCATATTAAGCGACAGGATGTTCACGACGCCATTTAACAATGTCTATTGCCGCCAGCGCCGCTTCGTAGCCTTTATTAAATTCATTATCTCCCGACCGTGCCTCCACTTGCGCCATGGTCGTGACCGGCAAAACTTCGATCAGGATCGGCAGGTCATGGTCATGCATTACACGAACAAACCCTTGCTCGATCATGTTTAAAATCAATTCAAAATGAAAGGTCTCCCCTTTCATAATCACCCCGAAACAAACAATCGCCTCGTACTGCTTGGTCTTGGCCAACCGATCCGCAGCCAAGGGAAGTTCGAGCGCACCCGGCAATACATGCACCTCCGACTCCGCTCCTGCCGCAGCAAGCAATTCGGCACACTTCTTGACCATCAAATCTGTATGCTCGCGGTGCCACTTGGACTGCAGCAAAGCAATCTTAGCCCCCTCAATTTTCGGCAAGTTAGACGTATCGTAGGCGTGTTGCATAGGTTGGAAACATTACGGGCGGGATCAAACGACCCCGCCCATTATCTTAACCTATCTTGGATTTAACTGCATCCGCTGGTGCTGCCGCAGTTGAGGCATTTGTAGCAAGCGGCGTTACGGACCATGATCGAGCCACAGGTTTCACAGGCTGGGGCATCGGATTGATTATCGAAGGTGGAGGTATGGGAAACCGGAAGGGGTGAAGTGGCTGAGTGACTAGTGGTTAGGGGCTGGTCGGAAGAAGCACTCGTCGAAGCGATCGGTTCAGCGAAAATGTTCGCCTGTGCCTGTTTGACTTCCACCTTGGCACTGGCGTCTTCGGCAGCAGCAGAGGATTGGGCGCTCGGGGCTTCGCTTGGGGCGATCACCGCGTTGACTCCCACCGTCATCTGCTCGTCTGGGGTCATAAACTTCAAGGCCATCCAACGGAAAATGTAATCGACGATCGACTTGGCGATACGGATATGTTCGTTGTTGGTGTAACCACTCGGTTCGAAACGCATGTGCACAAACTTGTTGACCAACACTTGCAATGGCACGCCATACTGCAACCCGATCGATACGCTCGTAGCAAACGCATCCATGAGCCCCGAAACAACCGTGCCTTCTTTGGCCATGGTGATGAACATCTCTCCAGGCTTACCATCATCGTACAATCCTACGGTGATGTAACCTTCATGAGAACCGATAGCGAATTTGTGGGTCATGGCGCGGCGCTCGTCTGGCAAGCGGCGGCGGCGTGGTTTATTGTCGACCTCGACTTCTTTGGTGGCGACGGTCGTAACTTTTGCTTTTTGATCTTTATCCAAGCTGGTGGTGAGCGGCTGCTGACGCTTCGATCCGTCACGGTAAATGGCGATCGCTTTTAATCCAAGACGGGCACCTTCCATATAAGCATCGATCACGTCTTGCACCGTGGATTCCTGCGGCATGTTGACCGTTTTGGAGATGGCTCCCGAAACAAACGGCTGCACCGCGGCCATCATGCGCACGTGGCCCATGTAGTGAATCGAGCGCGTACCGTTTTTGGCTTTAAAGGCGCAGTCAAAAATCGGCAAATCTTTTTCTTGCAAATGAGGTGCGCCTTCCACGGTATCTTTTTCATCAATGTATTTTAAGATGTCGTCAACCTGTTCTTTGGAGTATCCCAAACGCGTCAACGCTTCAGGCACCGTTTGGTTAACGATCTTAATCATTCCCCCACCGACCAACCACTTGTACTTCACGAGCGCGATGTCGGGTTCAATGCCGGTCGTGTCGCAGTCCATTAAGAACGAGATCGTTCCTGTTGGCGCAATCACCGAAATCTGCGCGTTGCGTACGCCAAACTGATCGCCATGGGAAACCATCTGCTCCCAAGCCTGACGGTGAGAAATCTGTAAGTCCTGTGGCACTCCAACATCGGACACCTTGTAGGAAGCGTCGCGATGCATGCGCATCACTTCCATGCACGGCTCTGCGTTCACCTTGTAGCCATTGAACGGACCGATCTTCTCAGCAATCAACGCCGACTGATCGTAGCAGACACCGGAAAGCAACGAGGTAATGGCGGCAGCAAAGTTACGCGCCTCTTCAGAGTCGTAAGCCAAGCCACGACTCATGAGCAACGCACCAAGGTTAGCGTAGCCAATGCCGAGTGGCCGGAAATCATGCGAGTTCTGTTCGATCGCTGGTGTTGGGTAGCTGGAGTTGCCGACAGCAATTTCCATGGCCGTAATCACCACGCGCGCCGCGGCAGAAAACGATTCCACATCAAATTCCTGTTTGTCGCCCATCTGCTTGCGGAAGCGCATCAAGTTGAGCGAAGACAAGTTACAGGCCGTGTCGTTCAAGAACATGTATTCGCTACACGGATTGCTGGCGTGAATACGATCGGTATTTTTGCAGGTGTGCCATTTGTTAATGGTAGTGTCGTACTGCATACCCGGATCACCGGAATGCCAAGCCGACTCGCCAATCATCTGCATCAAATCGCGCGCTTTGTAACTGACGGACGGCTTGCCCGTGGTTACTTCTTTGGTTTGCCAATCGCCGCCGTTCTCTACCGCGCGAATAAACTCATCCGGTACACGCACCGAGTTGTTGGCGTTTTGAAAAAAGATAGAGGAGTAGGCAGCCCCATCAATAGAACCATCATAGCCGGCATCAATCAACGCCCACGCTTTTTTCTCTTCTTCCACTTTACATTTAATGAAGTCTTCAATGTCTGGGTGCTCAATGTTCAAAATAACCATTTTAGCGGCGCGGCGGGTTTTGCCTCCACTCTTAATGACTCCAGCAAAGGCGTCGAGTCCTTTCATAAAACTGATCGGGCCAGACGATCGACCATTGCTGCCACCCAAGAATTCTTTGCTCGAGCGCAGCGGCGACAAGTTAATGCCGGAACCAGAACCATTCTTGAAAATCATCCCTTCGGTGGTACACAAGTGCAAAATGGAACGCATGTCGTCTTGCACCGAGTTGATGAAGCACGCGGAACATTGCGGGTGCGGGTTGATGCCCACGTTGAACCACACCGGCGAGTTAAAGGCCGCCATTTGATTGACCAAAATGTGGGTCAGTTCGTGCTCAAAGATCTCCGCGTCTTCCGCCGTTTGGAAATAACCGTCTTTGCGTCCCCAGTCGGCCATGGTCACGGCCACGCGGGAAATAAGTTGTTTAACCGAGGTCTCACGATCAGCCTGTCCGACTTTGCCGCGGAAATATTTTTGCACCACAATGTTGGTGGCGGTCTGCGACCAAAAGTCCGGCACTTCTACGTTGGTTTGTTCAAAAACAGTGGCTCCTTTTTCATTGGTAATCTTGGCCGTACGCATCTGCCAGTTAATCAAATCATACGGATGTTTGCCGGGAGTAGTGAAATAGCGTTTAACCGTAATCCCATGCCCGTAACGCGGGGTGTGGTTATCATCGCGTTTCTCTAAACGCCCCATGGCGTACTTCTTGCTGACGTGCGCCAAGTTCAAATCAATCAAGGTCAAGTTAACCACCTCGCGGACGTCGCCTGTAGAAGGCGTGGTGTGTCCATCAAACACGCGTACCAAGCGCCCGACGACTTGGTCGACAATGCGCTCGTACAATCCATCGTCTTTCATCCCTGCCTCGCTGAGCGCCGCGGCGATCGACTTGGCAAGTTTGGCGCGGTCGAAACTCTCTTCAGCGCCACTGCGTTTTTTCACCGACTTCAACGACGTCACATATTGCCACACCGCCTCGCCCACTCCCTCGGTTGTTCCAGTCGCGGTTTGAGTAGATGGGGACGGAGAGAAGGTGGACATAGGCGTGGGCGTTAACGTGTTGATTTAATCCTTTAAGAGATGAAAAGAATGACGGGCTTTCGCAAGCACCAATCATTCTTTGACTCCTCTTCGCCACAACATCTTGTGGCAACAAAGGAGAGTATAACACAATAGGTTGTGGTAGAGCAAAGGGCGGGGTTATCCACAGAAAATCCCTCTCAAGCTCCCCTTTTCGGCAAGAAACGGATCGGTTAAAACCCCATCGTCAAATTGATCGACGGCTGTTCCACGGCCTTTTCTTGAAAATCCACCGGCACTTCATGCAGAACTCCGAGACGGTCGTAATAGCGGATGATTCCGTATTTCTTCCCAAATTCATAGACCTCTTTTGTCACCTTCACGTCCATTTCACAATACTCTTTAATTTTGCCAATCTCTCCTTGTTTCCACCATTCCACCGCCTGCAGACCATGGCCGCTTTTGCCATAGCCAAGGGTAGCCTGGGCAACATCGTCGAGCTTAACTCGAAATCCCAAAGATTTAGCGA
Organism: uncultured Gammaproteobacteria bacterium; assembly: GCA_964588955.1. Classification (GTDB taxonomy): domain Bacteria; phylum Patescibacteriota; class Patescibacteriia; order UBA9934; family CAMTUG01; genus CAMTUG01. The sequence continues at coordinate 17,905 of CAZPQJ010000007.1, forward strand.
TCACTTCGAGCAGATCGAGCGAAGGAAAGGTCTGAAAATCGCCCGCGTAATAAACATTCATCACGTTATAATCGAACCCTTTGGTGTTATAGCCAATAATCCTCCCCGAGGTCTCCAACCGCTTCCACAACTTCGGCAAATCTGCCTCTTCGTAAGAGACGTACTCATCGGTTTCGTAGAAATAACAGCTGACCACGGAAATCTTTAATAACGAATGGTCGTAGGCTCCGACCTCCTGAAAGGTGTTTTGGGTTTCAATATCTAAGACGACTTCATTGGACATAGCCGGATGATTATAACACATCTTCGGGGTGGTAGGCTTTGAGCCACCCATCCTCGGCAAACGGGATCCAGTCGGTAAAAGGAAAATCCCGAGCAACAACCCGGCACCCCTTAGGAAGTTCGGTTAGGAGCTTGGGTTTAAGCCGTTCGATCATCGCTGGCAATAAAAAAAGTGTCACTACGTCTGCCGGAGGCAAGGAAACAAAAAAGAGATTTCCTGAACGCACGTCGACACGATCGGCCACACCAGCCAAGCGTGCTCGGACGCGAGTCACGATGCGCAAGAAGGGATTAATCTCATAGCCGATGGATTGCATTCCAAACTCCTTGGCCGCGACAATCAACACCGATCCCGTACCACTACCCAAATCAACAAGCGTCTCCCCTGCTTTGCCATCCGCCAAGCGAATCATTCTACGCACAATTGATTTCGGTGTTCCCACATACGGCGCACCCCACAAGACTCCTAAACCAAAAGAGGCGATGATGAGCGAAATCAACGCCAATAAGCCAGCAACAATAAGCAGTAGAGTAATCACGATCGACGACATAATTTCAGGCATACGTTCACTCAGGCTCTCCGAAGCGGACGGGGTAGACGTTGCTCCGCAGAGCAGAACAGCCGACCAACGGTTCGAGCGACGGACAGAAAACCGCACAAACGATTAAACAAACACAGGCCTTGTAGGTCTGTGTTGTTCTGAGCTCGAACCGTTGGGTTGTTTCTTTAGGCCTTCTGCTCAAGGACAACGTCTGCCCCGGACGCGAAGGTGAGCCACGGGGTAGTCAGCAGCTCGCCATGTTGATGGGTTCGCTCTATTCGTACCAATGCTCGCAGTAAGGCGTCTCCGCAATACAATAGTGCTCCCACTTTTTGTTGGGATATTTCTTTAGCAAGTTGCGGGCGATCCAGCGATCGACGGAATAACGTCCAGCTCCGCTGAAAAATAACATCGCCGCCATGGAAAAAATCAAAATCTCTAAGCGCACGTCACCCGAAAAACCAATAGGAATCCGCTCGGAAAAAATAGAGCTAGCCATTTCTACCAACAACATAAATCCCGACAACCGTGTCAAAAATCCGGGAATAATTAACGCTCCACCCAACAACTCCACAAAAGAAAATGCGAGCAAAATAATAAAAGCAACGGGTCCGGGTAAAATTTCTAAGAACGTGCCAGGATGCACCCGCATCATGAACAAACGACTAGCCCCGTGCAGTAAGAGCAACGTGCCAAGAGTAATGCGTGCCGGCAGCATCCCCCACATTGGCCGGGTGACAAAAATCGACAAAAGAAAATTCTCTTTTTTGATGGTCATAAACGGATCAACGGATTAATCCCCTGTCGTTAAACGTACGCCTGCCTGCCACAATCCATCTTGACCATGTTCCCGCATCCAATACCAATATTCAACCCCCCAAAAATCCACCTCATCAAATCCAGCCTGTTTGGCAAACGCCACATTAGCGGAAAGTTCCGTTGGCGTAAACTGGGAAGCGAGCTCTTCCGGTGTCTGTTCCTCAATTCCCTTGGTAAACCACGGTTCCGCCTGCAGTTCCGAGACAATCACCTTATCCGTAAACGGGCGCACAGCCAAGGTTTTTGCGGCATAGTACTCGGGGCCCAGGGGATAGACCGAATATCCGACTACATCATTCCAGGTAACACGATACATACTCACGCCCAATACATTGGCCGGGATAGCCGTGTCTAGCCAAAATTCATTCTCGCCGCTCGTGGTGAGTTGGATGGGCTTGTTGGAAAGGCGTTTCACAAGCGCGACTTCCTGATCAAACAATTCCGCGTCGGGAGTTGGACATTCACCAAAACTATAAAACGGTTCATTCTCTACTTGATAACGTTCAACAACTTCTTGATCGTCATAACGCCGGACGATATTTTCTAGCTCATCCAACAAACTTTGACGAGCTTCCGCGCGTGACATTTTTTCCGCCCAATCAGGAATATAACACTCGGGCCACCGGGGCACTTTGCGACCAATAGCCAATGTTACACGCACGTCACGCTTCGCGGCTTCGGCAAGCATCCAATCCAGATCATCAAAATGATAAACATGTTCTTCCGGCTCAAGCTCACTCCAATACACAGGCAAACGGACACGTTTAATCTGCAGCTCATCCAGCATTGCCGTATACACCTCGCGCCAGCGCAATCCTAAATTTTCAGCGTAGACCGTGGAAAATGTTGCTCCGTAACTCACGGTGAGCGCATGCTGTTTTGTCCGCGCTCCCAGCACGGCCAAGACAGCGACAACCACCGCGAACAGAAAAAAGACTGCGCCCTCGGCCAACTTTTTGTGATGAATCCTCCTCATACAACACGTTTACACACTAAACCTCTTCTCGTTTTTCTCGCACAAACGTCAACCAGCTTTCAATCACTTCAATCGCCATTTTAAATGGTGCCTCAATAATAAAATCCATAAAGAAAAGAAAAACGTTGATACGCGGGGTACGCAAAGAAATCCAACGACCAGCACGAACAATGGGAAGGGTGAACACGTCGATGATCGCGCCGAAAATTCCTCGCTTCACCGTTGGTAAAACAACTTCTTTGCTAGATTGGCGGATGCGGATACCAAAGAACGTCACTAACGATAAGAACAACAAGAAAATAGCCATGGAAACCGCGTTAAAGCCAAACGTAATCAGAAGCACGCCAATAGCACCGTATGTTACCAGGAACGAGGCCGCATAAAGAACGGCAAAAATAACCGCCAATGACCCTTGATTCCACGGGCGTTTGACCTTGAAAATCAATTTCAATTCACCGGAACGATACACAATCGCTCGCACACCACGCTGGATGTCTTTGACGTGCTTCATGTTGACCTTGGTGGTAAGCGCAATGGCCGCCAATAAAAACGGCGGAAAAATAACGTTTACTCCCAAAGGGAAAAGCGAGGTTGTGTGGGAAACGAGTAAATCGTATGGCAATTCTATCACCAGCGCCAAAAGCATCTTTGTAAAGAACAGAAAAAGAATGGCGCGAAACACCCGGTTGCGCTGACGAGAAACAAAGGTGCTAATGCGTGTACTTGCGGCTTTTTTCACCGCTTCATCAAGAAGTGCCGGATTAGCAGCTAACCCCAAAAAGGCATCAGGCTCTTTACCCGCTACATCAAATAGCACATTAAACAACACTGCATAGCGCCCCACCTGGCGCGTTAGCTGCTCGCTAATAGGGTGCTTCACCTGATCATCGATCGTTTGCATGGTGGCGTCAAAATCCGCACAAATAAGCCGTGCCTCCTGTTCGGCATCGGCTCCACCCTTTTTCCAGCCCGGGTGATACAACGCAAACACGCGCGAACGCAAACGCGCAATATCCGCTTTCAACAACGTGCGGTACACCGCTAAATACAACTGCAATTCCCGCTGGTCTTCCGGCAAACTCCCCTTTTGCCATTCCAGGTGCTCGCTAATAATACGAAAAGCAAACGACGCGAGAGCGTCTTCACGACTTGGCGGCATGAGCTTGCCTTCCACGTCGTTGGCCATAATGTCGAGGAGCCAATTGAACGCCCCTGCCGGATCTCGCGATTCGGCCGCGCTGCGCATGAGCTCGTTATATCGCGTCAGAATCTCGGCAATTTCATCAACGACAATAAGCGGTAAAGTGCTGTTAGGCAAGTACCGCGCCCAGATTAATTCGGTCAACAAATCCTGAGCTAACGCCTGCGCATCGATGTCTACCCCCACCCGGCGCTTAAGTACCCGACGAATAGCATTACGACGAAGCAAATGTTCTTCTTCGTATTCCAATACGTTGCGCAATTTTTCGTACATGGAAGCCGCCGTGCTAACGGTTTCCGAAACATGGATCGTTTCGTCACCGGGGTGGGCACGCACCGTTTCATCCAAATGAAAAATCGACGGGAGCTGACGGATCCGTTCATCCATTGGTCCGGACGGAGCCTCCCCGTGTCCTCCGCCGTGTCCTCCGCCGTGCCCTTCATCATGCGACATAGTGGATAGAGTTTAGCAAAAAATGCTGCAACTGATAAGAGCGCGACTCACACAATCAACGGCAACGGCCGCATTTCAGGTTCGCGCCCGCAGACAATATCTTCAATGCGGTATGTGCCGTGCGTCGGCGCTTCAACATATCCATTCCAAGCCATACGAGCAACACCCCCGGAGTTAATCCAATCAAACAGCCATTCGTTGATGTATCGAGGATCGGCCATTGGCACCCCTCCCCCCACATATTGCAACCAAACCTGATTAAATTTTTCTTGGCTGCCGATGGGCGGAGCGGCGATGATCGGCAACCCAAGAGAGGTGTAGAAACTTAACTCCGACGGCTTGGTCATGAGTACGTCTGTTTGATGAAGAAAATCGTTGAAACCTTGAAAATATGCTTGCCGGCTCTCAAACGTAGGGATGAGCAGACTTTTACCGATCTGCCGACCAAGCCCCATCTCCTTAGCGCTTTGTGCAAAATATTCCACCACCGGACCTTGCAGTCCACCCATTAAACATAACCGCACGCGGTTGCGCATGAGGAGCAGCTTTAAGGAACGCATCACCTCGACTCCCAGTTTCTTTTGCGCCCCCGCTCCGCCTACGGAAAACGTTAATGTTAGCGGATGAGTAGGTTTGGAAGTACACATGGCCATCGTTTTTCCAACTCGGGACTCGAGCACTTTTTGATAACGGGAAATAAAGATTCCTTTTGGATCCAAATTGCACAACCGCGCCATCAAATCTTTCTGCAATAATTTTTCTGGATACCCACCTATAAGATCCTTCGGTAACGGAAAACCAGTAAGGATGATTTGTTGTTCCGGTACGCCGTAGAGTTTCAAACGTTCCTGACAACGACCATTAGAAGCAAAATAGCGAATCTTGCTGGTTTTTGGATCAAGCGACACCCAGTGGCGGGCAATGTCGGCGTCGGTAGTCACACAATAAATTTCCCCAGGGTAACCGAAATAATCCGCCATGAAAGCCACGGTAAAAAATGTTGTAACAATCGGCAAAGGATTTTGTCGCAGGCGATCAATAAGATCACGTCCTTGTCCCTTGGCAATTAAACGATAAATTTGTTTGAGCTGAAAACTCGGTTTAGAAAGATCGCGTCGCGGATAAAATGGAGGGATCTCTTGAAACTCATCCATGATGCTAAAAGCCAGATCGCCAATAATGGGAATGGGCTTAAGGCGGGAGATGGTCTCATAGACCTGACGACTCGTTTGCCAGAGTTCTTTGTCTTTAGCGGGAATGCCTTTGTAGTTGTTGGCCGAAATGATTTCCCCTCCGCCCAAATCTTTCAAAGCAAAAGCGGCACGGGCGTGACCGTAGCCCATGTCAACGTCGATCACGTGGGCGAATTTTTCTTTGGAACCAATAGCGTGGTGATCCTTCATAGTGTACGCATTTTAGCACACTTGACGATGCACTAAAACATCTTCCCACTTTCTTTGTTCCGTCAAAGAAAGAGGAGGTTATGAAACCGTCCGGCCTATCCTGCGTTCGCCGGGCCAGTAGCGGCAGAACATCCCTTGCTGCGGAACTCGCTTCTCGGCTAACAAGATAAATAAGCCTCGTACGCTCAAACAATCCTCGCTTCTGAAGGAAAGGATGTTCTGCCGCACTGGCTCCGTCGTACTCGGAACGGCCGGGGGCGAACGGGCAAGGGGCGAACGGGACACGGACGGGGCTAATGTTGCTCCGCAGAGCAGAACAGCCGACCAACGGTTCGAGCGACGAGGGTTAGTTTCAAAAGCGCTTATCGTGGACGCACGGATTTCAGAAAATGGATGAGATACGAAGTCTTGGAGGCGAAGCAGGCTGCCGAGGCGTATGCACTGATACGGTGAGGCAGCTGCGAGCCGAAAGACGAGTAGCTCGCCATTTTCTAAATCCGCGGAAATATAAAAACCCCTCAGGTTACCCTAAGGAGTTTTTATATTTCCGATTACTCGCGAGGAGCTTTCGGGCGAGCCACGTCGAGGTGGATCGGACGGCCGTCGATTTCGCTTCCGTCGAGTTCAGCGATAGCCTTTTGGGCTTCCTCTGCAGTCGAGAAGGTTACGAATCCGAAGCCTTTCTTCATAGGAACGTACACGTCGGTCACGGTTCCAACGCCAGCAAAGTGGTCGCGGACCATGTCCTCGGTAGCTCCGAAGGAAAGGTTGCCGATGAACAGGCGATTGCCATTGTCCATAGTTTTCGGTTAGGGGTATCTGCGCTCCGCCGTTCGCGGTCGTTGTTCGACGCTCGCTCGGTCGTCAGTACCGGATGAATTACGAGAACTACTATATCACGAAACGGCCTTTTTGTCAATGGGGGTCGTCGATTTCCTTAGCCATTCCTTAAAAAATCTGCCAATTTGACCAGAAGCATGAGCCAAACCTATAGCCATAAACACCGCGTCGCGCAGGCGAATAATCAACACCAAGGCCAAGGCATTAATCGTCACTCCAAGAAGGGCAAATAGACCGGTATTTGAGGCTTCCAGGAACCCTAACCCTCCTGGCACAGGAATCAGCAGCGCAAAACCAGGAATCGTGCTCGACAAAAGCGCCTGAGTAAAATTCAACGAGACCCCAAGAAAATGCGCAATAAACCAATTCTCAAACGTGCGGAAAGAAATCATCACCATCGACAAAATAAGCAGCCACAAGATCATGAGCGGGCGATCACGTAAAAACGTTGTCATTTGTGCCTCCATCCCCTTCAACCATTCCTCCACATGATGAAACCGTTTGACGCGATTCAGCCTCAGCGAACGAAAAATGATCTGAAAGAATCCTTTGCCGGAAACCGTCGCGTAATAAAATGTTCCCACAACAGCCATAAAGATTAGCAACCCTGCGCCAACAATCACCCCCGCATTTCCAAGCGCCACCCCGCTCACAATCGCCAAAATAAATCCAATGGCAATAAAAAAGATAAACGCCGTGGTCTCGAACGCCAAATCAATCACGACAGAACTCGTCGCGTGCTTGACCGGCACCCCATCTTCCGCCAGCAATCCCACACGAATCGGTTCAGAACCGAAAATTGACAGCGGCAAAATATACATAAACGCGTACCCAGACATGCGGTGCAAGTACAACCGCAAAAAGCCTAAGCGCTGTTTGCGCGGCAACCCTTCATTTACAATCACCCGCCAGCGATACACGTATAAGGCAAAATTGATCATTGAGGTAACGACATAAGCAGCGAACGGTGCAAAACCGAAGGCTAACAAGGTCATTACCACATTCTGTGGCCCTTCTTTCCAAATGAGTCCTGCCAAAATCGCCAAGCCCACGAGCAAAAGAAAAACAAATCCACCAATACGTTTCACGGCTATATGCATACTCCAAACATCATACCAAAAACCAGTGGTTTGTGACCACTGGTTTTGATCCTCTCCTCCCCTTTCAAAGGGGAGGCTGGGAGGGGGCTTTCTAAAGAACCGCTTCCTTGGCAGCTTTGGCCACGCGGAACTTCACCACCGTCTTCGCTGGAATCTGAATGGTAGCGCCCGTAGCCGGGTTGCGACCTGAGCGAGCAGCACGGTGCACTTTGACCATTTTTCCCAAACCGTTCAAAGCAAACTCTCCGTTGGACTTCACTTGAGCGTAGGCGAGCTCAACGAGCTTGTCCATGAACATGCTCACGTCTTTCTTGGACATGCCGGTTTTTTCGGCGAGGGTCTGGAGCAACTGTGACTTGGTCATCTTAGCCATAAGGTTGGTGTGCGGCGAACCGCGTGATTAATTTTCGGAACAAAGGTTCCCTAACTGGCAATAAGTATAGCAAACCCCTGTTTTCTTGGGAATAGTGACAGGTTACTCTTCGTTCTCGGTTGCCTTGACAAGCCGAACCACCTCAGTGTCCATCTCGTCGACAATCCCGGCAATCTCCCCATCGATCTTCGCCTGTATTTGACGATTTTCCTCTAACGTTTGCGCCATTTTCTGATCAACCTCCTCCATAAGCCGCGAAGTTTCCTCAATCGCTGCTTGGGTTTTGTCGATTTCTTTGGCCGTGGCATCGAGCATCTCCTGCTCTTCTGTGTCTTGTGGATGTTGGGGCTTCATAGATTATCCAAGCAGAAACTTAAGAAACTTCTTCATGAGAGACTTTCCTACGGCCTGTTTCTTTCCACCCCCCACTTTGTCCGCCAACAAGGATTCAAAGAAATCTGTCTGCGAGTCCCGACCACTCAAATCCCCAGAGACGCGTTCGTAGCCCTTACGCAATACTTGGTCAGTAATATATTCTGGCGAATCTTTGCCAACCGAATCATTCCACTTCTCCACCATGGATTTAACGCGTGATTTACCACGCTCAACAGCCCCGCTCTTTTGTTCCTCTTCATCCACGTCGTCTTGTTGCGACTTAACCAGCGCATCTACTTGATCGTTAGAAAAACCTAAGTTAGCGGCAATGTCTGGACGCATACCCCAATCCTTCATTTGATCGGCAGTAACGGTCGACAAGTCCACTTTCGTCTCATTCCCATCTTTATCCACATAATTTCTCTGGTTCGTATCTGGATCAATCACCAACTTTTCCTGGGCGCCCAAATCAATCACCCAACGATTTTCCGCATCTCTACTGATGCGATTCGGACGCGGAGCTACTTCCGGTTTTGGCACCGCCGCCGGCTCTGCTGCCTTACCACGTTTAATCTCATCAGACTGCTTATCTAAAGCCGTATTGGAATCAGTCAACGTAGCAACTTCCTGATTCAGACGCGCGATCACGGATTTCTCTTGCGCCACTTTTCCTTCTAACTCTTTCTTGTGGGCGGCAAGTTGATCCATCGATGTTTTAATCGTCTTCACGCCACCCATCTTGGCCTCTTTAAAGGCTTTTAATCTCTGTTCAAGACCATTTAAGTGACCATCCACGGCATCAAGCCGATCCTGGTTTTTCTCTTTTGACTCAGCCACCTTACGCTGTTGTTCTTTAAGGATCTTAAGAGCCTGTTCGTTGGCCGCCTTCTTTTCCTCCAACCGAGCGACCATACGATCACGCGCTTCGTTGGCACGACGCTCAAAATCCTCTTTTTGCTGCAACAAGTTTCCTCTCTTACCTTCCAAGGCATTCCACTCTTCTTGCAAACGTTCCCCCGCCTCTTCAAAATCCTTAATCTGTTTGTCGAAACCCGCTTGATCAGCCGCAGAAATTCCATGGGCGGCAGCCCCCTCCAACCCAAGCGTTACGTTGATTTTGGCATACTCCTCCTTCAAGTTTTCAACATTTTTTCGCACACGAGCAGCGCCAACTTTTGTCGCGTCAACTTCCAGCGCCTTTTTTTCCTTCTGCTTATCAAGATCTTTAATTTTCCCTTCCACCCTGTTAATCAGTCGCTGATCGTTCCAAACACTCAAACGATCAATAGGGCTAGAAAAGCGCCTCTCAATACTTTCATACAAATCCGCAATAAACCCTTTGCTCTCCGTGGTTAATGCGGCCGCTTCTTTACCCGCTTCCTCCCCCATTGTGTCGCGCACAAGATCCGAAAAACTCCCCTCATAAGCAGGGGCGTCCGCCTTCTTGTCCGTTCCCGCGTCTTTTACCTCAGTCTCAACCTCCACTTCAACAGGCTCGCCCGCTTTCGCGCTTGGATCCTCAAATCTTCGTTCCATAGATTTGTTTATATTTCCTCCGGTGACTTTAGGTTTAATTTTTATGTGGGCGGTTTGATGCATTTGTTCTGCAACCCAGGCTTCTTTTTCTGGCCCAAGCGTCTCTCGTAATGTTGGAGAATGCAAGAGCTGTTGACTCATTTGATTGGCCAAACCAACAATCAACACGCGCTGGCGATTGGCCACCGCATCATCCCCCGCTTGGACGGCCGCGTTAAAATCATCGACTGCCTGATCATAGGCGGTCTCCAGTTTCCCAAAAGCTACTGACTCTGGCGTCTCGGGTTTAGGTTCTTCTTCTACGGGCACAGGCGATACAACTTCCGGTTGTTTTTGCATGGCCGCCGCAAACGCTTTTCCTTCAGCCACTGCTTGCTGCAAATAAACTTCTCCGCCAGGAACAAGCAATCGCCGCTTTTTCAACTGCTCCACGGTCATCAAACCATCCACTAATTCTTGGAAATAGATAAATCGATCTGGCTGCTTCAATTTCTTCGTGTCCCAAATATCCGTCCGCTGGGCTGTAACTTCGAGCAATTTTTCCAAGTCCCGAGCAGGTACTTCCGTGCCAGCCAGACGAGATTTCATAGGGCGTCGTCCGTAAGTGGCGCCGAGTTCAGGCGTCGGGGCGGAAGGAATCGTTTTTCTGTCCGCCTCTGGACGCAACCAATTTCTCAAACGTGCAAAGATCCCCGCGGGACGTTTTTGATCACCAACAGGCTGGGCATTTTCCGCGTAGACAAAACGTCTTGGTGCGGGCGCGGGGCGGTCGAGAACATCGATCTGATCATACAAAGGAGCCAACGTGTCCTTATACTGTTCGACAAAGGCTGGAAAGTCAGAAAAACAGTCTTCTAGACGGTCTACCCTGAATGCGGCTTGCAAGTAGGCAACATCTGGTTGATCGCCCGCTAACTGACGACGATATTGATCAACAATCAAACGACGATCCATAGAATCAAACGCGTTGAATCGCGCGTCCGGCAGGTTGGCGATACGCTCTTCCAACAGAAGCAACGCATTCTGGCGCTCTGTCCATCGCTGCGCCTCGGCAGACGTTAAGGTGTTTTCCACTGGACGATTGCGATCCGCAGCCGGAAGTATCCCCGCTTCCGTGTGTTCATCGGGAGAAATCAATTGATCACGGCGTGCCTCAAGATTCTTTTGCAATCCGCGCAGCGCCTGCACGCGCTCACCCAACAAACCGTCCCGGGAATTTTGCACCATCATCACAAGCTGTGCCGTCATGCGATCATTCGCTCGCGGATCGGCCAACAACTCCCCAATCACACGGCGACGTTCATCCATCGACACAGAATTTTTCCAAATGGTCGGATCCCCCGCTAAGGCCTCAATTTGATCTCGAAATGCCATCTCTGCGGCGCGATATTCTCCACTCTTCGGATCAATCTCAGCCGAAGTTGCGGACCAGCGGCGCTGTAACACAGACATCGATGACGAGTAACCCCTCTCATCTAATTGCTGTCTGAGTTCTTCACGTTGGGCAGACAAATCTTCCAAATCATTTCCTAACAATCGAAGAGCCTGAGGGTCGTTACTCCCTTGTGCGCGCAAATCCTCATCCGGCATGCTCTCACTGTCTGCAGCCAGCAACAAAACTTCCAGTGGCGTCGTAAACGCTCCCCACTGACCAGGGTCGCCAATCTCCGCGGCGATGCGTTGTTCTACCTCTCGTAATTCTTCCAACCAACGATCCTCCTCAGCTTCCTCCTCGGCCATACTTCGCAAACCAGCCTTCTCCATGGTCGGCAGCGGCACAGCTCCTCCCGGCGTTGGAGTCATATCGACCCCTGGGGAGGTGTCGGGCATCGCAGCACCTTGAGCAATCAAATTATCAACCGTTGCAGATGCAACCGACCGCCCTTTTTCGGCCAGTGCCTGAATTTCTTTTACTAATGCCTGATCAGATTCCAAATCTGGAAAGGCCTCCAGCAACGGCTCTATTTCTCCAGCCAAATCAATAAAACGCTGATTGATTTCCGCCCGCTCTTCGTCTGTATCTGCCAGGGCCAATGCGTTCGACAACGCGTCCCATCGCTCCACCAAAGGTTGATAGAAACCCGCGGCTTCGTGTTCCGCCGTCTGAGCTACAGCAGCCATAGAGGCATCAACAGCGGCATCGACGGGGGTGGAATCTATTGTCGCTGATCCTGTCACCGCCTCTACGACTGCACGCTTGGCTTCCATATACGGAGCCATGGCTCGCGTGAAAAGATCTTTAAATAGCTCCTGCTGCTTTTTCTTTTTTACCACTCCGTCTGGAATCGTAATCACACCCGTGACTTTGTACTCATTTATCGCCGCGATTAACTGCTGTTCTCGTGTCAGATCACCTTTCTTCGCTTTTTTCCAAATTCCAGACGAAGAAGGAGCCAAATTCTCCAGCACTGCAATTGTGGCTGCCCGTTCCGTTTCCCTAAATGCATCTACTTTTTGAATCGAGGCATCGATCAAAGCCTCACGAGCAGATCGTCTCATTCCTACCGAATCCTCAAGCGCTTTTGAGGGCAAGTGATAGGTGCGTTTCGAAGCCGACGTTGCCGCTGCAGCAACATCTGCTTGACGTTGTGCTTCTTCCGCTTCCGCCTGTTCTTTTGCCTCCACGATACTTTCAACCAATTGGGCAAACGCTCGCACGTCGTCTCCTTCAAACTCCGGCTCCCGTACAGTTTGCAACGCCTCCTGACGAATCGCCTCGGCTTCTGCCGACGTACCCGCGGCTTCAATCCGTTCCGTAAAGGTACTAATAGTTTGTTGTTGCTCTACTTTTTTTGCCTCGGCTGCCTCCTGCTGTTTTGCTTCTACAATCGGCTGGACGCGAGCACTAAAATCCGCGGTTCCTTTTGCGCTATAGGCTGGTGGAACCATCACCTTAGCTGCCTCTGAAATGAGATCCCAAACCTCATCGAGCGTTCCCGCCTGTTCGATGCGTTGAAAAAACTCATCCGCCACCCGCTGGTGCTCCAGGCGATCCGCTTCCTTTTGCGCTTCACGCGCGTCCTTGTCTGCTTTCCATTTTGCCTCGAACTCACCTTGAACAATCCCTTTCTCTACCTCTTTTTCTAACAAATCATCGTGCACAACGTCTAACAACACCTCTGGAGTCGTTGTTAACGCTTCTGCCTTTTTCTTGAATGCCTCACGTGCGGCATCTTTTGCATCACCATCTTCCATCTTTTGCCACGCCTGCATGTCACGCACGATCTCCGCGACACTGGTCTCAATAGCCTGTCGATTCTTTATCCAATCATCTTTTGATTGAGCCTTAATAAACCCCGGGTATCCCTCTTTTTTAGCGAACACCTCAACAGAGTCCCGTTGCTGTTGCGTCAAGTCATCGAGTAAATCTCTCAACAACGCTTGCTCAGTCTGCCTCACCCCTTTTGTCTTGCCAAAACGCATTTCTCTCGGCTTGCGTTCCAACTGACGCAGACTCACATCTAACGCGTCTTGCTGATCGGCGAATGCAGCAAACTTGACCACATCATCCGTACGATTAGCAAAAAAGGGGTATTGCGACGGATCAAGTCCGCTGCGCTTGGCTTTTAACCACAGTTGCAACATCTCGCGTCCGTGCTGCGTTGCCTTAAACATTTTGTCTGCTTTACGCTGTTCACCGACCGCAACATCTAATTCACGTCGTTTGAGAAAAAACGGATCGTCTTTCTGATCTGCCCCCTTGGTCGTATCAGCAGAAGCATCACCGATTTTCGTATCAGGTTGGACATCAGGATTCGATTTTGACCTACCGTCTTGCGACCCGGCCCCCGCGCGACCGAGGATGCGATCTAATTCTTCCGCGACCTTATTCGCCGTCTTTAGTCCATCTGCTTTAAAACCTTTATTAAACGCTTGTATATCACCCGATGCAATAAACTCATCTATGTGTTTGTGGCGTTTTATTTCTGTATTTAAATCAGCACTCCATTTTTTTACAAAAAGAGGATTCAACAATTTCTTCCAGGCATTTTCTAGGTCCTCGGCACGCTTCTCTTCTTGCTTTTTTGCTGCTTCCACATTTGCAGCCGCTTCCGCAAAGGCGTTTTCTTCCTCGACCATAAAGGTATAGCTATGAACACTCAGCGTTTAAGGCAATGTTCGAGGCAATCATATCACGCACCGGCAACTTCCTCAATCTTTTTTCTTACTAATGCCTCCAAAAAGTTCCGTCAGGCGAGCGACGTACTTTTCCATCGCCAAGTCGGCGACGGTGGCGCGGATGGCGTCTGCAGTGGCAAAAAGATGATCTTTCTCCGCGTCAATGGTAGAGAGAGTAGAAAGCAAATCATTCTTGTCACCCGCCGCGAATAAAAAGCCATTCTCTCCTTCGCGAATCAATTCCGCCACTCCGCCAATATCTGCCGCTACTACAGGCAAACCAGACTGCAAAGCTTCATAAATCACCGTTGGTGAGTTTTCATAGCACAATGAAGGCACGACTAAGGCATCGGAGATTTGAAAGAGCTTAACCAACTGATCCATCGCCAAAAAACCTACGTAGTTAAAACGACGATCTTGCTTAGCTGTCGATTGAATAAAGGCAGACAACGAACCCTCCCCGGCGATCGTGAGCTCGAACGGCACATGTGAAGCTTTGAGACTTTCGATCAAAAAACGGATACCCTTATGCTCTTCCAGCTGGCCAACAAACAACAAACGCATTGACCCCGTTGAACGAACAAGGCGCGGCAAATAGCGCGTATGCGGAGCAGGATTCATCATCACCCGCACGTCGCTCTTTGGGAAAAAGCGTCGTGCTTGATAAAACTCTTGCAAGAATCGTGATGGCGAAAGTACCACCGTTGGCGAGCCCATCAACCAACGACAAATCCGGGTATACACCCCGCGCGCGAAACGAATACAACATCGCGACCGCTCACTGCCGGCAATAATCAGTCCACTGGGAACAGAAAGCTGCACGTCATGAACATGGTGCACGTGCGGCAATCCACACGAACGAATCGCTCGCGGAATCATCAGTCCAATCCCCTTCAAATTATTAGTCCACACAACATCGGGTTGAATTTCTTTCAACAAGCGTCGAACAACGATCGCATTGAAAGGATTGAACATGTCAATAATGTGCCACAGCAAACGCAAAGGCGCCGGATGTTTGTAATCGCGCAACGAGTGATAGAAATTAAGAGGATAGTAACGATAAATGCGCTCATTGGACTTTTCTTCTAGCCGTGGCACGAGCGTTTTCGTACCGCCATACGGACGCGTGGTGATCACGTGGATTTTGTGTCCGGACGCCAATAATTCCGTGACAATCCGGGTGAGAACAATTTCCGCGCCGCCGCGAAGATACGGTGGATATAAGTTAGTGATGATGACAATCTTCATATACGGTGATTAATCGCTCCAGTAGTCGATCCCAGTCGTACTCCTCTACCACCCGCTTGCGCGCGTTAGCTCCCAGTTTCCCACAAAAGACCTCGTCATTCAACAACTGGTCGATGGCGCGGGTAAGCGCGGAAGCGTCGCCAGGTGGCACCAACAATCCTGTCTGCCCATCTTTAACCACCGTGCGCACGCCGGGCAAATCCGAAGCGATGGTGGGAATACCGCTCGCCGCCGCTTCCAATGCCACCAACCCAAATGCCTCAGCCGATGATGTTGAAGGAAAAAGATGCATCGTCGCCAAACGATAACATGTCGGCAGCTCTTCCGGTGAACGGCTACCAACAAAATGCACACGGTCAGAGGAGACAGATGCTTCAAAACCCGCTCGCAAATCTCCATCGCCGATAATCACTAGATGGGCGGAGAAAGAAGGAGAAAGAAGGAGAAACGATTGAAGAAGAGTAGGAACACCTTTAAAGGCATGAGCAGTATCAAGCCCGCCGACAAACACCAACACCGGAGCGTTCGCCGGGATCGCGAGTTGCGTTCGCAACATGGCTTCTTCTCCCGTGGCCACGGGATGAAAACGACGAATATCTACACCGAACGGCAGTTCAACAAGACGCGCCAAACGACGGAAACGGCGCAACGCCGAAGCCGCGGCATAATCCAACGAACTGACCAAAATCTTTTTTGCCCGCAAAAGAATGAGCGGTTGAATCAAGGTGCGATGCAAGCGAAACACCAATCCTTTGATTCCCCTTGCCCGCGCGTCCATGTGATAGGTCAGGACAATGGGTCGACGGCAAAAAAGCGCGACCTGTTCCGCTCCGCCATACAAGGGATAGTGCAAATGCACCACGTCAAACGC
Source organism: uncultured Gammaproteobacteria bacterium (assembly GCA_964588955.1). Classification (GTDB taxonomy): domain Bacteria; phylum Patescibacteriota; class Patescibacteriia; order UBA9934; family CAMTUG01; genus CAMTUG01. The sequence goes on from CAZPQJ010000007.1 coordinate 34,043, forward strand.
GTTCAAACGCCGCAATTGCTGCGGCGAAAAAAATCCGGCATTGCCAATCTTCCAGGCGGGCGTGAACACCTCCACCTCGTGCCCCAAGGCGCGTAAGCGTTCCGTATACTCGTAGGCGACCGAGCCCATCCCCCCGCGATACGGAGGATAAACCGGCGTGACCTGGGCAATCTTCATACAATTATTTTTTCTCCGGCTCTTGCGCGCGATCAATCGCGATCTTGCGAACAAGTTCCGTCAACTCTTTGTGATGCTGGTCTTGCCGCGCGGCCAAACGAAAAATCGTATAAAACAACACCGGCAAAGAAATGTACACCATCAAATCCGCGCCGCGTCCCACCCCAACAAGCTGGGCAATGACGTCTGTTGTCTGTGGACTAAAGGCCACTAAAATAACCAGCGCCCAAAACACCATCCACAAAAGAAACCAGCCCGCGGCAACTTTTTGCGCGCGGTATTGTTTATAAATACGCACGATCACGATCACGGCAAAGGCGATTAAAAAAAGCTTGAAGAGCATAGGTATTAACGCAAAAATTTACCTTTCATAAAGTCATAGGCCACGCGAAAGGCCGCCGAAGTACTTTGACCTTGGGCGCGACTTTTGGCCAAAGTCTCCTGGGTATAACGAATAGTTACCGGTACCTCCTGATACCGCAACTTTTGAATAGCAATTTGATCGGGAATTTCGGAGGCGTGAGCCATGCGATCAAGGGTAATGCGCACGCGCTCGGCAGCGGAGCGCGAGAAGGCGCGAAAGCCGCAATGCGTGTCCGTCAACCATAAGCCGGAGAACAAAAACGTAAACGCGGGAATCATGGCGTGCATCAACCGTCGGGCAAGCGGAATATTTTGTACCTCTCCTAAATAGCGCGAACCGAGGGTTACGTCTACCTTACCCGTGGCGATTGGTGTGATGATTGGTAAAATATCCGATCCTTGCATTTGGCCGTCGGCGTCAAAGTGAACAATAATATCAGCGGCGAGCTGGCGTAAAGCAAAATCGGTTCCGGTTTGCAAGGCTGCCCCTTGGCCGCGATTTACGACATGGGTTAGCACGTACGCCCCCGCTTGGCGTGCCTTCGCTCCCGTCGCATCGCGCGAACAATCGTCCACCACCACTACGGCGGAAACAAAGAGAGCGGCATCGCGAACCGAATCCGCAATCCGCTCCCCCTCATTGTACGCGGGAATCACAGCCACTACCTTCACAGAGTCGTGAGTAAAATTTTATTAGCTTTGACGTATTCAATCGTTTTGCGCAAGCCATCTTCTAAGCGCACGAGCGGCAGCCAACCGAGCGCTTCGCGAGCGCGAGAAATGTTAGGAAGCCCGAGCGAGGTTAGAAAAAGCAACGCGGGTTCAAACGTAACCTGCGAGGTGGAGCCCACCATTGTCACAATCTGCCGAGCGACATCGGCAATCTTCACATCCACGTCGTTACCAATATTCACCACGCGCGTTTCCGGACCACTCCCCATTAAACGCGTGAGACCGTCTACGCAATCACTCACGTACAACAACGAAGTAGAAAATTGTTCGTCGCCGTACACCACCAAATCTTTCTGATCAATGGCGTTTAAGACAAAATCAGGAATCAAGTGACCGTCAAACAGTGGCATCCGCGGTCCGTAGACGCGGAAGATGCGAGCAATTTTCGTTTCAATGCCGTGCACTTGCGCGTAGGTTTCGAACATCGTTTCTGAAAAACGACGTCCTTCATCGTAACAAGCGCGCGGCGAAAGCTGATCAACCACGCCATTCATCTCTTCGGTAAACACCGTTCGTTCGGCACTGCGAGATCCGTACACAACCGCACTAGAGGCAAGAAGAATCTTGGCGCGATATTTTACCGCCAAATCCAGCACGGTTCGATTACCAACACTGCTAGAAAGCAGTGTTTGCATTTTAAATTGATCGAACTTTTTGATGGATGTTGGGCAGGCTAAATGATAGATCTCTTGAATCCCTTGAAATTTGATTTGAAAATGAGCCAATTCCGGAAACGATTCCAAATGAATCGGTTCATTAACATCGAGACGCAAAAATTGAAAATCGGGACTCTGAAGCAATCCATTAATGTTCTGTTCATGCGAGGTGGCAAAGTTGTCGACGCAGATCACTCGATGGCCTTCACTTAACAAGCGCTCACACAAATGCGAGCCAATAAATCCGGCGCCGCCGGTTACCAAAATATTTTTTTTGCCTGATTCCAAGGTCGACATACGTGAAGTAGTTTAGCGCAAAAGAACGAACTTGTCATGCTCGGACTCCCCTCCCACGTCCGAGCCAGACGTTGTCCTTGAGCAGAAGGCCTAAAGGAACAACCCAACGGTTCGAGCTCAGAACAGCAGAGATCTACACGTTCAGTTATTATTTGTTGTGTTCGTTTGACTTTCCGTCCGTCGCTCGAACCGTTGGTCGGCTGTTCTGCTCTTCGGAGCAACGTCTGTCCCGTCCGTGTCCGGGTCGCCCGAGCAATAGGCGACCCGAAGCGGACGGGGCGGAATGGGTTTGGTCAGATCACGCCGACCGAGATGTTCGAGCGGCAGGAGAAGATCTGTACAACACAGAACAATTTAATCTAATCTTTCAAACACCCCTATGCTGAGCAAGAACATCGAGGTTGTTTCTCTTGTAGGCCTGATCTGACCAACACAGACCGACCCGGGAGCGAGGGGCGCCTATTGCGTCAGCGTCAGCGTCGGTGTCGGGGTGGGTGTCGGGGTGGGTGTCGCAGCTAGCATCTGTTGCTCCGCCCAAGCAACTTCAAGCTCACGACCCATAATGAGCGCTCGCTCGGCGTTCAAGCGCCCGGCGCCCATTTGTCCAGCGTATTTTGTTCCACGCACGTTCAGCGGATCAACAGAAAGTTTGATCACTGTTTGAATTTGTTCCACGGTTAATTCAGGAAAACCCCCTTTAATAAGCGCGGCCACAGCCGTCACCTGCGGGGCGGCAACCGAAGTGCCTTCGTACGGTCCGTTATAGGCCTCGCCAAACGTAGGATCTTTAGGGCGGTATTCCACCGAACTGTAAACCCCTGTTCCCGGCGCCGTTACATCAGTGCAATCAGAACCGTAGTTAGAAAAATCCGCTTTAGCATCGTCTTCATCACTCGCAGCCACGCCCAACACCCAATCTTCCAAAGGTGTCCCCATACACACCGGATAAATCGGCGTGTCATTCATGTCGACTCCCCCACCGTCTTCATTGCCAACCGCGGCCACAATCACCACCCCTTGGCGATAGGCGTCGCGAATCGCCCGCTCAAAATTCGCATCAAAGGTGTAACTGGCAAAGCTCATGTTAATAACATTCGCGCCTTGTTCCACGGCATAACGCACGCCAGAAGCTGCGTCGCGTTCGTTGCCAGCCCCCAAACCATCCAGCACCCGCACCGGCATAATCTGCGCGCGCCAGTTGATCCCAGCTATTCCTTGACTATTATTGGTTTCCGCGGCGATGATTCCAGAAACAGCCGTGCCATGATTGATGGCGTCTACATACAATCCGTGGTCGTTATCTGGATGCGGGTCGTTATCGTTCCCCACAAAATCCCAACCATGAACGTCGTCGATAAAGCCATTGCCGTCGTTATCGATGCCGTCACCAGCGGTCTCGCCACTGTTGCTCCAAATCTTATTTTCTAAATCTGGATGATCAATATCCACGCCGCTGTCGATTACCGCAATCACCACATCGCGATTACCAACCGTAATGTCCCACGCCGACTGCGCCGAAATTTGACGCAAGTACCATTGAGAATCTTTGGCCAAGGGATCATTCGGCTCGCGCGCGTACGCTGGAGCGGCCGCAAGGCTACCAATAAGGGCGATGATCAAAAAAAACTTCTTCACAGCGCCATGGTTTTTCGCAACTCTTCTTTAATCTCCTCTGAATCCGGTGCCAACACCGCCGCTTGGCGATAAGCCGAAAGCGCTTGATCAATATCGCCTTGGGCCACGTATAGTCGCCCCAATTTCACGTAGAACGAAGAACTTTCTGGATTATCAATCAATGCTTGCTTCAAAAGGGGGATCAACTGATCCGCGCGATCATCCATGCGATAGCCTGTGTAGTAACGATACAGCTTGTTGTAAGCAATTTCTGAAGGATCCTGTTCAATAGCTTTTTTATAATAATCTTCTGCTGCCATCGGGTCGCCCATATCGATCACAATGTCGCCCATATTATTCCAGGCGGTTTCGTTACCAGGATCCCCTGACGTTACTACAGTGTAATCAGCAAAGGCCAGCTGCAACTTGCCCAAACGTTGGTAGGCGTTGGCGCGCAAAAAGTACAAATCAAGAGCGTAAGCTCCTGCCGCTTCTTTGTCCGTAATCTGGGTGGTCAAATCCGCCACGGTTTGTTCAAACTCCGCTCGCTTATCGTCTGGCAAATTGACTTCGATTTCACTCAAGCGCTCCACCGGAGGCGGCGTTGGCACCGGCTCAGACGGCTTTAAGACAAAGAGATATGCTACCGCCCCAGCAGCGAGAATCAACGACACGAACACGATTAACAGAGAAGGTTTGGATTGAGACATAGCAATAGTCTTTTTTATCGAGAATCTTTTTAAAATTGATGGATTTTCGTTGAACGGGCTGTTGAGCTCGGGAGACGTATGGATATATACGTCGAGCGAGTCAACGGGCGCCCGTGAGACGAAAAGACGCAATTTTAAAGAGATTCTAGTATAGCAAAACCAAACACCTCCTGCCAATGGCAGGAGGTGTGAGGTAGGCGCAGTGACGACCCGCCCGAAGGCAAGATGGTGTACGCCAAGGTTTGTGCTGCCTGTGGACCAGAGCACCCGAGAGCGCGCCGGAGACAGAACAGCGATTCAGGATCCGGTACTCGTTTAACTAGTAAACGAGGGTTCCACCCGTGAGCGGCAACGACTTGACGTAGGTACCGTCAACATCTGTGCCCTGGGTGTCATCATCCCAGATGATCGATCCATCCGGATCCGTACCGGCGTTGGTAGACACTTCGCTGTCGCGTGGGATGTCGAAGCGCACCGTGTCGTCGTCGCTCGAGCTTGCGCCCGTGGTGTCGACGTACAAGGAGTAGGTTTCGGTTGCACCCGCGGCGATTTCAACGGAGGTGGTGAGGTCCATAACGATGTACGTTACGACTTCATCCGCGCCACAAGAAGCGCCAGTGGAATCAAGGAAGGTCCAGTCACCATCCACGTCGAGGTCGTCAGACAAATCGTCGTAGTTGTAGAACGAGAAGTCTGCAGCCGCGAGCGCTGGAGAGGCGTCACATTGGTTCCAGTCTGGATCCGCTTCACCGTTGTTGTCGGTCGAAGTCATCTTGAAGGTCAACTCGTCGAGAGTCACGTAACCGTGAGAATCGGCGGCGATGTTCAAGCGGAGCACTTCGTCCAAGCCTGGGATAGCCGAGCCAGACGGAGAACCACTTGCGCGGCTCAACGTTGGCTTGGTCTTGCGCAATTCGAAGGTGTCGGCGGTCTGGTCAGTACCAGAGTCAACAGTGGTCGTACCGGAGCTCACGCCTGTGTAAGACGTGGTGTCGGCATCGATACCGATGACCAAGGTGTCGCCAGAGGCGGCGCCAGAAGCTGAAACGGTGCTGGTGTCAACAGTAACGGTCAGGTCGGCCGTACCGTCAACAGGCACGAACATATCGAGACCTTCGAAGGTCGCGACGCCGCTGGAGAACACGGAGCTGGAGGTCTTGGTTTGACCGTCCTCATCTTCGTAGCTCACCGAAACGGAGTCAGCAGCTTCGTCAGCGCCGGCGTTGGTGATGTTTACGGTGTCCACGATGAAGGACTCCGTAGCGGCGGTGAAGCGGAAGACACCAACCTCAACGTCGGAGCTGCCTCCAATGATGATGGTCGAGTCTGGGCTGTCAGAGCCGAGAGCGGTGGTCAAGGTACCGTTGGCAACCACACCAACTTCGATGGTGTCAGCAGTGTTACCGTCGGTCAAGGTGATCGAAGAACCAGTCAACTGGTCTCCGTCTTCGTCTTCGGCGACGATATCGCCAACAACGGCGATTTCAACCGCGTACTCGTCTGGGGTAGCAACCACGGAAAGGTTGGCGAGGTCACAAGTGACCGTCAACTTCTCGGTGCTGCCGGCAGGAATGGTCCAGTCAAAGCCGTCGAAGCTGACGTCGGCGCTAGAATCCGGAGATTCTGGGCCGTCGACCAACTCACCGTCGGCGTTGTAGATGGAGCAAGAAGTGATGCGATCGTCTGCAGCGAGGGCAGAGATATCACCAGCCTCATCGAAGGTGTCATCACCGTCAGAGTCCACCAAAATGTGGAAGTCAGCGGTGGTAACCGTAATGTCGGAAGCTTCACCAGCGGCGAAGGAGAATCCGACCATGTCCACGTCTTGAGAGCCCTTCACCACCGTGGCGGAAGACGGTGATCCAGCCAAGTTGATGGTCAAAGAAGCGTCGTTCAAAACCATGGCGTTACCGTTCAAGTCAGCGTTCGGAACGATGTCGGTTCCGACCACAAGGTTGTTACCTTGGGCGTCCTCGGCGTCGGTCGCGCTGCTGTCCATGACAGCGGTAATAGTGTCATCAGCGGCGGCGTCTCCGGTGTCAATGATGTCGGTCACCAAAGACAAGTCCCAAGAGTCACCGGCAGCGATGTCGAACTCGTCACTGAAGACGAGGGTCTGGGTGTTGTCGCCAATCGTGGCCAACTCTTCTGGCCCCATCAAGGTCGAGCCATCTTCCTTAACGATGCGGAAGTTCTCGAAGTTGAAGTCGGTACCGTCGTCAGCATCGGTCATGGTCAAGTCAAAGTTCAAGGAGTTCACGGTGGCGTCGTTCTGAGACGTCAAGGTGAAGTTGAAAATGGCTTGATCATCGCCACCAATCTGAAGATCCGTGGCAGCGGAAGGACCGTTGAAGGCAAAGGTAAGTTTGCCACCGATGATGTTCACAAAGGAACATTCATCGCCGGAAGTAGCACAAGCGGCACCGTCATCGCCCATGTTGTTGGTGACTTGCATGCCGAAGCCGAAGTCGCCACCAATGGCGGTAAGGTCCGAGTTCTCTTCCAAAGCGGTCGCGATGGTGTCGTTCGGGTCGCCGCCGATCTTGGCGGTCACCTTGAAGGTCTTGGTGTTGCCGTCGAGAACAGTGTAGGCGTCGTCGAAGGTGAAGAGCACCAAGTCGTTGCCGATGGATTCACCGTCAGCGATCTTGGTTGAGCTCTGCCACAATTCGTACTCGTCGTGATCTTCCGCTTTGTCGACGTTCAACGTAAGCGATTCGATCATGGCGTCCTCGTTGTTGGCGTCGATGGTAAAACGAGCGATTTCCGCACCTTCCTCACCGATGGTGACATCGGAGAGAGAACCGGTTTCGTCAATCGTCACGGTACCAACTTCAGCGCCGTCAGTGAGGGTGTTCCATTCGCTGGAAACCGGGAAGTCGCCGTTCACGGATTCAGCTGTAGAGGTCACAGCATCTTCGCTTTCGATTTCGAAAGCAACGGAAGCGGTGCTCAAATCAGCGTCAACCGTGGTGACGTCACCAGTCAACCAAACCGTTTCGGTGTCGCCATCAGCAACCTCGATTCCGAGGCTGGAGAAGGTCACGTCGCGGGTGGTGGAGTTGATGCTCTTTCCGTTGGTCAAGCGTTGGCCATTCCAGTACACGTACAGGTTGGCAAACACATCGACGCTAGCCACACCGGTGAAGTGGAAAGCAAGGTTGCTGACGGTCACGTCAGAACCACTGGCTTCCAAATCAACAGCCATAAGCTGAACGTTGGTGGCGCTCAACGGAACGGTTTGTCCCGATGGGCTGTCACCATTCTCGCTGACCGTAAGACCGCCGCTAACGGTGGTCGTACCCGTAGCTTGCTGAGAAGCGTCCGAGAGGGCAGGCACTTCAGAGCTAATAGAGCTACCGGTGGAGTAGTCAGAGAGAGCCACGGAAGAATCCGTGATCACGAACTGGCTCATCAAGCGGTTGTCGGTCATACCGGCGGAAGAGACGGAACGCTTTTCCCCATCCCAAATGAGATAGGTGGTGCTGCCGTCTTTCACCATCATGCCGTCAACGAGCTCAGCGGTCATCATCGAGGAGCCTTCGGAGTAGTCAGTGAAGAATACATCCGGGACGTCAATGATCCACTTGTTCCAGTCGCTGCCGTACAAATCCGTAGCAACCTCTTCGGTTTCTACCCAGCGGATTTCTCCGTCGGTGGTAACCACGTAGGTCTTCGGATCGGTGTCAATTTTCACCATCCATGTGCCGGGGCGCACGACGATGTTGCCGGCGAGCGGGTAGCTCGCGAGCTGGGAATCACTAACCGTCATGACGTCGTTGAAGTTCGAGTACCACGTCATGTAGGTTTTTTCGTTCGGGAAGGTCCAGCGTTCACCACCGTAGTAGTAATACACCGTCGAAAGGCTGCCTTTGATAAGGTCGCCGTTCGAAAGGGTCGTTTCCGCGCTGGCTGCGAGAGGAGCGACGAAGGAAGCGGCGCCGACAGACCACAAAATGGTCGCGACAGCCACAGCCACCGTGAACGCTCGTTTCCCGAGAGTCATAGCATTCTGCATAAGGAATTTTCCTTTTCTTTCGTTTAATGATAGAGCGATGAAGCGGCCTATGCGGCCTCGACCTTTCAGCTTCTTCGCGTGATAAACACATCCGGTGTGCCGACCTTATTGGTCAACACTCGTTGATCCGCAAAACGGACCAACGAGTAGTGAGCAATGCTACTCAATCGGGGACAAATCTACTGAGGCGTCTTGCTGGGCAACAATCGACAATTCCAAGGCGGCGATTTGCGCTTCCACTTCGCTAATCGTGTTATCAATTTCATCCAATTGTTCGAACGCAGAACGATAACCACCAGCAGCCATAATATTCATCGCTTCATGCACTTGCGTGTTCACGTGCTGCAAACGCGAGGTCATGAACTTCAAATCTGTGCCGACAGGAAGTGTTACGGCGCCCGCAGCAACAACATGTTGAATCACAGCGACGCGACCGAGAGCTAATTTGACTTGAGCATCGATGGAAAGAAGATTTTGCTGGAACGATTTTTGCAAATCTTCCGTAACGACTCCTTGCTGCTGCGATGCTTCCGCAGAAGTAACGAGTACCTCGACCGCTTCATCGCCTGCTTGCTCAGCATCTTCTTTTGCGCCAGCGACATCAACCTCTGAAGCATCATCGAGAGCTAATGCCGTTTGATCAATAGAGGCGGCGTATTCATTTGCCTTTGCGTCTAAAGCGCTCGCAACTGCCACCGCTTCTTCGCTTCCTTGTAAACTCTTCAACGACGTTTTCGCTTCCGCGACTTCATTCTTAAAGGCACTGACCGCCGATTTCATGCGCTCCGTTTTATCGCTGGAATCGGAATGACTGATCGAGCTCGCTTCAGCCAAACGACGGCTAGCAAACTCCATGTGCAACGCAGCGCGCTTTTGATCGGAAATAGTAATGGAAAGTTGTGCTTGTTCCGTAGCAATCTTGATAGGATACAACATGTCGCCAGGTACAGATTCGTACGCGGCGTTCACCGAGGTCATCCAACCACCGGCGGCCAACACCAAAATACCAATCCCAACCATGAGTGGGCGCAACACCGCGTGACGGAATTCAAACAAAAATGTATCCGCGTAATCGCGCAAGGTGTAAACCGGACGGGAAACATCTTCCGCGCCAATCATGCGAAGCAAAGCTTCCCGGGCAGCGTTCGTCTGCTCGGGCGTGCGCGCACCAAACTCCGGTTTGTCTCGGAGGGAACGCAACGCTTTAGTTATTTCGCGATTGATCGTCATAATCATTTTCAATGTGGTGCTGATCCAGAAGTTCTCGTAAAGCTTTTAGCGCTCGGTGTAACTGTGTTCGTACGGCTCCCTCATTCTTTTCCAGTGCTTCACCGATTTCACGCATCGACATTTCATCTAAGTACCGCATCACCACCACGTCACGATATTCTTCTTTCAATCTTGGTAAGAGCTGCGCAATCGCTTCGATGGAGATAACCGTGGAAAGTGTTCCTTCAATCACTTCGTGTGAGTCACCAATAATGTGTTCGCCTTCGCTCATGTCTACCTCTTGCGGACGTCGCGACTTGGTGCGATAGAAGTTTGCGCAGACCGTTCGAGCAATGCGATAGAGAAATGGCGAGACGTTTTCGACCGGGGTCGTTTGCATGTACTCCCACGCTCGCACGAACACTTCAGACAAGGCGTCTTCAGCGTCGTTTCGCGTTGGCAGCTTAAAGGTCAAATAGCGACTGATACGGGACTCATACAAGTTGTATAATTCACCGAACGCTCTTTGATCCTTATTGCGGTAAACCCGCAATAAGAGAAACTTTTCACGTTGGGTGTTCATACTCCCGTCTACTTAATAAGTCGCCAACAAAAACAAAACGTTACAGTGCGTTTCCGAGGCCGACCTATTATAGCAGATCGTTATGGCAAAAAGTGACCGTTTTTCGCCGTTTTATAGACATCTTGTGGATGATCCAACCCTCTCGTTGGAAGATGTTTCTTACCATAAATTGGGAAAATCCTCAATAGTCATGGGTAAAAAACTTGACAAGATTACCAACTCTGTCTACACTAGCGTGGACAAAGTAACGTGTTAAATACCTATGTCCGCCCAAGTCATTCGACTCTCTGTGTCAGAAGCTGCCAAAATCTTCGGAGTCAGCACACGCACCGTGCGTCGTGCCATCGCCGAAGAAGCAATCACCTATGTTGTGGTTCAAGGCCGTTATAAAATTAACTTTGAATCTCTCTTACGGTGGTCGCAAGAAACAAGTACCGTACGCAACAAACGCGATCGCCAAGGGATTGGTCAGTTTGTGGATCAGTGGAAAATTAAAAACAAACTGTACTCCCCTAACCCAAAGATAGTAGAATCTCAACAGCACTAATGTGACGTTCCGATTCTCTTTACTTATTACCATCGCTTCCCTGCTTTTGACGGCTATGCCGGTGCGGGCTTCTTCTAGCGACTCCGTGCGCACGGCAAACTACTTTTTACTTTCCGGTACAACTCTCGACGACAAGGCCACGCGCGCCACACTCGAAAAATACGATTTGCTTGTTCTCCCCATTTTAGCGCAAGAATATAACGTCGACTTTTTGAAAGAGGCGCGTGAAGTGAATCCAGATATTATTATCTTGGCGTATGTCCCAACCGTTAGTTGGAACAACGTATGGTCATCGGATCTCTACAAAAAACTCAAAAAAGGCATTAAGCCTTCTTGGTGGCTAAAAGACAAAAGCGGCAAACAAGTTTCCATTTGGCCAAACACAGAGGCACTCAACCTGACCACGGATTGGTACAAGTATTTAGCCGATTGGACCGTCGACGATATTTTGTCTTCAGGATATTGGGATGGTGTGTTTTACGATGAAGTGAGCGCGGAAATTAATTGGGTTTCCAACCTGAATATTTCTGACGCGGATTGGACACAGGGACTTGTAAACTTGTTCACACGCACACGCACGCGAGCAGGCAAAGATACGATCATTGTCATGAACGGATCAAGCAACGACAAACTCATGCCGCTCACCAACGGCCGTATGTATGAATCCTTCCCTACTCCTTGGGAGGCAGGTGGTAGCTGGAGCGAAATCGAAAGCCGTTACTTGTCGCAACAAGATAATGTAAGTGGCGAGCCGACCTTTATTATCAACGGCAACAGCGACAATACCGGCAATAAAACAGACTATCAAAAAGTCCGCTACGGCCTTACCTCCACTCTGCTCGGCGACGGCTACTTCGGGTACGACTTCGGCACCGAGTCGCACGGACAAACATGGTACTACGACGAATACGACGCCTTCTTAGGCGAACCTGCCGGTGATCCGAAAGACTTACTGAACCCAAGCAACACAACAATCAAACCAAGCGTGTGGGCACGCGATTTCGATAAAGGCAAGGCCGTAGTCAATTCCACGAGTACCACGCAGAAGGTGCGTCTAGATGGCGAATACGAAAAACTTCACGGCAGCCAAGATCCATCTACCAACGATGGCCGCATTATTTCTCAGCTCACGTTGCCGGCGGAAGACGGTATTGTTTTGTTGCGCCCATTAGAAACCGTCAACGACGCGGTTTATAAAAACGGAGCTTTCATTCGCATCTACGATGAAAATGGAGAAACCAAACGTAACGGATTTTTTGCCTACGACTCCGGTGCCACCGGAGGAGATTTAGTGATCTCCACGGACATGAACAACGACGGCAAACAAGAATTAGTGAGCGCCAACAAAAATCGGGTCGACATTTATGACGCCAACGGCTCTCTACACGCCTCGTTCTTTCCTTATACCAGCGCTTACACAGGCGGGGTAAACATTGCCATTGGCGATTTGGAAAACGACGGCACGATGGAGATTGTCACAGGCACGGAAGATGGTGGCGGTCCGCAAATTCGTATTTTCAATAAAGACGGAGTACTCATCAATCCGGGATTTTTTGCTTACGACACGGCCTTCCGTGGCGGGGTCAATGTGACCATCGGCGACTTAAACGGCGACGCCACCAAAGAAATCGTGGCCGGCGCAGGCGTTGGCGGCGGGCCGCATGTGCGTGTCTTTAACAAAGATGGAAAACTGATCAACCCAGGGTTCATGGCTTATGACCCGTCTTTCCGCGGAGGAGTCAACGTGGCCGCGGCAGACGTGGACGGCGATGGCGTAAAAGAAATCATTACCGGCCCAGGCAAAGGAGGCAAACCGGAAGTAAAGGTATATACTAAAGATGGTATTGCTCTGAATACCGGTTTCCTTGTTTCAGAAACCACAGACACAAGCGGAGTTGAAGTTTCCGCTGGAGATTTGGACGGCGATGGCAAAGAGGAAATCTTTACGGTGAGTTCTGACGTGTTCACCCTTTCCTTGTTCTAACCTTTTTCCACCCACCAAACAACCGCTTTCTTCCTTTCCCCTATGATCCACATCTTTCGTAAATCGCTGGAAATCGCTTCACAGCCAGGCAAATTGGTGAGCCGACCGCTGCAAAAAATTTTTCACCACCACTACGCGGAAAAGCGGTTTGCCCGCACGTTGTTTGTGGTGGATATTGTGGTGCTTGTTAGCATCGCTGTTTCCGTGGGACTTATTTTAGCCTTTACGGTTTTCCGACCAGCAAAAATTGTTAATCTTGTGCATGTAGACGCGACCGTGGCGCCAAGCGATGTTGTTTCCGGAGGATTATCGACACTCATCTTCCGCTACGAAAACACGTCGAGCGAGGAGTTGCGTTTCGCGCGCCTCAATCTAGGCTTCCCTGCCCATTTTGAACAAACAGAAGCCCCGGCGGATCTCACGGAAGTCGCTCCACAAACCTACGACCTTGGGAGCATCGCCCCAGGAGCCAACGGATCGATCAAACTCTCCGGAGTCATGTTTGGCGACGTGGGTGGCGATCAAGTTTTTCAAAGCACCTTGAGTTTTGTTTATGGTCCGAACGACCGCACCGCCACCAAGTTCAGCGAGCACGTTTTTCATCCGTCGCATTCAACCTTGGCTCTTGAACTCACCCTCCCCGATCGCGTGGTACAAGGCCAGCAAGCGCAAGGAAAGATCACTTACAAAAACACCGGCACGGTAGACTTTCCACAAATCCAAATCGAACCGATCTGGCCAGAAGGGTTCGTACTGGTGAGTAGTTCTCCGGCATTACTGGCCGAAGGCAATTCGTTCATACTCAACGGATTGCAAGCGGGTCAAGAAGGCACGATTTCGTTCGTTGGCCAAATGCCTCCCACAGAATCGGTCGACTTTATCTTCAACCCCAGCTTTACCTTTGGTGATGATTATTACACCCAAGATCGTCTGACGCAAAACGTCAAACTTCTTCCCTCACAAATAAAAACCACTACCACGTTCTCTCCTGAAACGATTACGCCAGGGGGAACGATGGTGGTTACCGTCGCTTACGAACACATTGGCGAACTTCCCATCAACGACTTGGCGATCAATATCAACACGCTTAATCAGCCCCTCTTTCAAAAACCATCCTACGAAGTGTTGCAAACAGTGACAGCCGTACAACCGGGAGACATCGGGAGTGCCAGTATCACCGTGCGCTTTAATAGCAGCATTGACGCCAGAACAGTCAGTACGTACCAACAATTAAGCGCGCTCGTGAAAACCTACGTCAATTACACGCTAACCCAAGACGATCTTCCACCAGCGCAAATCAGTCTTCTTGGCGCATCCGACAGTTTGAACATCACCAGTCCTGTGGTGCTGGAATCGTTTGGACGCTACGCCTCGCCGCAAGGCGATCAGCTTGGGCGCGGACCATTGCCGCCGCTTGTTGGCGAAGAAACGAAGTATTGGGTGTTTATGACCATTCGTGGAACAACAAATGATTTAGAGAATCTCAAAATGGACGCGGACTTAGGTCCTGGAGTCACCTTCACCGGCAAACAAAGTGTTTCCTATGGAGAGAGCTTGAATTACAACACAACAGATCACTCGATCACCTGGACGATTGGATCGCTTCCGCCGACGTTGGCACCCGGCAGTCAAATGGTTTCCGTGGCCTTCGAAGTAGCCATCACTCCAACCGCCGACATGATTGGCAAAACCCCAACCCTGCTCGCTTCCCCGCTCGTCAGCGCCCGCGACACCTTTACGGGCACCTTCGTCAGCGCCCGCGGTAGCACCATCACGACAAACTTACCATACGATTCCATGGCCGCGGGACTCGGCGTGGTGGAGGAATAGTAATTTGATAAAATAAAAACATAGACGGGAGTCTCTACTCCCGTCTATGTTTTTCCTTGAAAAGGGATCCTTACGCGACTGGGGGGGCAAGTCAACCTACTTCTTCAACACTCGTTGATACGCCTCCATGATTTTTTGATAATGCACTTCCGGGGCGTAGAGCTGTTCTGCACGATGACGCCCCGCACGGCCAAGAGCGGTGGCGTAAACAGGATCTTCAGCCACACGCGCAATGGCTTGGCGCAATCCTTGTACATCTCCCGGTTCAAATAACAATCCCGTTTGCGCGTCAGCCACCACTTCTGGCAAGGCTCCGACACGACTAGCGATCACCGGTTTACCAAGCGCCATCGCCTCAACCGCGACAAGTCCAAACACTTCATGCCACAATGACGGCACAATCACCGCTCGGGCGCCGCGCACCAAATCCCACAAGGCCTCCCCGCTCTGGTACCCCTCAAATGTTACGTTGTTCATTTTATCGCCTTCTATGTGCAGATGTTGCTCTTCTGGTCCTGTGCCGACGATCTTGCACGGTACCCCCGGCATCTCCTGCATGGCGCGCAATAACACATCTACCCCCTTCTCTTCCACCAATCGCCCGTAATACAACACGTAACCGCTATCTTGGTACCGCGGCGCTTCAGCCACAAGACTCGTAAACAACGGCACTTGCGTAAAACGCGCGCGATCAAAGCCGGCGGCAACATACGTGTTTTCTACGTATTGCGACGAAGTTAAAAACTGGTCAATCGTACGCGAATAACTTTGCCGCAAGCGATGAAGTTTAAAACTCAGCGCCTGAGCGAACGAAGCGCGGTAAGAGTCTTTGTGAAAACGAGAGAACGTAAGCGTAGCCAGCGACTTATGCGCCAAGTTTTCCGATCCGCCATGACGCCACATCATGTAATTGGGCGCGATTAAATGATAATCATGCACGCTCATGACGATGGGAATTTTTTCTTGTTTTAAAACATCGAGCACCGACGGCGAGATTTGTCCGTAAACGTTATGCACGTGTGCAACATCGGGGCGCGTGCGCTGAATGAGTTCACGCATCTTCCGCGCCGCTTCAAACGAATAGAGCATGCGGGCAAACGTTCGCAACCCTTGCCAACCGCCACGCACTTCCCCCGTCTCCACCGGACTCACAAAATAACGATCGTAGATACTCGGCGCGTTTTTCGCGTCTTTCATGGCAAAAGGAATCACCTCGTGACCGTGTGCCGTTAACAAATCTGAGAGCTCCATCATGTAGCGATCCGCTCCCCCCTTGGGCCAATAATATTTGTTGATTTGGAGAATCTTCATACCATGGCGATCAAAACAGACGTAAACCCAAACAGGCGCTGACGGACGATTTTGACACGCGCTTCTTTCGGAAACAAACGTCGCAGCGATCGAGCGGATAACAAGGTGAGTTTCCCTGGCGTTCCCTCGTGTTTGCGTCCGAGAAGTTGATAAAAAAGATTGCGCGCGTCGGTTGGCAGCCAATGCAAGAACGGGATCATGGTGTGGGATTCAATGGGGAACGATCGCGAAGGGGTAGTAAGAAACACCCGCTTGCCGACACGCAAACACTCTCGTACAAACGCTTCTTGCGATTTCGTATACCCCACATGCTCGATGACCGCGTTTGAAAACACCACATCGAACTGTTTGTCCGCAAACGGCAAATGCTTACCATCTCCCTGAACAACCGTTACGGCAGGATAACGTTTATGAAAAGCTGTAAGATCATCAACGCCAACAGCGGTGATTTTTTCTGGATGCTCATACCACTCTTCCAAAAAGTTTTCCGCTCGTTCGCCGCTGGCCGCTCCGGAAACACCGACATCTAAAATCGTGGTGGCAAACGTCGGCCGCATCTGCCGCAAAAACAATCGGAACTTGCGCTTACGCGATGTAATCGTTAGCCGATGGGTGAGTTTCCACACCAACCCGTTTGGCCACTGCCAGAGTGTTTGAGATAACCAGGACATACTAGAAAAAATTCGAAATACGAAATACCAAATCCGAAATAAATTCAAAATTCGAATAGGAAAATCCACAAACAGTTTTCCCTTTTTCCCATCTCCTTTTTCCGATTGTTTCGAATTTAGAATTTCGGATTTCGGATTTCATATGACTTTCTCTTCCTCGCCTAACACCGCCACAAATCCTGCGTACATCCACAAGTAAATGGCTAGCGATCGCACTTCAAAAAAGGTCGCTAAGAACGCGTTGAGGGCAACAGCAATCATGGCACCAGCAAATCCAAAAGCCAGTGAGCAGATGAACGGATCTTTGCTCGCGCGCCCCACACGCAGAGCGTAGAAAAACAAGGCCAAGTACATCCACAAGAAAAATCCTATGCCAAGCGTGCCCGTTTCTCCCCAAATCGAAAACCAGTTATTGTCGATGTACCCCGCCGTTCCATATACGCCAAACGGCAAGCCAAGCGTGTCGTACACTTTGGTGTTGTGAAACAGAATCGCTGTTCCCCCGCCGTACATGCCTGGCCCCCAACCAAAAATCGGCGCGGCTGGCACAACACTGGTTACCGTTTGCACAACCCAAAACAATCGCCCAAGTCCGTAGTACTCCCCTTGCCAACGTTCGTACGAGAAGGCTTCAAAGAACCGTTCGGCAACGGTTTGCTGCGGGACGTCGATCAGGCTATTAACGATAATGCCCGTGTAGGCCAAATAGCCAACAATCACGGCAGCGATCACTCCGAGTCCAATCAGCACTTTGCGGTCGCGTCGCACATACAAGGCGATGAACAAAAATCCCAAGACAAATCCAAACCAGCTCGAACGCGAGTACGTCAAAATGAGCGCGGGAATGCCGAGCAAAAAAAGCCACGGCAGTTCTTTACGCTCCGCGCGCACCAATTTTTCATACAAAAAGCTAGCGGCGATGATCAGGAAAAAAGCGAGAAACACCCCCAGGCGGTCGTAACGCCCAAGCGTGGCAAACACGCGGCTGCCCGCGTCCCAAAACTGAATTGTCCCTTCGGTAATCTGAAACTCGCCAAAAGTGCGTGTTTCTGATGGAAGCAAAAAGGTATCCAAAGGCGTACCAACAACGGCTTGCGTGAGCGCGATCGCCGCCTGCAGACAAACCACACCAAAAAGTACCATCGTCAATCGGTGGACAAAGGCTTTGTCGGGGCGCAACATGATGACCGCAAAGTAAATGAGAATGAAACGGATGATGGAGCGAATACCAAACAAGGCAATCGTCGGATCAACTAAATTGAAGACACTGGAGGCGCCAAGAGCGATGAGGAAAAAGATGAACGGCATGGTCAATGGATTGGCACGAAACCGTTCGCCGCGGCTGAGCATGCGAATAAGTGCCACGACAAAAATGAGGTACACCAATCCTTCAGAAAAAAATCTGGCGAATAGATACAAGTCGTCTGGCATCCACTTGAGCAAAAACGGTTCAAATGGCAAATAGACAGACAAAAACGCCAAGCTCCAGAGTGGCTTCACGATGGTCAAAAAAAGAAAAACAATGGCGATGAGCGTGCCAAGCACAAACGTTGGCGACAAAAAGACCACGCCAAGCACAGCAAACACGAGCACAGCCAAAACAGAAACAAGAATAAGCGGCATGCGCTCGTCGCTGTGCTTATACGCCTCCCGCAAGTTGACCATAATGGGATTATTATAACACAAAGTCAACGCCCCTGAAGGAGTTTCCTTCAGGGGCGTAAGAATCTCTCGCACCCCTTCAGGAAGATCTCCCTTCAGGGCGCGTTGGCGGAGGTCGGTCCCGCTCTCTTGATACTCGACCTACAGCGGGACTTCTCCTCGCTGGATGCCTACTTCCAGTAGGCGTTGATGTAGGCGCCGTCGTTGGCGCCCGTCTTGGAGCCGTCGCCGTCGTCATCGGTCGAAACCGGGACGGCGAAGAGCGGAGCCTCGTCGTCGCGGTAGAGGTTGCCCACCACCGCGAACTCGTAGACGCCGTCGCCATCCGTGTCGCCGATGTTGGCGGCCCCCCATTGGACCTCGGCCCCGTCGAAGTACTCGACCTGGAGCACTTCGAACCCCGTGGGGAACTCCATCGGCTCGGAGACGATCTCGGTGGTCAGCACCCCGAAGTCGGCAGTGGCGATCACGGTCCACTCGAGGGTGTCCCAGCTCCAGGACCAGATCTGCCCCCCGTAGAAGCCCTCAGGGAGCTCCCAGGTGACGATCGAGAGGCCGTCGTCGATCTCCGTGCCGGTGTCGGCGGTATCGGCGTCGACAGCCGTGTCGGAGTCCTCGGTCCCGACGCCCGTGCCCGCGGTGTCCGCCGCGGAGTCGATGCCGGTCTCGACGGACCCGGTGGCCGTGTCGACCGTGCCGGTGTCGGTGGCCGTGTCGGAGTCGACCGCGGTGTCGGCCTCGGCGGTGTCGCTGTCCGCGACCGCGCCGGAGTCCGAGTCGACGAGCACGATACCGGAATCGCTCCCGGTGTCCGTGTCGCTGTCGACGCCGGTGTCGATCGCGCCGGTGTCGGTGTCCTCGGGCAGACAGTCGTCGCCCTCGTCCACCTGGCCGTCGCAGTCGTTGTCGATCTTGTCGCACTCCTCGACGGCGCTCGGGTTGATGGCCTCCGCGTTGTCGTCGCAGTCGATCGCGCCGCTGACGGTGGTGAAACCGTCGCCGTCACAGTCGTTGTCGACGCACGGGTCTTCCTCCGCGGAATCCGCCGCGGTGTCGGTGTCCCCGGTGCCGCCGGAGTCGACGGTGCCGGAGTCTTCGGGCTCGGCGCCCGTGTCGACGACCTCGCAGCCCTCGTCGACCAGCCCGTCGCAGTCGTCGTCCCGCTCGTTGGAGCAGGTCTCGACCGCACCGGGGTTGACCGACTTGTAGTCGTCGTCACAGTCGCCCGGGAGGCTCGCGTCGGCGCACTCGGCGCCTTCACAGAACCCGTCGCCGTCGTTGTCGTATTCGCCGACCACGGTGCCGCTGTCAGCGTCCGTGTCGGAATCGGTGTCGGTGTCCGCGTCCGAATCCGTGTCGGCATCCGTGTCCGAGTCCGCATCGGTGTCGCTGTCGGAATCCGAATCGGTGTCCGAGTCCGTGTCAGCGTCCGTGTCGGAATCGGTGTCGGTGTCCGCGTCGGAGTCGGTGTCCGTGTCCGCCTCGCCGGTATCGACACTGCCGCTGCCGGCCGTGTCGACGATCTCGCCGGTGTCGGTGTCCGTGCCCGAGTCCGTGTTGGTGTCCACGATCCCCGAGTCTTCCCCGGAGTCCGTCTCGACCGTTCCCGTCTCGGTGTCCGCCGTGTCGACCGGGGCGCTGTCGCCCGTGTCGATCTCGCCCGTCTCCCCCTGCTCGACGCTGCCGGTGTCGGCGACATCGTAGTCGAGGTCGATCGGGTTGCTGTCGCAGCCGACGAGGATCAAGCTGATGATCAGGAACATGTGGGTCTCCTTGCAGGCACTCTGGCCTGCCATGGGTTCACGCTTTCAGGAACGTCTCAAACGCACAAACGTGGATTGCGCTCGAGAAAAGGGAGGAGATTCGGCTCCTTTGTCCTAGTTCCGCAACGATTTACCATCATCACGAAACAGGAAAATATAGCATAAAAATGGGGTTTTGTCAATGGTACATGGCCAATATTGGCCAAAAAATGCCATTAAACGCGAAGACGCCGCCCGAGGAGTGAACCTGGGCGGACGTCGTTGGAGGTCAGGGCCCGGTCGGGTTGGTAGAAGCGGCTAGGGGGCGGTGATCATGCGGGAGTAGTCGCCGTCGCCGTCGGGGTCGACCAGGGTGACGGAGTTGGGCACCCCGTCCGTGCTGGAGTGGATGCTGGCCGAGGCGTCGTCGGCGAGCGAGGTGCCGTCCGGGAAGTAGGCGTCGACGGTGGCGCTGTCGCTGCCGCCGAGGCACAGGTCCATGGTGAAGGCGAAGTACCAGGAGGTGCCGCCGAGGAAGCTACTCGAGACCGTCACCCCGACCACGCCTTCCGGGGACCACTCGCCGCTGAGCGCCGAGCCACCCCCGGTGACTTCGGCCACGAACGAGTCGGGCTGGCCGTTGTTGCTGTTCAACTCGACCAGGAACTCGCACGGATCCTCGTCGACGCTACCGTCACAGTCGTTGTCGAGGCCGTCGCTGCCCTTGTCGGCGGCGCCGGGGTGGATGGTGTCGTCGGTGTCGTCGCAGTCGTCGTCGTTGTCGACGTAGTCGGAGGGAGCCGTGCAACTCGTGAAGGTGTCACTCGGGTCGCCGTAGCCGTCCTCGTCGCCGTCGTAGTAGCGGGTGACCTCGTCGACCGCGCGGTCGTGGATGTCGCCGTCGCAGTCGTTGTCCACGCCGTCGGTGGCGCAGGTCTCCGGGGCGCCGGTGTAGGTGGCGGCGTCGTAGTCGTTGCAGTCGAGGGTGTTGTCGACGAAGCCACCGGGCGCCTCGCAGCCTTCGGTGGAGGAGCTGGCGTTGCCCTGGCCGTCGGCGTCGACGTCGGCGTAGAAGGGACTCATCACCCCCTCGTCGACGCTCTCGTCACAGTTGTCGTCGACGCCGTTGCAGGACTCGGGGGCACCGGGGTAGATGGTGCCGTCGTCGTCGTTGCAGTCGTCGGCGTTGGCCGACCACCCGGGGAAGGCCTCGCAGGCGAGGATCGTCGACGCGTTGCTGCCGTAGGTGTCGCCGTCGGCGTCGATGTAGATGGTGGTGTAGAGACCCTCCTCGTCCGTGTCGACCCAGGTGTCCCAGGTGTCGCAGTCGTTGGGCTGACCGTCACAGACCTCCGGCGCGCCGGGGTAGATCCAGGCGTTGTCGTCGTCGCAGTCCCAATGGAACTCGCTCGGGTCGCCGTCACCGTCCTCATCGTAGTAGTCGTCGTCGGTGAGCTGCTCGTAGGCGTCGGAGAGCTCCCCGCCGTTGGCTGCCACGAACTCCTCGAGGGTGTCGATGTCGCAGGCCATGGCCACGCCGTTGCTGTCGTTGAAGCCGTCGCCGTCGCTGTCCATGGCCCAGATGTTGTCGACGTGGTAGGTGTCGGCGTCGTCGGCCGCGCCGTCGCAGTCGTTGTCGACTCCTCCGTCGCACAGCTCGACCGCCCCGGGGTGGATGTTGGGGTCGGCGTCATCGCAGTCCCCGCCGAGCTCGGTGTAGCTGTCTCCGTCGTCGTCGACGTAGTAGCCCTTCTCGGTCGAACCCGACTTGTCAGTGGGATTGCGACCGGTACCGGCACAGGCCGCGAGGAGGAGGATGAGGGAAAGGTAGCGCATCTCGATTGACTCCGTTGGGGTGATCTCCCTAAGAAAAGCACTTGGAAACCCAGTAACTTCCGCATGGGGAGATAGGGTTATACCCAGGAACTGTCAAATTGTCAATATAATGAGGATCCCCTCAGGAAGAGCGCTTCCCGAGGGGATCTTGAGAAACCCGGTCAAAACTTGCCGTCACAGTCGTCGTCGTAGGCGTCGTCGGGCGCGTCGTAGGCGCCGGGGTGGGTGGAGTCGTTGCTGTCGTCGCAGTCGCCGTTGTGGTCGACGTAGCCTTCCGGACAGATTCCGTCCTTGGCGGCAATCCCGCCCACGGAGTCGCCGTAGCCGTCGTTGTCGGCGTCCGGGAAGCAGGCCACTTCGCAGACGTTGTCTTCGTCGATGACGCCGTCACCGTTGTTGTCGACGCCGTCGCACTCCTCGACGTCACTGCAGTCCGCGATCCCGTCGCTGTCGGCGTCGAAACCTTCGTCAACCTCATCATCGCAGTCGTCGTCGAGGCCGTTGCAGATCTCTTCCGCGTCGGGGTTGATCGCCGCGTCGGCATCGTCACAGTCGCCGCTCTCCGCGATGTAGCCAGAGGGCGCGCTGCAGTTCTCGATGCTGTCGCGACTGTCACCGAAGCCGTCGTTGTCGCCATCGTAGTACCAGGTGGTGGCTCCGGTGGCGTCGGACTCGTCGGTGGTGCCGTCGCAGTCGTTGTCCGCGCTGTCGCAGACCTCGCTCGCGCCGGGGTTGATCGTCGAATCGCCGTCGTCGCAGTCGCCCTTGGCTTCGACGTAGCCGCTCGGGGCGGTGCAGGTCGTCTCGCTCTTGCGGGCGAGGCCGTACCCGTCGCTGTCCGCGTCGAGGTAGAACGTGGAAGTGCCCACGGCGCTGTCGGGATCGATCTCGCCATCGCAGTCGTCGTCGAGGCCGTTGCAGGTCTCGATCGCGTCCGGGTTCACTTCCGCGCTCGTGTCGTCGCAGTCGCCCGCGTCCACCACGTAGCCCGAGGGCTCGTAGCAACTGACGACCGCGTCGCCCGGGTTGCCGAAGCTGTCACCGTCGTTGTCCGCGAACCAGGTCGGGGCACCGAAGGCGTCGCCCTCGTCGACGCTGCCATCGCAGTCGTTGTCGAGGCCGTCGCAGTACTCGGTAGCGCCCAGGTGCACGCCCACGTCGGCGTCGTTGCAGTCGTCGGCGTTCTCGACGTACTCCTCGGGCACGGAACAGGCCAGGGTGGAGGAACTCGCGTTCCCCTGCCCGTCGCCGTCCGCGTCTTCGTAGAACGTCAGCTCGACGCCTTCGTCGACGCCCCCGTCGCAGTCGTTGTCCGCACTGTCGCAGACTTCGCTCGCGCTCGGGTTGACGTCGCTGCGCGCGTCGTCGCAGTCGTTGGCGTTCACGACGTAGCTCGGGATCTCCACGCAGGTGGTGATCTCGATGCTGGCGTCGCCGTAGCCGTCGCCGTCGCCGTCGAAGTAGCGCGCGTCGCCATCGTCGCTCTCGCCATCGCAGTTGTCGTCCACGCCGTTGCCGCAGATCTCGGCCACGCCAGGGTTGACGCTCGCGTTGTTGTCGTCGCAGTCGGCCTCAGCGCCGTAGCCGTCGCCGTCGTTGTCCGTGTCGACGACCCCACCGCTGTCGCTGTCGACGTTGGTGTCGCTGTCGTCGCCGCCGGTCTCGACGTTGCCGGTCTCTTCGACCGAATCGGCCGAGTCGACATCGTCCGAATCCCCGTTGTACGGGGGCAGGAACATGTCCATGCAGGCACTCAAAAGGAGCAAGATCACGGGACCTCCAGGGTAGGATAATCTTCAAAACAGAGCAGGCCCCTATTTTGAAGATCGGTTGGGGAAAAGTGCTAATCGTTGCTTTTGGCCTGACTTATGCCCTTGTCAGTCCAAAAACACCTCTCAAATTAGCCTTGTTTTCCTTGTCCGCGAACTGTAGTTCTTATCACGATAATCAAGAAACGTCAAGCAATTGCGCCTCCCCAGGGAGTACCCGGGGAGGCGCAAGCAGTCAGGGACTAGCCGTCGATGATGCCGTCGCAGTCGTCGTCGAAGCCGTTGCAGGCGGCCTCAGGGGTGACACCATCGTCCCCCAGGCAGTCTTCGGCGCCCGGGTGAACCCCGGAGTCCTCGTCGCTGCAGTCGCCGTCGCAGACGGTGTAGCCATCGCCGTCCGCGTCAGTGGTGTCCGTATCCGGGTTGATACCGGCATCGTTATCGTCGCAGTCGTCGGCGTTGTCAACGTAACCTTCGGGCGCCACACAGGCGTCGTAGGTGACGCTCGCGTCGCCGAAGCCGTCGCCATCGGCGTCGGCGTAGAACGTGCTGGTGTCGATCGCGGAGTCTTCGTCCACGTCGCCGTCGCAGTCGTTGTCGACGCCGTCGCAGAGTTCGTCGGCGTCGGGGTTGATCAACGGATCCATGTCGTCGCACTCGGAGCACGCTGCGAACCCATCGCCATCCGCGTCTTCGACCCCCACCGACCCATCGCAGTTGTAGTCGAGGCCAGCGTTACAGGCCTCGGGCGCGCCGGGGTAGTAGGCGGCATCGCTGTCGTCGCAGTCGTCGACGTTGTCGACGTAGCCCTCCGGCGCCACGCAAGCGTCGTAGGTGACGCTCGCGTCGCCGTAGCCGTCGCCGTCCGCATCGGCGTACCAGGTGCTCGCGTCGATCGCATCGTCCTCGTCCACGTCGCCATCGCAGTCGTTGTCGACCTCGTCGCAGAGCTCGTCGGCGTCGGGGTTGATGTCGACGTTGGAGTCGTCGCAGTCAGTGGTGGTTCGCGCGTAGCCAACGACGCTACCGCAGGAAATGATCGATCCAGAGGGATCGCTCGATCCGTAGCCATCGTCGTCAGCATCAAGGTAGAGCGGCACCGCGTCCAGCGCGGAGTACTCATCCGTCTCCCCGTCGCAGTCGTCGTCCTTGCCGTTGCAGTACTCGTCGGCGTCGGGGTAGATGGCTGCGTCGCTGTCGTTGCAGTCAACGTCGCTCGTGTAGCCGTCGCCGTCGAGATCGACAGGCGCGGTGTCGACGATCACGCCACTGTCACCGGTGTCGGCCGTGTCGATCGTACCGGTGTCACCCGTGTCCGTGGTGTCGACGATCCCTCCGGTGTCGGTGTCGATCGCGGTGTCCACGGTGTCACCCGTGCCAGTGTCGCCGGTGTCGGCCGTGTCGACCGTACCGGTGTCGGTGTCCTCAAGCGGACAGATCTCGCCTTCGTCCACGTCGCCGTCGCAGTCGTTGTCCGCGCTGTCGCAGACTTCGGTGGCGCCGGGGTTGATGGCGTAGCTCGTGTCGTCACAGTCGTCCCCGTTGAAGACATACCCAATGGGGATGTCGCACTGCACCTGGATGGTCGAGGCGTCGCCGTAGCCGTCGTGATCCGCATCCTCGTACAAGGTGAACATGTCCTCGGCGGCGTTGTCGACATAGCCGTCGCAGTTGTCGTCGAGGTTGTTGCACGCCTCGAGCGCGCCGGGGTGAACGGCCGCGTCGGAGTCGTCGCAATCGTCGGACTCCAGCACCCAGGCTGCGCCATCGGAAGGCTGGCTGCAGCTTTCGTAGGCATCCTCGGTTTTGCCGTAGCCGTCGCCGTCGAGATCGAGGTACCAGGTACGTGTTCCCTCTTCGTCGACCTCGCCATCGCAGTCGTTGTCGACATCATCGCAGACTTCGGTGGCGTCCGGGTGGACGGCCGCATCGTTGTCGTCGCAGTCCTCGTCGGAACCGTAGCCGTCGCCGTCCGCGTCAAGCGCGGGCAGGCTGACGGAATCGTCAATCGCCGTCTCGTCGTTTCCGCCCTTCCCCGAGTCTTGCGGGAGGGGGCAGCCAGCGAGAAGAAACAGGAACAGGATGAAGGAACGCATCGTTTTCTCCGGTCTTGGTGGGTGGGTCATACGGCTCTTTTGGTTTAGAGCCGACAAAGAAACCTACACGTTAAAGACCAAAAAGTCAAGGGTTAAGACGTCATTACGCCTCCCCAGGGAGTACCCGGGGAGGCGTAAAAGTCAGGGACTAGCCGTCCTTCTTGCCGTCACAATCGTCGTCGATGCCGTTGCAGCCTGCCTGCGGGGTGACCCCGTCATCGGCCAGGCAATCTTCTGCGCCCGGGTACATGCCGTTGTCCGCGTCGTTACAATCGCCGGCGCAAGTCGTGTAGCCATCGCCGTCGCTGTCGAAGCCTTCATCAACGCCGCCGTCGCAGTCGTCGTCGAGGCCGTCGCAGATCTCCATGGCGTTCGGGTTGATGACCGAGGAGGTGTCGTCACAGTCGGTGTTGTCGACCACGTAGCCCGCGACTTCCTCGCAGGAGGTGACCATCGCGCCCGCGTCCCCGAAGCCGTCGGCGTCGAGGTCGAGGTAGTAGAGGGTGGCGTCCGTGGCCGCGTTGTCCACTTGGCCGTCGCAGTTGTCGTCGAAGCCGTTGCAGACTTCTTCTGCCCCGGGGTAGACGCTCGCGTTGTCATCGTCACAGTCGTCGCCGAACACGAACCCGTCGTGGTCGCTGTCGATCTGATCGACGCCCGCTGTGGAATCGACCACTTCCGACGCCGTGTCGACATCGTTGAGTTGGATCGACGCAGAGGAACAGGCCAGCAAGAAGATAATCAAGGACATGGATGATCTCCGGTAGAGATATGGATGCCATTTGCAGGTCTCTTGTAATCAAGAGCCAACAAAGAAACCTACACGCCGGAAGCCGAAAGGTCAAGGGTGGTAATACGTGGATTTTCAAAAAACGCCAGCTGCAAGGCGCGGGGAAGCCGGCGAAGGAGCCGTATCTAAACATACGGCGACAAGACGGCGGGGCCCCGCAACACAGCAGATGGCGGAATTTTGGAAATCCATAATCCAAAATATGAAGCGCCCCTGAAGAAGAGAGAGCTTCCTTCAGGGGCGCAAAGAGTTTCTTCGTCGCGCCCCCTTGGGAAGATTCCTCTTCTTCAGGGGCGCCTCGTTGTGCCGGGCTAGTAGCGCGTGGACCAGATCCAGTCACCGATGATGTAGGCGATCAACTCGCCCCCGTCTTCGACACCCGACTCCTTCGAGTAGGTGTAGTAGACCTCGGAGACGCCGGACCCCGAGGAGTCCGTGCAGACCCAGGAGATTTCTCCCCGGATCTCCACGTCGTCGGTGCCCTCGCCGGTCGACTCGACCGAGAAGTTGACGCCGTCGCCGTTGACGCAACCCGCGTTGATGCGGGCGGCCTCACCGGACTCCATCGTGTACACCTCGGAGATGGTGTCGGTGCTCGACGCGGTCGTGCCCAGGGACGAATCCCAGGACCAGCCAACGCTCGTCGCGACCTCCGCCTCGGTGTACATGGCCGCGCACTCCTCGGGCGAGACCCAGGTGAACGTACAGGTGTACGTCTCCGAGCCCGAGCCCGTGTCGCCGGTGTCGGTCGTGTCCTCGATGCAGGCGGCGGGGTTGCCCTCGCCGTCGTCACCGCACACCTTCCCGGCGGACGCGCAGTCGTAGGACTCGACCGCGGTGTGCTCCTCGTTGCAGTAGTACGTCACATCCCCGACGCACTTGGGGTACTCGGAGCAGTCGATGCCCGACCCAGTGTCGCCGGTGTCCTCGCAGGCGTCGCCCTCGTCCACGCTGCCGTCGCAGTCGTTGTCGATCCCGTCGCACTTCTCGGTGGCGCCGGGGTTGACCTCGGGGTTGGCGTCGTCGCAGTCGACATCGTCGTAGCCGTCGTCGTCCGCATCGTCGTCGGCACAGGCGTCACCTTCGTCGGAGTGGCCATCACAGTCGTCGTCGAAGCCGTTGCAGGTCTCGGTGGCGCTGGGGTTGATGGCCCAGTTCCCGTCGTCGCAATCGCCTTCGTCCTCGGTGTAGCCGTCGCCGTCCGCGTCGTCGTCGGTGTCGCAGTCCTCGTCGATCGAGCCGTCGCAGTCGTTGTCCACGCCGTTGCCGCAGATCTCGGACGCGCCGGGGTAGACGCTGGCGTCGCTGTCATTGCAGTCGACACCTTCGCCGTAGCCGTCGTTGTCGACGTCCGTGTCGGTCTCGCAGACTTCATCGACGTCGCCGTCGCAGTCGTCGTCGAGGCCGTTGCACTTCTCGGTCGCGCCGGGGTAGATGGCGGAGGAGGTGTCGTCGCAGTCAACGTCGTCGCCGTAGCCGTCGCCGTCGGCATCGACCGGACCGGTGTCCGTGTCGGTGTCGCCGGTCTCGGCCGTCTCGCCGGTCTCCGCGGTCTCGTGGGAGTCCGCGGTGTCGACCGAGCCGGTGTCTCCGACGTCGGTACGGATGTTGTTGGCAAGCCCGCAGGCCATCAGGGTGATCAACATGGGGTGATACTCCGCGGCTTCAAGCCGCGCTCGCACTGTTACGGGAACCGGAAACTCACACAGGATTGTGCGTCCGTCGTCGTTGTCCAGGAATTGAACCTTTCGGACGGACGGAAGTTGGGGAACAGGATTGGGAGATAAAGATGGAGAAAGAGGGAGAAAAATGGATATTGGGAAAAAATTCTTTTCCCTTTCTCCTATCTCCTATTTTCTCCTACTTTTTCTCTATCCACCCAATTCCACAACTTCCATCCGCCTATACAGATTCAATCTCAGGTAACTGATCTTGTAAAGAACCCTCGCAGACCACGAACGTTTCATGATCTCTGAGAGTGGGTCCTCGGACTGTGTGCCGAGAACCCATCGAACGTCGAACCTACTCCTCCTCGGACTCGGTCTGCTTGGCGCGGGCGGCGTCGGCTTCGGCCTTGGCTTGCGCCTGGGCTTCCAGCCGCGCCCTCTTCTGGTCGGCGAACTCGAGGCGATCACTGCCGACGATCGCCATCTTCAAGGAGAAGATCGCGCCGACACCCGCCGTGTCATCGGTCCGCTCGTTGTGCTCCAAGGTGATGATCTGGACCCCCGTGTTGTAGGTGACCTGACCGGCCGCCTCGAACGCGAAGTTCCCGACCCGGAAGTCCCCGAAGCCGCTGAGGCCATAGAGGACTCCGCCGACCTGGGACTCCATGAGGGCGTCCTGGTCGAACAGACCGACCTGGACACCGTGCAGACCGATCACCCCGCCGATGCCGATCTCGTTGATCGGCTTCGCGTAGACACTGAACGTGCCCGCGTAGCCCAACGAGTCACCGGACAGGATCGCGCTGTAGCCACCGAACGCGGCACGGGCGTAGCGGTGATCGACGCCGAGGTGCGCTACCAGACCCGGGCCGATGAGCCCGGTGTCGAGGACGACACCCCCACCGATGCCGAGGGTGGGCCAGAACGCGCGGTTGTGCGCGTCCTTGAGCTCGGTGGTACGGACGTAGGCGGTGTCCGCGGTCTTGCGGACGGCGTCCACGATCTCGAGGGATCCCTTGATCTCCTCGATCCGCAGGGAGTTCTCGGTCTGGAGCCCATCGATCTTCCCCTCGGCCGTCGCGAGACGACCGTTGGTCTTCACGAGCTCGCTCTGCTCGGCCTTGCCGTCGAGGCGCTTGCCGAGCAAGATCGCCGCGGCGAAGGACGAGTCCGTGGCGGAGGAGCAGTACACACTGTCTCCGCTCACCACGGTCCAGACCCCTTCGGCTCGGTTGATGGTGTACCCGTCCGGGACGCTCTGCGTGGCGGCGTAGGCGAACCCCACCGTCTCGCAGAAATCGACCCGCTGCATCTCCGCGAGGATCTTGGAGTGCTCGTCCACGGTGGCCGAGACCTTCTTCACCTCGCCGGCGGCCCAGTTGGCGGTGCGCTTCGCGTCCATCGCATCGACGACGTCCCGGTTGCCCGAGTCGGCGTCGATCGCCACCTCACACTTGAGGACGTCGGAGTCGAAGTTGAAGACGAAGCCGTCCTTCTCGCACACCGGCCGTCCGGCCTTGTCGCTCCACACCAGGCCAGAGACGGAACCGAAGTTCCCTCCGCCGATGATGGGGCGCTCGAGGTCGGACTTCCGCCAGTGGCGGATGGTGCCGTGGACGCGGTAGGACAACTCGACGGCGGCCCGCAGGCTCACCGGCTCGTCGGCCTTGGCGTCGCAGTCCGTCTTCGGGCACTCGTCCTTCTTCGGCTCGGCCTTCTTCTCGTCCGCGGCGACCGTGGTCGTCGTGGTCGTGGCCGTCGTGGCGGTGGTGGTGGCCGGGGTGGTCTTCGCGCTGGGGTTGGCGCCCGCAAACGCGGGAGCGGAAACGAGAACCAGGGAGATCAACATGTCAGACTCCGTTGCGGCATTCTAGCCGCGTTGAGCACTCTTGGAACCGGGAAACTCACGCAGAATTGCGCGCCCGTCCGTTGTGTCCTTTTGGGTATTGAACCTTTCGGACGGACGGAAGTCGGGGTGGGAAGATAAAATAGGAGAAATGAGGAGAAAGAAGGATATTGGGGAAGACTTTCTCCCTTTCTCCTATTTTCTCCATCTTTTTCTTTTTATCCTTCCAAGATCCACAACTTCCATCCGCCACGATCAATTCAATCCAATCTATTTTGAGTAGGTTCAGTTGTAATGAACACCGATAAGGTTCGACATAGCTCAGAAACGAGGAGGAGGCGTTCTGAACGACATCAAACCGTATCGAAGGTCATTTTTAGGGACAATTCGCAGATCTTGCGAACGCCTAAAAGTAGCAGGAAATTGGGTTTTTGTCAAGGGGTTTGTGGAGAAAATGGGAAAAATAGGAGAAATAAGGAGAAAATGGGAGAAAAATACCAAAACAAAACAACGTCCGCTTTATCGACCTGAGAATCACCTGTCGTGATGAGGAGGAGGCATCATGACCGTGCGGTCTCAGGCCGGCAAAAGGGGCGTTGTGGCGGGCACCTTACCAAAGCCCCGAGGGGGCGTCAAGAAGGTTATAAACAATAGAAAAATAGGAGAAATAAGGAGAAAGTTGGAGAAAAGTGACAAAAGCTATTTTTTCGAAGCCAAATCTTTTGTCGAGAAAATATATCTATTTAACAACACTTGAACCGCCCGTAATTGTGCGCGCAACAACTCTGCGTCTATAATCTGAACTTTTCCCCGCTCCAATAAGAGGTCCGTCCAATGCAGTGCTTCAATGAGAGATCCACGCGCATTGTAGTTAAACTTGTTGCGATCAAGAAAATGAAATCTTCCAAACCCCTCCGCGATATTCGCGCCAATGGAATCAATAGCAGAAATCCACTGATCCCCAATCACTTTCTTTGTTTGCCAATCGAATTTATCATAAAGAAGCCAGGCGCATTTTGATATTTGCCTGGCCTCACGGTAAACAGCGAGATCATATAAATCCATATCCCCTTTCTCTTTTCTCCTTCTTTCTCCTACTTTTTCCCTCTATCCTTCATGAATCAACTGATGTCGACGACGAATGCGTTCTGCTTTTAACATGACAAAGGCTACGCCCGCCAAGCCACCAAGAACGGCTCCGGCGAAGGCGTTCAAGGGAATGTTGGGTCGCACCGGCCAGCGGGAGTTTAAGGGGTCATCGACTAATTGAATGCTGATCGATCCACCAGAGGTGTACTGCCAACCTTCGGTCACAATCACGCTCGAAAGCGCGCGGGCAATGAGTTCCGCTTGGGCAACATCTGGGTGATAGACAGCGATGGTGAGCAACCCTGTGCCGCGCGTTACCGTAGCGGCGACGGTTTTACCCCAAGTCTTGCGGCGCTTGTTGGCATCGGTGGGAAAGTAATCGCGGTCGATTTGACTAGAGGTAGCCATCACTTTGTCGAAGAAGGTGGTGGTGTAAATGACGTTGGTAATGTCTTCGGCCACGCGCTCGGCCGAACGACTGGCGGTGTAGGCATCAACGGTGCCAAGTTGTTGAATGATCAGCAAGCGTACGGTGGAGCTATAGGCCAACGGACGCAACAGAGAAAGCACCACACCCAACAAAATACCAACAGCGGCCATGATGACAATGCTGTGCCAAAAATTTAACAAGGCGGAAGTATGGCGGGACATAGAAAGATAAAAATAAAAAGTAGGAGAAAAAAGGAGAAAGGAGAAAGTGGGATAAACGGAGAAAATAGGATATTGGGGAAAGGACTTTCCCCTTTCTCATACTTTATCTTTTCTCCATCTTTTTTTTATCTCTTTCCCAATTCTACCTCAAAGGTCATCTCCACACCAGTGCGATTCACAACAATGGTCACACGATCACCAGGATTGAAACGCGCCAACACGTCGGCGAGCGATTCCGTGTCGCTCACCGAAACATCGGAAACGCGCTCCACCACATCGCCCTTTTGCAGCCCGGCAGTAATAGCCGGTGAACCCAGAGTGATGCTAGAAATTTCTGTACCGAGACGGGACGGATGTACAGACGCACCAAGATAAGCGCGGCTCATTTCTCCGTTGCGAATAATCGTTTTGATGGCAGAGAGCATTTGATGGATAGGCAAAGCCCCCACTCCACCGACAGACCCTTCCGTTTTCGCCAGCGTCAGGGCGACAAATTCTCCAGAACTGTTGGCAACAATACCCGAAGGAAGAATGATTTGATCAGCCAAGGCCATGTTAGACGTAAAGGTTTCCGCGGCGGTTATAGAAGTGCTGGAAATTACCTGACGCGGATTAACCACGGCGGTCGGCACAATAGCGTCATCGCCCACCACGGCATACACCGCCTCTCCCCCTTGCATTCCTTCAGAATCACCAAACGGCACCACGGGCAACCCGGAGGCATTACTCACGTGCGCCATAACAAGCGATGAGAGCGGATCGAAGTCGATGGTGTCAATTGCGTATAGCGTGTCGCCAATGCGGGCAGAAACAAGCCCAACGGAAGCGCTGGTGAATACGTCAGTTGTGGTAGCGATCCAGCCATCGGACGTGACCACCACCCCCACCCCTTTTTCTTGTCCGGCCGTAAACGTTCCATCTGCACTAGGGGGATAAAACAGAACAAGCGCCGGCGCGACCGAACGACGCACGTTACCAAGGGCTTCATCAACACTGCCTGGAAGCGGACGTGGTTTTGTACCAGAAAACTGGGTGTTGCTTGTATCGCTCTGCTGCAACGAAGCGCTATAGCGAATCAAATAGGTTCCGCTAGCCACGGCGCCGAGAATGCCGGCCAAGGCACCGATCACCAAAACAGGGATGGTTAATTTCAAGATAGGCTTCAGAGCGTTTGGGATAGGCATACCAATCAATTCTTTACGGATAATCTGTCGCAGGCTGAGGCTCGCCGTAGCCTGCTCCATTAACACATCGACGCATCAAATCCACTTTGCCGTGAGCAACAAAGCC
>CAZPQJ010000008.1:0-48282 GCA_964588955.1 uncultured Gammaproteobacteria bacterium
TCGTAGTGGCGAACTTCGTTACCATCCACGTCGACTTGCACTTCGCTCACTCGATACGCCGTTTCGACAGAAAAACCCGTAGCAAATGATTCGGTAACATCGTCGCGAGATTCAAGAGTAAAGAGCACGTCGAACAACCCGCTGTCTGTGTCGTGCCCGGTGTAGTTGATGGACTCAGGATAGAGTTGGTTGCCGTCTTTGCTATAGGTGTAAACGACAGTATTACCATTCAAATCTTCAACGGAAGAAAGCATCCAACGAAATACGTGGGTGGTGTCCGATGGATCAGAAAGACGGTCATCGTCGCTCGCGCCGTAGGTAAAGACCGCGCCGTGTTTGTCCGTGACAGTCCAGGATTCATCACTGTTATACACGTACGTCAAAAAACTTCCGTCCTCGACTTTGGCGCCGTAGGTTCCATGCGAAGCGTCGGTCAAACTGACATCTTCCAACTCACCTGCGCCGCTGGCGGTAAAAACGTTGGTGTCATATAGATCATCTGTACCGTAGCGCGCCATGCGTTCGATGGATGGAATGCTGAGCGACCAACCAAACCCGACTTCGCTGCCGTTATCGGTCTGCTGGCTGTTGTAATTAAGCGCCAAGGAAGGCTGCATGCCGTTGCGTCCCGGCGGGAGGGTGAAGGGATAGGAATAGACAAACGAACCGGTATGCACATCGGGCTGCAGGCGTACGGTATTTTTCACCACAAACGGCGAGTTGTCATAATCCGAGGCGGCCAAAGCGGTGGAGGAAGAAAACAGACTGACAAAAATAAGGAAAGCGATTCCGGCCAAACGACGCGAGGACAAATGAAGCATAAAAAAAATTACATCTGATCCCTTCGACTGTATCACGCCATGCGCCGCCGTCAATAACAAAAAAACGAGGGGTAACCCTCGTTTTTTTAATCCATCTCGATTTAGTACATCCCCATGCCGCCGCCATGGCCATGATCGGCTTCGGCTTTCTCTGGCTTTGGAATGTCTGTGACCGCGCATTCGGTGGTCAAAATCATCACCGCTACCGAAGCCGCGTTTTGCAAGGCGGTACGGGAGACTTTAGCTGGATCAATAATCCCAGCAACCACCATGTCTTCGTAACGGTCGGTGAGCGCGTTGTAACCGTAGGCTTCGTTGCCCTCACGGATTTTGGAAACAACCACCGCTCCATCGGTACCGGCATTGTCGGCAATAGACCGCACAGGTGCCTCAACCGCTTTACGTAAAATGTTCAATCCTATCTCTTCTCCTTCTTCGTACGACACGTCATCGAGAGCGGAAGCTGCACGCAGCAAAGCTACTCCGCCTCCTGGAACAATCCCCTCTTCTACCGCCGCCTTGGTAGCAGCGACCGCATCTTCAATCCGATCTTTAATTTCCTTCATCTCTACTTCACTAGCGGCACCGACGTTAATCACGGCCACGCCTCCGCCTAACTTGGCAGCACGTTCTTGCAACTTCTCTTTGTCAAAGTCGGAATCAGATTGCGCCACCAATGCTTTAATCGCTTCCACGCGCGCTTTGATCGCTTCCGCCGCTCCGCGACCTTCCACGATTGTGGTGGTTTCTTTGGTGGCGGTGACTTTTCGAGCATGTCCAAGGTCAGAAAGTTCTACCGTCTCCAACTTCATGCCAACTTCCTCGCTGACCACTTTTCCGCCGGTCAAAATAGCCAAGTCTTCCAACATCGCTTTACGGCGATCGCCAAAGCCTGGCGCTTTCACGGCCAGCGCGCTGAATCCGCCGCGCAGCTTGTTGAGCACTAAGGTGGTCAAGGCTTCGCCATCAACGTCTTCGGCAATAATCACGATCTGTTTTTTACCGGCCGCGGCCAACTTTTCCAACAAGGGAAGAATTTCTTGAATCGAAGAAATCTTTTTGTCCGTAATCAACAGATCAATATCTTCGTACACCGCCTCCTGACGCTCGGCGTTGGTGATCATGTAGGCGCTCACGTAACCTTTGTCGAATTGCATCCCTTCCACCACGTCCACGTAGGTAGCCAGCGTTTGCGACTCCTCCACGGAAATAACCCCATCCTTACCAACCTTTCCAAGCGCCTCGGCAATCATTTTTCCGATAGCTGGATCGTTGGCAGAAATAGCGGCAACCTGTTCAATCTCATCGCCTTGAATGGTTTTAGCCATCTCTTTCAAACGGGCGACCATGGCCGTAACCCCCTTTTCCATACCGCGACGGATCACTTGCGGATTGGTGCCGGCAGTGACGTTGCGCAACCCTTCCTCGACCATTGCTTGTGCGAGCACGGTGGCCGTGGTCGTACCGTCGCCAGCCAAATCGGCGGTTTTGGAAGCGACTTCTTTCACGAGCTCCGCGCCCATGTTTTCAAACTTGTCTTCCAGATCAATCTCTTTAGCAACCGTGACGCCATCTTTGGTGACCGTTGGCGCGCCGAATCCGCGATCCAAAATCACGTTGCGGCCTTTGGGGCCGAGCGTGACTTTCACGGCGTTAGCGAGTTTATCGACTCCCGCCTTGAGCGCGTGACGCGCGTCTTCGTTGAATTTGATTTGCTTAGCCATAATGTGTTTGTCCAATTACTCAATTACCGCGACGACATCTTCCATACGAATCACCAAATACTCCTCATTGCCGACTTTGACTTCGTCAGGGGCATATTTTTTAAACACCACATTGTCGCCTACCTTCACATCCATCGTCGAACGGCTACCATTTTCCAAAACTTTTCCTGGTCCGACCGCGACGACTTCCCCACGTTCAGGACGTTCTTTGTTAGCCGTATCTGGCAAAATAATTCCCGACGCTGTCACCTCCTCTTTGGACAGCCCCCGTACGATCACATGGTCTCCGATTGGCTTGAGCATAGGAATGAAAAAATTAAGTCTCTGGAAGACGAGATTAGCACTCTCATGGTGAGAGTGTCAAGACAGGAAAAACAGCAAGCGCGAGGGAAGAACCTCGCGCTGTAGCAGCGGATGTATTGTTCATGAAGGAACAAGCACGATCGCCATGTGAGCACACTCGGTGCTCGCCGGCGACCGAAAGACGATGTTCCTCCCCTCCTTCTCGACGTCGAAGTAGAGGGCAGCTTGACCGAGAACTCCGAGACAGCCCTTGACGATGATGGTGCCTGAGGTGCGGAAGAGGAGCCTCAGCATCTCGGCCGTCGGAACATCATCAGACTCCCCCTCGATCGTCACCGGGAGCTGGCGCCGCGACAGAGTCTCGGCGGGCGTATCAGGACGCACAAACATGTGGACGACCTTGACCTTGATAACAGACATCTTGTCCTCGCGTGAAGCAAAAGGTTTTTGACCGCTTGCTTCACTCGAGGAACGGAGGAACTTATCTCACCCTTGCGCACGTGTCAATCCTCACTCAGTCGCAAGGTCATGGCCATCAAAAACATGAGCAGGGCCAAGCCAGCCCAGTTGGACCAGAGATAATGATCAAAAAAGATAATCACCAACGGGATGCTGCCGAGCATAATGCCGCCGACTGCCCCCAACGAACCTTTGCGGATTGCCGCATAGTTACAACGATCAACCGCGCTGGCCCAAAACAGTAAGGCAATCCCGCCAAGCAGACCAATCTCACCAACAACCAACAACGGAACATTATGGATTGGCTGATACTCCCAAACAGGCAAGCTTGGTTTGAGCTCGGACAAAGCGACGGTGTAGGCGCCGATGCCTGCGCCGAGCACGAAATCTTGTTTAACGAGGCCGGGATAGACGGTGTATTGACGGAGTCGATCCTGGACGCTGATTTGTTCCAGGTGTTGCGAGCTGTCGAAACGGTTCATCATTGGTTGGAGGAAAAGGGAGAAAGAAAGAAAGAAGGAGAAAAAAAGGAGAAGGAAAAGAGGAACGAGCGGACGGATTTTGGAGCGATGTTTGCGAATAAGGAAGAAAATGCCAACGCCGATAGCAAATACGAACGCGAGCCAGGCGGAACGGGAAAAGGTAGCGACAAGGGAGAGAGTAAGAAAAAAGAGGAGAAAAGAGAAAAGGATTTGCGCTCGACGCGAGCAGGCGTGAATGATCAAAAAGATGACGCACAGCAAACCGACAGCCAAAAATCCACCAAACACGTTGGGGTGGGTAAAGCTCCCATAGGCACGGAGCATGCGTTCCCCTTCTGTCATGACAACCGCCACGCCAAGATCAGACGCGTGATGGGCGGCAAGTCCCAACCATTTAAATGCCGGCGATGATCCTGTTACGACTTGAACCAATCCGAGCACTGCTGGTGGAATCAATCCAAGGACAAACGCCAAAAGCGTTTTGAAGCGATCAACACGCTGATCCAACAACACAGTAAACAGCATTCCGCCGAACATCAGGTGCGACCAGGCACCGAGCGAAAGATTTGTGTTACGAGAAAAAACAATCGACGCGGCGGACGCCAGAAGCACAATCCCCATCGCCTTGACCGATGTTTGATGCTCGCGGCGAATCTGTAATCGCTGACCAAAGAAAAACACCAGGGCAATCATGAGCTCCACTACGTAAACACTCATCGTTCCGTATTCGAATGGCGCTCCGCCGATCGTGGCTTGATCGTAGATGTAGCGCGTTTGCCAGGGCAACAAAAAGACGATTCCGTACACGCACCAGGGAAACCACTGTTTTAAGAACGCTCGAGACATAGAGCTTCAAGTTTATCGCAAAACTCCTGACGACGATCATTGGGATGAAACTTCAACATAGTATCGCTAACAACTACTCGTGTATCGCGATTAGCCAGTGCGCGAAGCTCTTGTGGCAAACGCGAACGCTGCAAGCGACGAAAGAACGGTTCAACAATACGCGCGAGGTCTCGACGTTTCGACGTCAGACGGAAACGCCTGGGGTGCGCCGGACGCACGGCAAAACTATTAGGGAAAATTCCGCTTGCCCAGTCGTTCACCCGCGTAAATCCGGCAAACGCTTGGCGGTCGGCAATCGGCACAAGGGATCGCACCCACTGTGCTAAGTACAAATCATCTTTACGCAAACGCAGCGGGCGCAAATCTGCCGCCTCGGTCGAAGCAAAGAAACTCAAACACACCGGATCCACGGCTCCCCGTTTCGGACGCAGCCCCAACAGCTTTAACGGCAAAACGGCAAAAAATCGCGTCGTCCACACCCGTCCTGGTTTCGTCAACAAAAACAGATCAATGTCGCTTTCCACTTTGGTGTTCATCCAGGCGAGCGAGTTGCACACCGCCAGTATTTTGACCATCGGCAAAAAGGCCAGATACCGACCAACGCGGCGCAGACGCTTGAATTTTCTGGTGGCATCCAAAAACCGTTGATGCCGGGTGGCGATCATGCGCTCTTGGCCCGTAAGAACAAAAAACCCGTCTTGACATGTTAGACGAGCCTTAAGCCAATCGCTTGTTGCCAAAGCGGATTGCACATCTTCCAACGCGTAGGCGACGCCGGGCTTTACCAGCCACTTCCAAATCTGAAACGCCGTGAGCGGATACTCAAAGAGCGAGAAAAAGGCAACGGTTTTAAAAATCGATTGTTCCAAATCAGAGGACATTGGGAACCTCCGTTTTTTTATCTTTTTTACGAAATACCAGCGCTTGCTGTCCCACCATAAACAGGTTAGAAACCAACCAGTATAAGGCTAACCCACCAGGTAAACTAGCACCGATAACTACTGTCATCACAGGCATCATGTAGAGCATCGAGCGATTCATGGCGGTCATCATCTGCTCATCTTTTGCCCCCTCTTTCCCCGCCACTTGCGGTGGGACACGTTTGGTCATCATCATCTTGGCTTGAACAAATTGGACCATACCCGCCAAGACTGCCAAAACAATGTTTGGTACGGCCAAGTCGATGCCGTTAAAAAAGATCGCGTCGAGATGTCCTGGGTTGTGCACGAACGGATACAGGGCGTCGAGTGAGCCGGAGTTAAGACCGGCCGACAACACGCGGTACAAGGTGATCAAAATCACCAGCTGCACCACCGTTGGCAAACACGAAGCCAACGGATTGACCTTCTCGGTTTTGTAGAGCGCCATTAATTCTTTGGCTTGAGCTTCCTTGTTGTCTTTGGTGCGTGCTTTTACTTCCTCCACTTTTGGTTGCAAATCTTGCAACGCCTTTTGCGACTTCAATGAGGCACCAGAGAGTGGCCACAACAATAAACGAATCACGGCGGTGAGGGCGATGATTGCCAATCCAACGTCGTTACCAGGAATGACGTTGTAAAACCAAACGAGAAGATTAAAGAGCGGTTGATAAAGAACGGTGAAAAAAATGTTCATACGTTACTCCGCACTAGATTCAGCGGCAGGTTGACCCTCGATCTGCCCCTCCTCCGCGACGACCGTCTCCTCCGCCGACTTGCCATCTTCCTGAGCGTTGATCTTCCAACCGGTGAGCTTGGCCGCCAAGCGAACGTTTTGTCCGCCACGACCAATAGCCAAGGACAGCTGGTCTGCTGCCACCGTCACCACCGCGGTTTTCTCTTCGTTGTTCAATTCAATCTTCACCACTTTGGCCGGAGACAAAGCATGGCTAATAAACGCCGCTGGGTCTTCGCTCCACTCAATAATGTCGATTTTCTCTCCACCAATCTCTTGAATGATCGTCTGAATGCGGGTACCGCGTTGACCAATACAGGCGCCGATCGGATCGATCTGACTATCATCGGTAGCCACCGCCACTTTGGAACGCGACCCCGCTTCGCGAGCAAGCGCTTTGATCGTGACGTTACCTTCGCCGATTTCGGGAATCTCCGTTTCAAACAAGCGACGGACAAAATCTTCGGATGCACGCGAAAGCACCAACTCCGGTCCGCGCGGACCCATCGCCACTTCGCGCAACAAAAACTTCATGCGCTCGCCGGGATTGTAGCGCTCGCTCGGAATCTGATCTTCGCTACGCACCACCGCCGTGGTTTTTCCAATGTCCACCAACACCACTCGGCCTTCTTTGCGTTGAATCGTTCCCATCACAATCTCCCCTTGTTGGCCTTTAAATTGTTCAAAGACAATCTCACGTTCGGCTTCCCGCAACTTCTGCGTAATCACCTGCTTCGCGGTTTGCGCGGCCATGCGTCCAAAGGCACCCGGCACAGGCAATTCCAAATGCATCACGTCTCCGAGCGCGGCGTCTGGTTTCACCGCCCGCGCTTCCGTAATCATGATATTTAACTTTGGATTGAAGCGTTCCTCCTCCCCTTCCGCAGCTTCACCCTCCGCCGGTTGTGTTGGCACCAATCCCGCGTCGCGCGCAGCCTTGGCCGCTTCCCGACGTTCAATCTCCGCCTGCTTAATCGCTTCCAATTCTTCTTCGCTAATATCTTCCACCACCGTCTTTACATCAAACACCTTAATTTCTCCCGACTCCGGATCAAACTCCACTTCCGGGTTCTGATTTTTCTCTCCGAAATCTTTACGATACGCAGCAGCAAGAGCGATTTGAATCGTCTCTAATACTGATTCATACGAAAGGCCTTTCTCTTCGCAAATCTGTCGGATCGCTTGTTCAATGGCACTAGGCATAGGGTTGGTGGGAGAAAGCAGGAGAAAAAAGGAGAAAGAGAAAAAACAGGCTCTTTTCTCCATCTTTATCTTTTCTCCATCTTTATCTAAATCTTAATCCTTAATAAATCGAACCCGTCTATTCTGACGAGTCCTTCACGTTTCCTAGAATACCACAAATCTCGATTCCTGGCAAATGGTTAATAAAACTGAAACCGCACCCTCCTTCGTGCGGCCTCAGTTTGAAGCCGTGGTGGATGCGGTGGAGGCCTAGCGCTGTTTGCGCTTGACCAAGAATTTGGAATCCTTTCTGTACATCGGATCATTTTGTTCATGGACGAGGATCACGTCCAGGACGAAGTACCCATGTTCATCGAAGTACATGGCGAGGTGGTACTGTTTACCACCCTTACATTTTCCTTCTCCGAACACGGTATATCCGGTGGGCCGTTTTTTGTACGTGCGACCAAATCGCACCCCCACAGCGTTGCTGACGAGCTCGTAACCGAGCGCGTCGATCTTCTGGAGCGCCATCCGCTCCGTGAGTTCTTCGTCGAGTCCGAGGACGAAGACCTCCTCCCGGGCGGTCTCGTCCAGCGAGACCTTAACCGCCTCATTATGGTAGTCGACCTTGTCGAACTGGCTGCGACGAACAGCCAGTTCTAAAGTCATGGGCGTGACCTTGATGACCCCCAAACTCTTGCACGTCACAAAAGGAGTCATCCACGCATTCCTGGGGAGGCTGGCGAAGTAGCCACGCAGCCCCACCTGCAGCATCTCTGCCAGGGCGGGTGCCCCCTCAGAACTGAGGAGCCATTGACAAACCTCCCCCCACGGTGCGCCCGTGGGCACCACCATCTCTTCCATCTTGGCGGCGATCGCTTCGGTATTGATATTGCTCTTTTCCACGTTCCTCTCTTTGGCTCTCCGGTCTTCCTCGCACCTTGCGAGAACCCCGGATTACCGTGATCGCGATCGAACAATCGCGAGAAATGACTATAATCCAAAAAGTCCATTTTGTCAATGGTTCTGGGTAAATATGAGAAAAAATCGAAAAAAATGAACTTTTTTTAAATTCCTACCAAATGGGTGATTTCTGGAGCCTGGCCGTCGATCAAAATAATCCCCACCACATCGTAGCGATGTTCGCGGTTTTCCCAGGCGGAGAGGTGCAAGAACCACTCCCCCACGGCTTGCAGATGGCGGCGCTTGGCTTCGGTTACCGAATCTTCGGGGTAGCCGCTTTCCAACGACTCCCGCGTTTTGACTTCCACAAAAACGACCTCGTCCGTTGTATCTAAACAGATGAGGTCGATTTCCCCGTACTCACAACGCCACTGGCGTTCCAAAATCTTATATCCCAAATTCTGAAGAAACTCGGCGGCGATCGCTTCGCCCACATTACCCAATTCCCTCCGTTCGTCCATAGCTGCGCTAGCGGGTGATACCCGGCAAATACTTGCGGCGTTCCGCTTCCGCCAACGCTTCGGCGCGTTCCGCAGGCACAATCTTTTTCACGTAACGAACAATCCCGGCAACCCATACCAACAGACCGGCGGCCCAAACGAGATACCACACACGGGAACCAAGCAACACCACTTCTTCAAACGAACAGAAAAACAACACCAGCCCCAAAATCCCCATTGTTACCCCCATCCGTCCCACACGATTAAAGACCTCGGTCACATGACGATCCTCGGAACGGCGGCCAGCGACCATGCGGATAATCGCCCCCACTACTAACAACACAGCAAAAACAATAAACAGCACCCGCTGGCTTCCGGGATTGAAAGCCATAGGATGAATATCGAGCCAAAAAGACGGGTGGATAAGTGGGCGTAGATCGATCATAGCCAGAGCTTTTTATCACGAGCGACGTATGAAGACAAGCCCCCAATGAAAAGGGCCGGGAACAAAGGAATGATCGAACCCAAACCCTTGCTGTTCAAAGATCTCCTGCGCCCGCTCTTGCGCAAGACGCCGTTCTAACGGTGGACCCATGGGGGTTTGAGTCGTTTGCCAATCAACAAGGACGAGTCGCCCACCAACTTTGGTGGCTCGACGAACCTCTTCGGCTAAAACCGCTGGCTGATGTGCAAGCGAAAGATTATTGATGACAAGCGAAAGATCAAACTGCTCATTTGGCACACGAACCCCATTCGGGCGTTCAATGTCTCCCCAGAGCACACGCACGTTGCCACAATGCATTAATTGCGCCCGGCTTTGTACGGAGGCAAGTACGGACTTTTGAATGTCGATGGCATACACTAAACCATCTTTACCAACGAGAACAGCGGCGGGAAAAATAAAATGACCCACCGTGCCACAGCCAAAATCCGCCGCGATCTCGCCCAACTTCAAACCACCTTCGGCCAGAATCAGGGCGGGATCTAAAAGTTGTTGTGG
Source organism: uncultured Gammaproteobacteria bacterium (assembly GCA_964588955.1). GTDB lineage: Bacteria > Patescibacteriota > Patescibacteriia > UBA9934 > CAMTUG01 > CAMTUG01. The sequence goes on from CAZPQJ010000008.1 coordinate 9,877, forward strand.
AGCAGTGGAAGGCATAGCCTTAGCGTGTTGATCTAAATGAACCGAAAAGTGGCCCAAAAACACCCAAGATAATTCCTTGAATAACGTTGGTGGCGATAAGGACACCAATAAAACAGATGAGGGCGCCAAGCAGCTTATAAAACGTACGAGTCATCCCCGGCCCCAACTTGGCTTCGGCAAAATCACTACGCCCTAAAAACTCCAGAAAAAAATCTGTTTTAGCGACGACAAAGAAACCCACAATAATAACGTTCAGTCCAACAATGACATGCCACATAATGAATCCATTATAAGCCAAAATAGGCTTAGGGACAAAGGCATGATTGGATAGAACCTTTTAGAAGATTTGGTAATGGGGAAGATTGTATAGGCGGGGTCACCGTACCCCGCCTTTCGTTTGTGCGTGGGAGGCTCGTTGTGACTCCACTTTTGGATATGAGCACCACATAGGCATCAAATCGACATCATGTTGATATCAGGTTGATGACGACTCGGTGCCCTATGTTAAAAGCGGATCGGGCGCATACCCTCTCCCGAACCCCTGAAACGAAAAAGTTGAACACAATTTGTGTTCAAAAAACTCATGAAGGACATCCGGCAGGACTGCATAAAATAGTTAGGACTCTTTTTGCACCGAGACTTCCTGATTAACCGGGACAGCAATGGACACGACGGAAACTTCTTTTCCTTTTTCTCCGCCCGTGAAGGCCGTAATCGATTCAGGATGTTCAGGATTCCAGTACACCGTAGAAGTAGGACCCTCCAATGGCTCAGCGATAGTCACACTAAATCCCTGAGCGCGCATGAGCTCAGCCAAATCTTCTCGCTTTTTTTTCTGCTCAGGCTCACTATATCCTGAATAGTATGCCTTTGGGTCGCTACCTCGATTACCAATCAAAACGACGAATGTGCTCTCCCTTCGCACACCCGCGCGTTCCATACCATCAACAATTTTCTCTACCGTCTGTTCACGATTCACGTGACCCCATTTGCCATCGTCATCTTCCCGCGAATAATTGCCCCATGGCAACGCAGAAGATGGCGTGAGGTGAACTAACCCACAACGACGACGCCCTTCGGCATACTGCTCCAACAAAAAGGCCGCAAGGCAGCCAGTTACTTCCTTTGTCATGAGCTCCGCGTCGCCATCCACCATCACCCCTGAATCCGTGGCCACATCGAGTACCTTCCCATCCTCTGGGACCGGAATCATCTCGATACTTCCTCTGGTTCCGACATGACGTTCGATATCATTCCCTTCACGATCGCGTAAATTCCCTACCCGCGGCAGGGTTCTGGTTTCCGCGCTGCGTCGGTAGGCATCTAAAATTGACACGCGCATGCGTTCACCGCGATCAGCTATTTCCATTTCTGGCACGGGTATTCCTTCGGATCCTTTCATAGAAGGCTATAATAACAAAAGGCATCAGAGAAAACAAAAACCCTTTCCGAAGAAAGAGTCTTTATGGTGGGCGCTGTAGGAGTTGAACCTACGACCTTCTCGGTGTAAACGAGACGCTCTAACCAACTGAGCTAAGCGCCCATGTTGAATGGACGAATTTCCTCTGTCTGCTGCGTTGCGGGTCCTGTCTCGCTCGTCAACGTACTTATTCAGTACGTCTCCGAGCTCGCCACCCGCGCCTTGCATACAGAGTTTTTCGTCCATTCAAACAATGGGTACGGAGAGATCCTAACAGAATACCTGGACTTGATCAATTCCTGGTCATTGTCTATACTCGTGGGGCACCAAAACGCGCGGGTGGCGAAATGGTAGACGCACTACCTTGAGGTGGTAGCGCTCGCAAGGGCATGGAGGTTCGAGTCCTCTCCCGCGCACCAAAAACCCCGACGAAACCGTCGGGTTTTTTGTTTAAAACAACCGTTCGCGGCCGGTGATCACTTTGAGGGTCAAGGGTTCCACATGAATATCAAAACGTTTACCTTGCAAGGGAACACCGTCGCAAGAGACGCTCACGTTCTCCTCCGTTTCAATGGTGGCAAACCGCACCGGCAATTTGGTGGCATGCACGCGCTTGCCCAGAAATCCCCCTTTGGGCACTTCGATGCGCGCGTCGAGCACTCCATCGCAAGGATCAGAAACGTCGGTGGCACGATCCGCATCCACCGGCGCCAAATTACGAATTTCAATGCTCCCCCCTTCCCCGGTCAACACCCGGTATTTGTCTTCGCACACCAACGTAGCGTTACTGTGCACCAATCGGACTCCAGCCAAAAACCGTTTCTTGTTGATTATTCCCGTATCTACACTAGCCACATTGCGCGCCGAAAGTACGTCGCAGGCAAGCACACCTTCGGGAATGCCGAGCATCTCTGCCAACCGGTTATTTGGACCAAGGGGAATGATTCCCAGTGGCAACCCCACTTCTACCACCGCGCCCAGGATCTGACTCACCGTATGATCATTACCAACCACCACAACCGTAGAAGCCCCACGGCGCGCTTCATCACGAATCTGCTCCCCTGCTTGCCGAAACAAGGCCATGCGGATAATTTTTCCGGCAATGCCCAAGTCGGTCAAGCGGTTCTCCACGAGCGCGATATCGCGAAGAAACTTCTTGTCCTGAATACACTCGTCGTAGATGTACAAGTACATAGGCGCGAAATCGTCATCCATTTCGCAAGGGCAACCTTATTCCGTGAGTTTCTTCTCACCCATGCTTAAGCGTCCATTAATAACCGCGCCGGCGGCGACCGTCAAAACACTCGCTGTTACATCGCCTTCTACCCGCGAGGTTGGACCAAGTTCCAGAGTAGCACCAACAGAAACGTTGCCGCGAATCTCTCCAGCAACCACCGCGTTTTGCGCTTGAACATTGGCGGAAATCCGCGCCGACTCGCCCACCCGCAAATCTCCCGCTACCGAAACCGATCCAGACACCTCTCCCTCAATAATCACATTACCGGAACTGGTGAAATCCCCTTCCACTTTTACCCCCTGGGCAATCACGGTTTCACCCCCCATGACTGCTCCCGATTCGTCGCGTTTAAACATAACCATAAACTCAGAATTAACCTTTCAAGCTTAGCGATACAAGCTGCATCCGTCAATCACCATTACATCTCGTTCAATGGCTCGATTCCCAAAAGTGCCAGGGCGTTTTTGAGCGTTTGCAAGGTGGCACGACATACCTGAAGACGCACCGCGACCAATTCGGGAGATGCCGCCTGGAGTACCGGCACGTCATGATAAAAACTGGCAAAGGCTTTGGAGAGCTCAAAAGCGTATTCCGCTACCGAAGCCAATTTGTATGACTGTCCAGCAGCATGAACCACGTCGGGGAACTGACTGATCGTTGCAACCAAGGCCACTTCGGCAGGATGTGCCAGCTTGGCCGTCTGGATGATACCTAATCGTACCTTTTTGCCTTTGCGGAAAATGCTTTCTATACGCGCCAAGGTATAGAGACAGTATGGACCGGTGTAGCCATCAAAAGAGAGCGCCTCCATCACGTTAAACAACACCGGCTTGTCTGGGTCGCTTTTCAACATGGTGAACTTCAGCGCAGCAAACGCTAAATGATGAGCAACGTCGTTCACCTTTTTTGACGACCAATCCGGATGTCGCTTCTGCGTTTCTTCTTCCGAGACCTTCAAGAGCTCATCACGCACATCTTCGTATTTAAGGACGTTTCCTTTGCGGGAAGACATGGCTCCATCTGGCAACGTTACCAAACCAAAAGAAAGATGCTCCACGTGTTTAGGGAATCCCATCCGTTTCAAGGTGGCAATCAACTGCTGGATCGCTAGCGATTGACGCACGTCAACGACAATTAACGACAAATCAGGGTGATGATCGTCTTCTTTGGTAAGAGCTAACGCCAAATCTTTGGCGTTATACAGGAGCGTGCCATCCGTACGCTTGAGCAAGTTAACACTCAAATTTTCATCAGATAAATCAACGATGGTTGCCCCCTCGCTCACCCGAGCGATGTTGCGCTTCAATAAATCATCAACAATCCCTTTGGCGCGACGCATCAAATCGCTTTCATAGTAGGTATACTCAATGGTCAATCCCAACTCTTTGCCGATCGAGGCAATCACGTCCAGCGACCACTTGCGCGTTTTCTTCCACAGCGAAATCCATCCGCGATGGCCTTCCTCTAAACTCTGATGAATCGCGTGAACTTCTTTCACATCATCTGGACGCTCGGCAAGCCATACAGACGCTTCGGTATACACCTTCCCTAAAAAGGCGTTGCGTTCTTCTTTGGCTGGCTCCTCGCCAGGATGAAACTTCTGAATTGCCCACAAACACTTTGCCACATGCAATCCCAAGTCATTAATATACGTAGCTGGAATCACCTGGGCTCCATTGGCGCGAAACACATTGACCGCTTCCTGACCCACCAGCGCCGCACGTAAGTGTCCCACGTGCACCTCTTTATGCGTGTTCGGTTGATAGTATTCCACCATGATCTTTTTACCCTGCATGGCGTCTCCGTGACCGTAGGTTTCTTGAACAGCTTCCTCCAAAACTACCTGAGCAAACACACCAGTATCAAAGGTAAAGTTGATATAGGGCCCTTTAGCCTCAATCTTGGCGATCATGCCGCCGGGGCGAATTTTTGGGGCAAGTTCCGCGGCCACTTCCGCCGGATTACGCTTCAATCCTTTGGCCAAATCAAAACAAGGAAACGCCACATCCCCCATTGCCGCGTGGCGTGGGGTTTCTAACGCATCCGCATGGGGCGCATAGCCCTTTCCGACCGCCGCTTTAAGCGCTTTTACGATTTCTTGTCTGGCTTGTTGTCGTGCAGGCATATTGGGGAGAAAATTCGAAATCCGAAACACGAAATCCGAAACAAATTCTAAAGAGAAAACGAGAAAATCTTAAACGATACGAACGAAATGCCGTTTTCCTTTTTGAATTAACTGACCTGGTTTAACCGTGACGTCGTACGTTTTCACCACTTCTTCATCAATCTTGACTCCTCCACCATCAATCACCTGTCGCGCCTCAGACTTCGAGGTCACCATCTTAGCGGCGACAAGCAGATCAATAATGGTCATCCCGTTGTCGACAGAAATCTCTGCGATGTCGGTCGGTGTTTCGTGTTTTTGAAACGTAGCCACGAATTGTTCCTCCGCCGCTTGAGCTTCTTTGCCACCAAAGAATCCTTCCGCGATTGTCCGTGCCAAACGCATTTTCACGTCGCGTGGATGTTGATTGGCCAACGCGTGATCGATTTCGTCAAGCGACACGTCGGTCAACAACTCAAAGCCATTACGGATCATACCATCTGTCCAGCTCATCACTTTACCAAATACTTCGCTTGCCGAGTCGGCCATCGTAATCATGTTGCCTTCGGTCTTGCCCATCTTTTTTCCCGTGCTGTCGACTAACAACTTCACGGCCACCACAAACTTTTCTTGGTGCGACATTTCTTTCATGAGCGTCCGCCCGGCAAGCATATTGAAGGTTTGATCGTTGCCGCCAATTTCTCCACTCACGCCCATCGCGACCGAATCGTAGCCTTGCATCAATGGGTACAAAAACTCCGATACAGAAATCGGCTTCTCCTCTTTCATCCGACGATCGAACATGTCACGCGCTAACATTTGCTGCACGGTGAAATGTGCCGCCAGTTCGACCACGTCTTCGAACGACAACTTCGACAACCACTTGCTGTTGAATTTGAGTTCGGCCGCATTCTTGCCGCTGAAACGCAAAATCTTGCTGGCTTGCTGTTTGTACAATTTAGCATTCGCCAACACTTCTTTGCGAGTTAGACGCTTGCGCGTCGCGGACTTATCGCTAGGATCGCCAATCATGCCGGTAAAGTCCCCAATCAGCAATATGACTTTGTGACCTAAATCCTGAAACTGACGCAATTTGCGCAAAGGAATCATGTGGCCCATGTGCAAGGTTGGACCCGTCGGATCGATACCAAGGTAAATGGAAAGCTGCTTCCCTTCCATGAGTCTTGCGCGGACAAAATCTTTCGACGGGAAAACATTCTCGACGCCGCGAGTCAGAAATTGATCAATCTGTTGTGGATCTTTCACACACATATAGTGGTAGTTTACCCTTATTTCTCGAGTCCGGCGAGCTGGGTTTCGATCGAGGCGAGCTTGGCTTCCGCTTCAGCGAGGTTGCCACGCATCTTTTCAACCACCTGCGCTGGGGCTTTGCCGACAAATTCTTGATTGCCGAGCTTGGCTTTGAGGGAAGCAACATAGCCTGTCGCTTCGTCACGTTCCTTGGTGAGACGAGCGATTTCTTTGGCCGTATCGACTAGGCCGGCAAGCGCAAGATACACCTGGATCGATCCAACCGTCGCTGCGGCCGAGCCTTCCGGCTTATCCCCTTTTGTCGCAATCGTAAGGCTCTCAACGCGCGCCAAGCCCTTAATCACCTCTGCTTGATCTTCTAAAACATTGGAAGTATCGGCATCGATAATCATTACGTCAATCATTTTGGCCGGCTCGACTTGATATTCAGCCCGCAAGTTACGGATTGTGCCAATAACTCCTTGTACCAACATAAATTGGCTGCTTACATCTTCAACTTTCGCCACCGTCGGCCAAATCTCAATCATCAAGAACTGATCCGAGAATCCTGCCTCTTTCCAAATTGCTTCTGTCACAAAGGGCATGAACGGGTGCCAAAGTTTGAGAAGGGTTGAAAGAACATATAGAAGGATGCGATCCGTCGACGGGCCTTTCTGCAACTTGGCAATTTCCAAATACCAATCAGCAAACTCCCCCCAGGTAAAGTCGCGCAACATCTCTCCGGCCGCTGAGAAGTCATTCCTTTCAAGGCAAACAGTGACTTTCACAACAACATGACGTAATCGCCCAAGAATCCAGGTATCCGCTAGCGTAATCGGCTCGACTACATCGACGCTCGCGATCGCTTCAACCGATCCCAACACAAACCGCGAAATGTTCCACAACTTGTTGGTGAAGTTACGATAGCCAGCAATCTTTTCCTCCGACAATTTCATATCGTTGCCAGGCGTCGAACCAATCACCAACGACAACCGCGTGGCGTCGGCGCCGTACTTGGCGATCATGTCGAGCGGGTTAATAATGTTGTCCAGCGACTTACTCATCTTTCTCCCCTGCTCGTCGCGTACAAGCCCATGCAAATACACCTGTTTGAACGGCACGTTGCCAGTCAAATACGTTGTCATTAGAATCATCCGCACCACCCAAAAGAACAGAATGTCATAGCCTGTCTCAAGCACACTCGTCGGATGATAGGTTTTGAGATCCGCCGTCTGCTCCGGCCAACCGAGCGTCGAGAACGTCCACATGCCCGCGGAGAACCAGGTGTCGAGCGTGTCCGGATCTTGCTCCCACCCCTCACCCTGCGGCGCCTCTGAGCCGATCAAAACCTCTTCGCCCCGATACCACGCCGGCACACGATGGCCGAACCAAATCTGACGGCTGATGTTCCAGTCGCGCAGGTTGTCGACCCACTGAAAGTAGGTTTTGTTGAAGCGATCGGGCATGATGGAAACTTTGCCGGAGTTGACCGCGTCTTGCATCAATGTTTTGAGGGTGGCTTTTTTGCCATCACGGTCAAACTCCTTGTTCACGTCGATAAACCACTGCAACATGGGAATGGGTTCGATCACTCCGCCAGAGCGTTCGGCCGTAGCTAAGTTCTGCATCGTTTTTTCTTCGTTCTCAATCAATCCTTGTTCACGCAACCAAGCAACGACGAGCTCGCGTGCCTCTTTGGTCGACTTGCCAGCAACCAGTGATCCGGCCGCTTCATTCATCTTGCCGTCTTCGCCAATCACTTGCTTCAACGGAAGATTGTGCCGCGCGGCAATGTCGGCATCGATCAAGCTGTGCGCGGGAGTAACGCCAAGGGCGCCAGTACCAAACGTTGGATCCACTTCCGGATCGGCAACAACGGTAATCGAAATCGTCGTCCCTGCAAAAGCAATATCCTTGAACGTTTTTCCCACGTACTGCTGATAGCGTTCATCGCTCGGATGCACGGCCACGGCCGTATCGCCAACTTTCGTCTCCGGACGCGTTGAAGAAATGGCAATCGGAAAATCCTTGCTGTATTTAAATGTATAAAGCGTTGCTTCGACTTCTTTGTAGACGATCTCAATATCCGAGATCGTCGTTTGTCCAACCGGATCCCAATTCACCACTCGATGTCCGCGGTAAATCAATCCGTCGTCATACATCTTTTTGAACGCTGTATTAACCGCGTTATTCCGTGCCGCGTCGAGGGTGTAGGCTTCACGGCTCCAATCAAGCGACGCCCCCATTTTACGGCATTGCCCCACGATCGTGTCGTGCGAGTCGGCAGCAAATTGCTCGACGCGTTTCAAAAACGCTTCACGCCCAATGTCGTGGCGCGTCTTACCCTCCGCTTTAAACAACAAATTTTCCACCTTGGTCGAAGTGGCGATTGAGGCATGATCCGTTCCCGGCAGCCACAACGTTTTCTTGCCGCGCATGCGCGCAAAGCGCACCATTATGTCTTCAATCGCCAACATCACCGCGTGTCCCATGTGTAGGGTTCCGGTCACATTTGGCGGAGGAAGCACAATACTAAACATCTCCTCGCGCTCTCCCGGCAGGTTATCTGGATTAAACAATCCACTCTCCATCCAGGCGGCGTAAATCGCATCTTCATGGAGTTGTGGGTCGTAGGCTTTGGGAATTTCAGATTTTGACATAGAGAAAAAAGAAAACACCCTTACAAAACAACCAGAAATACTGATTGATTCGTAAGGGCGGATAAACCGCGTTACCACCTTACTTCGCCTGCATCGTTGCCGATCCAAGCCTTACACACCCCGTGGGTGCAGCGCGTTGACGGGCGCGTCCGGGAAGCTCTACTGCCCTTGCGAGGGGGTTCTACTTCCAGCTCCGCTGTGACAGCAGCGTCATAGCCTTTCCCAGAAAGGATACCAGGATCAAACAAAAAGGCAAGAGGCTTGACGGCGGGCGGAACTCATGGCAAGATGACTGATCCTATGCTTGCCCTGTTGAGCCGAGCTTAACGGGTAAATGTCTCTACCTACATGTCCCTGACGGAAACCCAACAGCTGCAAGAAATGATTAAGCGCTCGGAGCGTCCATTGATTGTATTACCCGCTCACGCCAGCGTTGATCACTTTTCCGCCGCCTTCGGCGTACGCGAAGCGCTTAAAAAAATGGATAAGGAAGCCGTGATTGTTTCGGAAGCGGAAGCCCCTAAGCAACTGGCCGGAATCCAAACAGAAGAAGCGCACCACAAACACATCCCCCGTTTGCATGATCTGACCATCGAATTGGACTTGGCGGCGGCGGAAATGGAAAGCGTGCGCCATGAAGTGGTGGGCAACAAACTGCACATCCACGTCACTCCAAAATCCGGCATGTGGAAAAATGAACATGTATCCGTACAGCCATCGCAGTTCCGCTACGATCTGGTCATTTGCCTCGGAGTCCAAGACCTTGCCTCCTGCGGCGCCCCATTCCGTGACAATCCCGACTTTTTCTTCCACACTCCTATTTTGAACATTGATCACTCTCCTGCTAACGAACACTTCGGACAAGTTAACTTTGTGAACGTCACCGCAGCGGCGATCGGTGAAGTTTGTCATGAGATCCTATCTGTCATTGATAAAGGATTAATGGATGCTAAAATTGCCACACATTTCTTAACCGGAATGATCGCCAAAACCAAGAGTTTCAAAACACGCAATGTGACTCCGAAAACACTTTCCGTTGCGTCACAACTCCTGGAAGCGGGGGCACGCCGCGAAGATATTATTCACCACTTGTATCGCACGCGGTCCGTGGCCACCTTGCGCTTGTGGGGTCGTGCGCTTGCTCGCCTTAAATCCGATCAAACGCGCAAAATCGTTTGGAGTCTTCTCTCTGCTCAAGACTTTTTGCACGCCGGAGCTAACGAAGACGACTTACCGGAAGTGATTGATGAGCTAATTGCCATGAGCCCAGAAGCGGAAACCGTCATCCTTCTCTACGAAAACCATGAACACCATGTATGCGGCATCATCCGCGCGCACACACCCGCGCACGCCGTGAAACCTCTGGCTTCCTTCGGAGCCACGGGCACGGCGGAAGAGGCTCGTATTTGTCTCCACGATGTCAACTTGGTCGAAGCAGAACGGCAAATTTTAGAAGCCATGCAACGTTAACAAAAGACTCCCCAAAGGGAGTCTTTTGTGTTGCCTTACGAGGCACTAACTACTTACGGAAGTTGAGCGCTGAAGAGGGCATCTTCGAGACCTTCTACTGCATCTCCAAGATCAAGATCCATCCAGCTATCGTCTGAACTCGTGGTGACAAAGCGGCTCTGGAAATAGTTCTCACTCATGCCGTCTGTAGTTACTTCGCGGCGAATGTCGCCATCAATGTAGTAGACCGTGCTTGAGCTGGAAGTTTTCACCAAAGAACCCGACGGATAGGACGTATCGGTAATGTCGTCACCAAAACTGAAGTGGGTGAAGTAGGTCGGCTCAATATCCATGATACGTTGGTTCCAGGTGCTACCGAACAAGCCAGTGGCAGCCGATTCGGAAGTTACCCAACGCAACACGTATCCTGGCTCCACCACATACGTCTTAGGATCAGAAACGATCTTGACCATTGTCGTACCCGGACGCGTCAACACGGGCGTACCAAGCGAGATAGCGGCCAAATCCGTGTCAGAGATCACGTCGACGTTGTCGAAATTCTCGAACCAGGTGAAGTAGATTTGTTCATTCGGGAACGGATGACGCTTAGCGTCTAAGCCAATGTAGTAAACGGCCGGAAGCGTACCACGTACCAAGTTGTCGACTTCAATACCGTCTGGAAGGTCTGCATTCGCTTCGTCGCGGGTCATCAACTCGTCACTGGAACCCGTGGAGGAATCATCAACCGGAAGCGTGCTTGTAATGTTGATGCTGAAGTTGCCACTAACATCGGTGTCGAGCGTCGCGCTACCACTATCCATAGCGACCGCTTTGATAATCGCGTTGTCCGTGTCTACGTTTGGCACGGTCCAGTCGTAGGTATCGCTCTTGTTGAGACCACTGGCCATCAAGGTGTAATGTGCGCCATCGTCCAAAGAGTAATAAAGTTTTACCGTGCTTACACCAGATCCACTCACTGACCAATCAATGGTTGTTACATCCCCTCCTTTGAAGGAATCCTCCCCCGTTGGAGCCGTGACCGTAATCGTCGGGGTTGTGCTGGTACTGCCACCGCCGCCGCCACCGCCACCGCCCGATGAGCTATGAACAATGGTGAACGTGAAACTGGTGGCACTTAAGTCCGGGTCACCCACAGCCGCCGATGGGGCCGTAGCCGCAAAGGTTACAATGTAGGCCTGATCATTTTCCAAGCTGGAACTTGGGTTAATGGTGACGGTTTTGTCAGAGTTAGACCAAGTCGTCGCCTCCGCGCCAGTTGGATCTGGAGAGAAACTCATGGCCAAATCAGTCGTCGCTGTTGTCATTGGCTCGGAGAAAACAACGATGATGTTCGATGTCTTACTTATATTGGTTGCCCCATCTGCAGGGTCGGTAGAAACAATAACCGGAGGAGCTTGGTCTAATGGAGCTGTCGTACCATCGGTAGCCATTAAATTTCCAGCCGCGTTATCCTGCAACGTACCTGCCGTATAAGCCACGTTTGGTGTCGCGTCCGTGGCATACGAACCGCCCGTGAAAAGGAACACCACCATATCGTCGTTTACACCACCACCTGTATCGAAGCTAGAAAGCGTTGCGCCCGAAACGGCAAAGTTCCCGAGAGTGATTGAGCTGTCTTTCACGTTTTCGCTAAAGTCGATACACACAGCGTCGAGGACTCCATCAACCAAACCTGCATCTATGTTTCCTGAGTCCGTGCATGTGGTGCTTGAGGAAGACGTATCGTACCCATCGAGTGTATAGATATTGGTAATCGTCGGGAGGACGCTATCGAAGGTAATCGTCCCTGCACTGGTAATAGTCGTAGCGCCTTCCGGACCGTCACCACCAGCATTTGCGGTACCGATCGTGGTGGAACTCAACTGAATAGCACAGGCCGCTTCGGCATCGGTACTACAGTTGCCATCGCCAGTCGTAGAATCAAGTGTAGCGATAATCGTCTGCGCGTTTGTCGGCGAAGCTCCCATGTCAATCGTCACGTAGAAACGTTGATCAATTAATCCAACGTTGTCGGAGTATGGATCAGTGGTAACAGATTCTGAGGAGTTAAAGTAGGTTCCATCAGCGTCTGTCATCACCAACGTGTCTTGACCGGATTGGAACCCAGCGGTCGTTCCATCTTCTTGATACAACTTCATGCCAGCCAAATCAGCATCATCACCCGTACCGGCGTTGTTTACGCGAATGGCAGTCATTTTATCTGCGTTGTAGTAGGTGCTGTTGTCATCATCCGTCACAATGTCCTCGCCTTCTGTGTAAGAACCGTTTGTCGAGCCGTCATGGAACTTGTAGAACGGGGTTACCGTTGAATCAAAAAGAGTCACATCAACCGTACCAGCAACGACAACCTCACCGGCTGCAAGATCCCCATCAGAACTTAACGCCACCAATTCACCGTCCGTATATGTACTATCATTATTCGCATCTGAAAATTTGTGGTTCACGGTAAACTGACGAACTTCATTTGTACCAGCTGACACAGATGACCCGTTGTGAACTAAGGCTACAATGTCATCTCCATCCGCATAAGCCCCGCCACCTTCCGCAACCGTTCTTAAATAGAAATCCGTTGCAGGGAATGTATTCATGTCCTCAATCCAAGTGCCGTTTATATCGTCGTCAGCCAATTGGGCTGGATCGAAAAAGGCAACCGGTGCCGTGAGTGAATCATCATCTGATGGGTTCGTTCCGTTTCCAAACCAAACGATTACTTCCCCGCTTGTATTACGTGTTGAGGTATAGGTACCACTATTGTCATCGTCAAGAAACGCCAACCCACTCTCATTGGTCAAACTAGCAATGGGCGTACAAAGCCCCCCACACGTTGCCGCTCCAGAGCCAACAATCACGTAGTCTGAACCTGCATTAAAAGTTCCGACACTGGCAGTCGTATCTACCCAAATCGCTTCTCCAGCGTCATAGTTACCATCGGAGTTCGTGTCATCCAAAATCAAGTTATCGGACAAAGCAATCGCTTCTACCCCGGCCTTACCCGATGTAATGACAGAATCTCCAGCCGTCGGCGAGTTATCTGCATCAATATCTGTAATGATAGCTTCCGTATCACTGTAAACATTATCGTCTCCAACCGTGTTGTCGTCGTAGAATTGAATATTGGAAACAAATTCTCTCAATAAGTTTCCATCAACGAATGTGTCCGAACCATTATGAATGATTCGGTAGATGTCTTCGTTGGCATCAATCGTGTTGTTATCGGTCTCGGTATCGGCAAACAGATCTGTTCCAACCCCTTCCACAGAATTGAAGGCGGTCAAATCGGCCGTTCCAGACGTGACGATCTCCCCTGCCGAAATCGACGTGTCAGCAGAACTAACAATCAATGCGCCGTCCGCGTAATCTTGGGCGTTGTCATGATCGTTGTCGGAAAATTGATCACTCGTTCCATTAAAGTTTGTTAGCGTATTTTCTGCCGTGACCGCAAATCCTGTTCCGTTATGGACTAACGTATCAACGGTTGGATCAGGCAAGGTAACATCGAGAACCAAAATGCCTGTTTCCGAAATCGCCACTGTGTCTGAAGAAACAGCGTTATTGGCGTACTGCGTGTCAGACGTTGACCACGCTTTGGCCAATGGTTGTTGATTAAAATAAAAGGAGTAAGCAGCAATTGCCGTTAGACCTACAGCACCAAAAAGTGCTGCGATCCAAAGGCGATCTCGGCGAAACAAGATCGCTTTAAGATGACTCATACGTTTGATTATGTGCGGACGCTGCTCCGCTTAAAATTTTTAAATAACGGTTCCACCAAGCGCTAACGCAAATCAGACAGTTTGCCGTCGTGACCCACGACAAAAAGTGACAAGACGTTTTTGTAGCACAAGTATACCACGATCATGAGCAAACGTTTATCCACAATGGTGCTATCCATAGAAAAAAAACGCGCGGCAGGCTATACTACTTTTCGTATATGGAGGACTTGGTGGGGAAAGTAATGCGTGAACAAGCGGAACTGGGGTGGGTGCAAACGTTTTTGCACGACTATCCTGGCGCCGAGTTGTTTTTAGTTGGTGGCGCGGTGCGGGATCTTTTGTTAAAGCGCCCGACCAAAGATTTTGATTTTGTTGTTCGCGGACTCGATAAAGAACAGATTGAGCGGTGGTTTCAGGCACACGGGACACTGGACTTTGTTGGACGAGACTTTGGTGTTTACAAGTTTGTCTACACGGGTGTAGCCAAAGGATCGGTTCAACAAACAGAATCGATTGATATCGCTCTTCCCCGAACGGAGTCCTCACTCCCCCGTTCTCAAGGGGGCTACAAAGATTTTAACGTCGAAGCGCGCCTGGACTTACCAATGGAGATAGACCTTGGTCGACGCGATTTTACGGTTAACGCCATGGCAGTGAATGTGCGCAGTGGAGCGTTGGTGGATCCCTACGGCGGCCAACGTGATTTGCAAGCACAAATTTTACGAGCCGTTGGAGATCCGGAAGAACGTCTCCAAGAGGATCTGACAAGAATTCTCCGAGGTTTACGTTTTTCCTGTACCTTATCTTTCCACCTAGAAGAAGCCACATGGAAAGCGATGCAAAAACTGGCCACACACATCAACGATCGCACGAGCGATAATGTTTGGGTGGTACCTCGCGAAGCCATCGGACGAGAGTTTTTGAAATCGTTTTTTCACGACCCGGTCTGTACCTTGGTGAAGTATCAAATGTCCGGGTTGGGGACGATGCTCTTCCCCACGTTCAACCTTGCTCGTGCTGAACAGCTCGTAAGCGAAGCAAGCGGGCTCTCCCCGCGTCTACTAACAGCTCTCCTTCTTTCTACAGCCGATCCGATCGAGGCCCGCACGCTTGCCGATACCTATCGTTTTTATCAATTTCCCAAAGACGGACGCTATCACATCGATTTGGAAGAGGTTCTTTGGCTCACACGCTCGGCTCACGCATTGGACATTGTGGAAAATCCTATGGCCATGCCCGGATCATTGTTTGAACGACTGTTTATGGGTAACAAAAGCGATGACCTCCTCGCGCTCATGTTACTCACCGGTGGTACACCACAACAAAAGATTACCGCTGTTCGCGAGCGGCTAGAAGAAATTCGTGAAACATTCGGAGACACTGTGCCCGAACTTGTCAGTGGCGACGATCTGATTGCTCTCGGTCTCAAACCAGGACCAACCTTCCGAGAAGCCAAAACAAAAGTCCGTGATGCTCAATTTGCCGGTCTCATCACCACCAAAGAGGAAGCTCTGACGTTTTTGCGGACGCGTATGTAGTTACTGGCTTTCCAGCGGACGGGGCAGACGATGCTCCGCAGAGCAAAACAGCCGACCAACGGTTCGAGCGACGGACAGAAAACCGCACAGACGATTAAACAACACAGGCCTTGTAGGTCTGTGTTGTTCTGAGCTCGAACCGTTGGGTTGTTTCTTTAGGCCTTCTGCTCAAGGACAACGTCTGCCCCGGACGCGGAGAGAAAGCCACCTAGCGAACAAAACGATTATAAATCGTGACAAACACCCAAGCGAAAAACCATGGCCACAGGAACCCTTCAATCATCGCCACGGCGATCCCGGCAGCATTCAATGTGTGATAGCCCGGATACAATCCTTGCAGCCACAACGTTTGCCATCTCCCCTGCTCGGAGTCGCCAAGCAAAAAGACGTGGACGAGCATCATCACATTCAACAGCTCCCACCCAATACACGCTGCCCATCCGGCCCCTTTCAAAGAAAGCTTATTCATAGACTAGTGATGTCTTCGATCAATGACTTGAGAACAAACCACGTAGAATAACGCCGCTTCCGTCCAAAACATGATCATATTGACTCCATGTGTCGACGCGCTCATCCAACCAGCCGCGAAAAAGAAGCTCGCGTTTAACGCCATAGCGCCAAGAAGAGCAACAGCGACCACCATGCGGATTGCATTTGTGAACGCATGCGAACGACTAAAGAGCGTCGTTGCGATGGAAACAACAAGCGCAACGGCAATGGTCACTTCACTCCACTCAATTAGGTACCCAAGGATAAGCGATTTATCCATCATGGTTCCGAGCAAAAATGTTTTGAACCAAGCGTGCGGATTTCCGGCAGCAAACTTGGTAAGCGTATCCGCAAGATCCATGGGAAACGTCCCGCTCATAAGCTTTCCCAAACCAGCGTTCCACCATTCATAAGCTAGCACCCCTTGCATCGTGATCAAGGCAACAGAAAACAGCGTTTGATCCGATACCGGCTTTTTGGCATCCGTGGCGCCAAGTTTCGCCAAAGCAGGACAAGTAGCAAACACCGCTTCATACAAACACCACAATCCAACTATCGCAAAGACGACGCGCGCAACCACCCCCTCAAATAAAAAAGCGGCGCCCGCAAAGGCCATCGCGGCAAGAATAAAACGGACAAGTCGATCGAATCGGCGCAAATTGCAAACCATAAAGTCGACTGAATGAATTAACGTGATCGCATGGCGATCATGATGTCAGAGATATTGCGGTCGGTTGGACCCGTGAGAATGTGCGCGTGCGCTTTGGCGAAAAACGGGAAGGCGTCGTTGCTCGCGAGCGCCCGCTTCGCCGAAAGTCCTTTACGCTTAGCTTCACGCTTCGCGACATCGTCGGCGATTGCACCGGCCGCGGGCGTATTGTCGATACCGTCTGAAGCGCAAGAAAGGACAAGCGTCGCCTCGTCCACGGCTTCCAGCGCTCCAAGAGCCACCTCCTGATTGCGTCCACCTTTCCCTTTGCCCACTACCGTCACGGTTGTCTCCCCCGCCGCCAGTACAACCTCACCCGCCTTTGGCGTAGACGCCAAACGCGCGCCAACATCTCGCGCTTCGCCATAAAGAACAGAGGAAAGCACCCGCGCGCGATATCCAAGACGTTGTGCTTCTTGCCGCATCGCCATAAGTGCTTGTTGATTGGAAACAATCAGGTGATTATACACGCGACGAAACAGGCGTTTGTCTTTTGGCGTCTCCTTCAATTCACAAGAGGGCAAGCGACAGACACGCAGTAAATCATACCGATTAAGTACTTCTTTTGCCTGCGTCGCCGTTGTCTTGTCATATACGGTCGGGCCGGAGGCAATCATTGAAAGATCATCTCCTGGAACGTCGGAAAAAATTAATCCTACGACTTCCGCAGGCGCCGCCAGTGCCACGAGCTGTCCACCTAATATATCCGAAGTGTGCTTGCGCAACGTATTGATCTCTTGAATCGATGCCCCGCGAGCCATTAACGTTTTCGTGATCAACGCCAAATCAGAACAGGTGAGTTCACTCGGCCAGCACAACAATGCCGATCCTCCACCAGAAACGCTTGCAATCACCAAATCCTCTTCCCCCGCTTCCCGCAAAAGCGCCACGATCTCTCCCGTCGCTTTCATGTTTGGCAAACTCGGAAACGGATGCGAGCCCGCGCGCGAAGTCATACGTTTCAATTTGCCCGCCCGCACATCGAGTACGACTCCGTCGGTTATACGATTTCCCAACACCCTCTCAAGGGTCTTTGCTCCCACGAATGCCGCCTTACCAATCGCCACCACAAACACCCGCTTGTAGCGATCAAGATGATACTTCTTCTTCCCCACCCAAAGTGTTTCCCCTTCGCGCCGTAACTGCGCTTCCAATGCCGTTTGCGTATCAACAGCTGCCAAACCCGCCTCCAAAATCCTCAGCGCATCCGCCCGCAACGGCGTTTTCGCTAACGTTTTTGTGTTTTTCACTAAACGTTTCATACCGGCAATATTTACAAAACAGGATCGATTATGTATATTCTCAGCACTTCAGATCCGACGCGCACACGAGATTCTCTCAAAATTTGATGAGATGTTGGTGCGCGGGGAAGCCAGCTTTGGAGACGTACCCAAAATGTACGTCGACAAAGTGGCGGGGCCCCGCAAGCCAACAGCTCGCAAATTTTGAGAGAATCTCCGAGGGCGGCTAGCTCAGTTGGTTAGAGCGTCACATTGACATTGTGAAGGTCAGAGGTTCAACTCCTCTGCCGCCCACCAAAGAACCCGAGGCATGCGCCTGCGGGTTTTTTGTTTTAGGCATGATGATGCGGATGGCCAGGATGGTTCTCCTCTTTACTATGGCCATTTTCAATCCAGCTCTTCGATGTTGACTTGGAAAGCAGAAGCAACACAAACCCGATCAACATCAGTAACAAAAATCCTCCAAAAAAACTCCCCACGATCCCAATAATTCCACAAGCGAATTGTTCCACCCAGCGGCTCCAGCGATCCGGTTCCGACAACGGGCACTGTGCGATCGCTGGCGCAGCCAAACGCAAGCCCGCCCAAGCGGCAAGCACGCCCGCACCAACGGACGCAGAACTAAATAAGCACCCGAAACGGGCGCGACGAATCCGACCAACTTTTAACAAGGCGATAATCGAGAAAAGCACTCCCCCCAAAAGCCAATACAGAATCGACCAAACAACGGCAAGTAAAACAAGAAGTGATGGCATAGCGCCACTATGGTATCACACATCCGCTCGCACAAACAGCCGATAGTGTTAGCTGCGATGGAAAACGAGGAAAAGGGTCAACAACCCTGCGCCAGCCAAAATCAACGCAATCCCCCCAAAAACCATCTCGCGCGAATGTTCCATCGCCGCCAGCATAAACACAAACACGGCAGCAACAGCCATCACCACGGCTAAAAGAATGAAAGGCATAATAGACAAGAATGATTTGGTAGGCCTGGATGGACTTGAACCATCGACCACCGAGGTATAAGCTCGGCGCTCTAACCAACTGAGCTACAGGCCTAAGTTGGAACCTCCTAAAATGGCGATCTGCAGGCTTGGGTCATCGGGTCTTGCTCAACGTACATTTCTGTACGTCTCGCATCGACCCTCGAGCCGCGCCTGCATCTCATCCATTTTAGGGGGTTCCATACGGCACGGTTGATCTTCTCACGAATTTCGCATAGACTCAAGCCATCTATGACCTACCCAACCGAAAGCTATAAAGTTGTCTATAAAGACCCAGATGTGCTGGTGATTGAAAAACCAGCCGGGCTTTTGGTACACAAAGTGCAAGGAAAAGAAGAGGAAACCACGTTGGCGGATTTGTTAGTCAAAGATTTTCCTGAACTCGTTGGCGTTGGTGAGAAACCGGAACGTCCGGGGATTATTCATCGCTTGGACAAAGACGTTTCCGGTCTCATGGTGGTGGCACGCAACCAAGCAGCGTTTGATTTTTTGAAAACACAATTCCAAGAGCGAACCATGAAGAAGGAGTACATCGCCCTCGTGCACGGCAACTTGAGCAAAGACGAAGATACCATTCGTTTGAAAATCGCTCGCTCGCGAGAAAAGGCGCGAATGGTGGCGCGACCAGAAAATCAAGAAGGGCGCGACGCGGTGACCCACTACGCCGTGCTCGACCGCTGGCGCAATTATGATTTGGTGAGCGTCAAAATCGAAACCGGACGCACGCATCAAATTCGCGTCCACTTTCACGCTCTTGGGCATCCACTCGTCGGCGATCCGTTATACAAAATTCGTGGTATCAAATCCAAAGTCCTCGGCCGTGTCTTCTTGCACGCCACCAAATTGACACTCACTCTACCAAGTGGTGAAGTCAAAACCTTCGAGTCCCCCCTCCCGCAAGAACTCCAAGAAATTTTACCAACCCTTGCTCGCGTCTAATATGATCATCAGCATCGCCGGACTTCCCGGTTCAGGAAAAACAACAAAAGCACGTATGCTCTCCGAACGCCTCGGCATTCCTTGGTACTCGGTTGGCGCCTTACGCGGCAAAATGGCGCTTGAACGCGGAATGACTATTCACGAACTAAACGCCCTAGGAGAAAAAGAAGCCTTCACAGATAAAGAAGTCGACGACTATCAAAAATCATTGGGCGAGCGCGGTGAGTCGCTGATTATGGAGGGTCGCATGTCTTGGTATTTCATCCCCCAATCGTTCAAAGTCTTTTTGGACTGCGATCCTAACGAAGCCGCGCGACGCGTCATGAACTCCCCCAAAGAAGACCGCGCCGACGAGCCCGATTACACCTCGCTCGAGGAAGCCAAGCAAAGTTTGATGGATCGCACCGCTTCGGATCAGCGTCGCTATCAAAAATACTACGGAGTGGACTTTTTAGACCCGAAAAACTACGACGCTGTCATTGATACAACAAACATGACTGCCGATGAGTCTTGCGCCAAAATCTTAGAGCTCTTTGAGGCAAAATACCCAGGGGCGTTGGAAAAAATGGCCAAGAGTTGACGAAATAGGGGCTTTCCGCTACTATCCCCTCACTTGAAAGATAAGTTAAAGGTATGAACGACGAAGTCAAAAACGAAGAAACGACAGAGGAAAAGGCTCCGGAAACCGTAGAAACTCCGGTGGAAGCGGTTGCCGAGACTCCGGTCGAGGCCGCGGTGGAGGCCCCGGTTGTCGAAGAAGTTCCCGTAGCCGAAGAAGCTCCCGTTGTGGAGACCCCAGCTGAGGAAGCTGCACCGGCCGAAGCGGAAGTCAAAGTGATCCCTCACAAAGACATCAAATCCGGCATGACCATTCGCTTGCACGAGAAGATCATCGACGTCTCTCCTAAAGGCGAAAAGCGTGAGCGCATTCAGGTGTTCGAGGGCATTGTCTTGAACGTCCGCGGCGCCCAAGACTCCCGCACCATGACGATTCGCAAAATGTCTGGAACCACCGGTGTAGAAAAGATCTTCCCGCTCTCTTCCCCCAACATTGCCAAGATCGAAGTGGTCAAAGTCGCCAAAACCCGCCGTGGCAACTTGTCCTTCATGAAAGGCTTCCGCCGCAAGTTGAAGGAAGTGTGGATGAAAAAGTAAATTGACACCAAAAACGAAAACGCTCCGGTTTTTCCCGGAGCGTTTTGTTTTCCTTTTTACTGTGTTACTCCGCATCGATCATGACCGACTTGGCCATGTCGTTAGCGGATTCGATCGGCAACCCGTAGCCGAAGTTGATGACCTCGGCAGAAGTGGCGTCGACAATGTGGGCATTCCAGTTAATGCCGAGCAGGCTGACGGCCACATCACTCGTCACAATCCAATGCAAGGTGCCGTCGGTGCCAACCACGTAAATGCGGGAGCTGCCATCGATGGACAACAACGTTCCCGGCTTCAAGGTCAAATCACCTACGTCTTCATAGGAAGCTAATTCTTCTTGTGAGATCGTCACGATCGGGGTGTAGGTTTGCGCAAACCAGCTTTGGTACACAGAGGTGTTAGGAATGTAGGCAACTGTGTCGCCAACCAAGGCGTAGAGCTTGTTGGAACCAGCAGTTTTGACCACCGCACGATCAGAGGTATCCATGGTGGTGGAAAGATAGATCGTGGCTTGATACAACTTGGCATCTTCCCCTTTCCAGTACGCATGACGCGCGTCGGAAATGAGTGGTGCACCACCGAATCCAATCGTAGCTTGTTTGCCAGAAGACAAGTTCTTGTAGATGACTTCACCGGTCACGTTCGTACCAACAACGACTTCATCCAACATATCCGTCGGGGTAAAGTCGAGCTTGGCAATGGTCACACCGTTCAAGGTGGTGACCGCTCCGGTTTCGCCGTCACCCCAGAAGATGTTTTCATCTGTTAAACGGAAGGTACCGGCAGCGCCAATGAATCCAAGGTCAATAATGGTTCCATTGTTGCTGAGGTACAACTCGTTGTCTGGATTAACAAAGGCCATCACCGAACCGGAAACCTGCACGATGTTACGCAAGTCGTCGGTGTTATACGGGCGATACCAGCTGAGATAATCCGCGTGGGTGGTTGTTTCGGTCAAATCCGCAGAAGTAGTGTTGCGGGCAAACTGACGAAAGAACTCAATCGAACCGTCGTCCAGATAATGGGCGGCGACCATGTCTTCCACGTCGACCGTCCAGGTTCCTGGAATAGCCGTGGCAGATTCATCACCAAATTCTTTGTAATCGTAGACCCACAGCTGCTCTTCCCCACTTGGGAAGGTCATTTTCACAATGGCATGGCCATCTTGCACATCCATCAACTCCTCCCATTGCAAGGCGTACTGATGGTACATCGGCTCGAACGTTTCGTAGCGCGGATTGTAGACGTACACAGCCGACTGGGGGAACATGTCGTTAGCCAAGGAGTGATCGAAAGTGACTTCCGCGTAAATCATGTCGCCGTCCACAATCACGTTCACCCGATCAGCGTTGTTAACGAAAACATTTTTCAACAAATACGACTTCACGCCCGTGGTCAAATCAACCTCCACCACGTTGACGCGGGAGTTGTCATTGTTGCTAAATTCGGCGTAGACCAAACGGCCGCCATTTTTGATGACCTTTTGTTCGTCCAACGCAAACGTTGGAACATTGGCGACTTTCACGGCTCCACCATTTTTCAACAAATAGAGATCACGCAAATCACACGAACCATTACAAGAGGCAGCACGATCAACGCGCACGAGCACGTCGCCGAACTTCATGAGGGTATTAGAAGTGGAACTCAGTTTGTCCACTTGGTAATCGCTGTACTCCCACGTCAAAGACGTCGGGAGCTCGGACCACGTTTCGGCGTTTCCTGCGGCCACGAGCGGCATAAACGGAGCCGCAACAATAGCCAGAGACGCCAAGATGAGCATGTGGCGCTTCAACATAAATGAGAGTAAGGGAATTAAAGGTTTTTTATAAATCTCGGACGTCGAACCATAACAAAAAAGGGCGGTTTTGTCAAGAGCCTCCCCTTACTTTTTGGCTAACTTACGCTATGCAGCTGGCTCACGCAGCGGACGGGGCAGACGTTGCTCCGAAGAGCATCACTGCCGGCCAACGGTTTGAGCGACGGACCGAAGATCACATTAGAGCACAAAACAAAGACAAAACCTGTTGATTTTTGCTGTTTTGAGCTCGAACCGTTGGGTTGCTCTTTCCGGCCTGATGCTCGAGGACAACGTTTACCCCGGACGCGGAGGGAATCACAACACCTCCTTCAAATACGGCCCCGTGACGGACTTCTTGTTTTTGACAATATCTTTTGGCGTACCTTCGGCCACAACCACGCCGCCTTTGGCTCCCCCACTTGGACCCATATCGATCACCCAGTCCGCGCCCTTAATCACGTCTAAGTTGTGTTCAATGATCAGCACGGTGTTGCCTTTATCTACCAGCGCCTGCAACACTCCAAGCAAACGATTAATATCTTCAAAGTGCAAACCTGTGGTTGGCTCATCTAAAATGTAGAGGGTCTTACCTGTCGCTCGGCGCGAAAGTTCGGCGGCCAATTTGACGCGCTGCGCCTCTCCGCCAGAAAGGGTCGTAGCAGATTGCCCCAAACGCAAATAGCCCAATCCAACATCGAAGAGCACGTTCAGCTTCTCGGCAATCAGCGGCTGATCGGAAAAGAATCTCCGCGCTTCTTCAATCGTCATCTCTAACACGTCGGCAATATTTTTATCTTTCCAATGCACTTCTAAGGCTTCCTGGTTGTAGCGTTTGCCATGACATTCGGAACAATCCACGTAGACGTCTGGCAAAAACTGCATCTCAATACGGCGCTGTCCTTCCCCAGCACAAGCCTCGCAACGTCCACCACCTTTCACATTGAAACTAAACTTTCCCGCGTCGAAGCCGCGCATCTTGGCTTCAGCGGTTTCAGTATACAAATCACGAATAGCCGTGAAGACACCCGTGTAGGTAGCCGGGTTTGAACGCGGGGTGCGTCCAATAGGCGATTGATCAATAGCCACCACTTTGTCGATGGCTTCAATGCCTTTAATGGTTTTGTGATCTCCCGGATACGCCTTGGCGCGATAAAAGTGTTTCATTAAGGCCTTGCCAAGAATATCCAATACCAAACTCGACTTTCCTGAACCGGAAACACCCGTCACACATACCAACACCCCGAGCGGAATTTCCACGTCGATATTTTTCAAGTTGAACGCCTTGGCCCCCATGATCGTCAACTTTTTACTCCCAATTTTGCGATAGTGCTTTGGCAAGGGAATGGTTTTTTTGTCACTCAAGTATTGCCCGGTCAATGACGCTTTGTTTTTGATAATCTCTGCGGGTGTACCTTGGGCCACTAATTCGCCGCCGAAGACGCCGGCACCTGGACCAATATCAATCACGTAATCCGCCTCCAACATCATGGTTTTGTCATGTTCCACCACAAGTGCCGAATTTCCCAAATCACGTAAATGTTTGATCGTGCCAATCAACTTATCGTTATCGCGTGGATGCAATCCGATCGATGGCTCGTCCAAAATATACATGACGCCAGATAACTGACTGCCAAGCTGGGTAGCTAATCGCACTCGCTGCGCTTCCCCGCCCGACAAGGTCATCGCCGCGCGGTCGAGCGTCAAATAGCCAAGCCCGACGTCGATTAAGTATCCCAAACGAATCAAGGCTTCTTTACGCACGCGTTCGATAATCATTAACTGCTCGGCGTTCAACTCTTTATCTTTCACGAGCGCGGAGAAAAAAGCGCTGACATCTTCAATCGGCGTACCCACCACGTCGGCGATCGACTTCCCCGCGATCGTCACCGAAAGCATTTCCGGTCGCAGACGCTGTCCAGCACATGTGGGACAAACCAACGTGCGCATATACGTCTCCAACTCTTTGCGTACGTAGTCGGAATCGGTTTCGCGATATTTGTCTTCGAGCTGGCTCAAAATTCCTTTAAACACCAACTCTGCTCCATCAATGGTATACGTTTCTTCACCGGTGCCGTACAAGATCTTGTCCATCTTTTCTTCGGCCAAACTTTCTACCGGAGTATGCATGGAGATTTTATGACGCTTACCAACCGCCTCTAACAATTTCAAATAGCTGGATTGGTTACCCGCAATACGGGTCCACGGTTTCACCGCTCCTTCGGCAAAGGTCAGGCGCGGATTGGGAATAACCAACTCCGGTTCCAGCACCAACTTCATCCCGAGTCCAGTACACTCCGGACACGCTCCCGCAGGCGAGTTAAAACTAAACAACCGCGGATCTGGTTTAGGCAAATTAATACGGCAGGTGGGACAACTAAAACTTTGGGAGAGCAACAACTCATCTCCGGAATCTTCGTTAATCACCAACAACAACCCATTCCCCAAGTCCAACGCTTTTTTAATGCGGTCAACCAAATATAATTTGTCGGTTTTCGTGCCCTGAGGAAACTCGGCGATCAACGCGTCGATTGAATGCGGACGGGTTTTGTCTTTGCGCATGGCAATGGCTTCACCCACGTCCATGGTAAGACCGTCGTAACGTACCTGCTTGTACCCAGCGTCTTCGGCAGAGAGCAAGGCATGCTTGTGCTCCCCCTTTTGTTCTTGAATGATCGGAGCGAATAACTGAACTCCGCCGGAGGGAATCATTTCCATGAGCCGCGTGGCGATTTGTTCCGTTGTTTGTTCGGCTACTTTGCTGCCGCACTTCGGGCAATGGGGCACGCCCGCACGCGCGAACAACACACGCAAAATATCGTAAATCTCGGTCATGGTTCCCACCGTAGAACGCGGATTATGCGAGGCCGATTTTTGATCAATGGCAATCGTCGGTGACAACCCTTCAATGGAATCCACGTCTGGCTTGTCCTGCAAATCCAAAAACTGCGCCGCGTAGCTGGAAAGCGATCCCACAAACCGACGCTGGCCTTCGGCATGGATCGTATCAAACGCTAAAGACGACTTGCCGGATCCAGATAACCCTGTGATCACAACAAAGGCGTCTTTAGGAATGTCGAGAGAAATATTTTTTAAATTGTGCACCCGGGCGCCACGAATACGAAGAACGTTTTTGGCGAGAGCCGATGGCGCTTTGGCGGCAGTTGTCTTGCGGGGCATAGCATGAATTCAAAAGCGCCCAGCATCGTATCAGTTATTCCGCTACCTGGCAAGCCCTTCCCCACAATCCCGATAGCGTCGCGACTACTTAATCAATGACGAAGGCGCACAAGCGATATCTGAAGCCCCGACGGAAACAGTCGAACTACCGGCGATGCCACTCAAATAGTATTTGAGCCCGCTTTCGGTAATGACATATTGTTTTGGAATGGTTTCCGTAGTCGCTGACGCAAAATAGTTTTCAAGATAATTGGGAGTCATGGTCAAGCCAAATGTTCCCCCGTACTCCTCCGCATCGATCGGCGTACAGGATCCAACTTTCGCAGCGCAGGGGTTGTCGACACAAACATTGTAGAGCGCGCGATCATATCCTTCCAAACCCGACAGCTCAACAGCATTATTCACTTTCGCGTTCCCGTAACCCCAACACGTATCAATCGCATTGCAGTCCACCGAGACCAATGCACAAATATCTTGGTCGATCCCGAACGTCGCTTGATCTTGCACCACCATGCACAAATCATGTTGATCGGGTTTATTGGAATCAGCCTCTGGGGTAAATAAACTACAGTTTGCATCACTGACTTTGAATCCTTCTTTGACGGCGTCCGCATCAAGGTCGGCACACTTTTGACATTCATACTCGGTCCCCTTTCTTCCGCACTTCTCGCCCGCGTCGCACGTTTCATAAATACAGGTCTGCGAAATATCAATCCCGTTTGGATCAGAGACCACAATCCCTTCATACCCACACTCCTCTTTCTTTTCCGAAGGCGAAATGGTGTAACCCTTGTCGGCATAATCCTCGCAGCTCCCCTCCACAAACAACGACGGTTTAATCTTTGGCAACTCAATCGTTTTAAAGACTGTCAGCGCGGGATTAACCGTATACAAAATTGCGTAAATAACAAGCAAAAGAACAAGTCCGACTGCGGCGTTACGAATACGATCTTTGGCTTTAGAAACTTCTTCCGACCCCCCGCCCCCACGCGAACCAATAATGTATTGGGCTCCACCAATCATAATCATCACTACCGCGATGATCGACGCCGCGCCGAGTCCATAGGTGTAGATGACGTTAATATAACTGCCGATATTAAACACCTGCGTTGTCTCTCCAATATGCACGGAAAGTTCCACTGCCTGGCTCGGTGGGTAGCAATAATGATCTCCCGAAGCGCATTCGGCCGGTTGATCGCCCCATTCGCCCCCCGAAGCGCTGCAATCCTCTTGTGACCAACACAAGCCGTTAGCCAACGGAAGCTGGACAGATGAAGAGGCACAGATGGAAAACTCATAGTTCTTCTGATCACAAACAGCTTTGCACTCCCCCGCCGTTTGATACGTTCCATCTTCCGCGGCCGCACCAATGCCATCTGTGCCGCAAAAACAGGAACAGGTACCATCGGCAAGGCGTTGATCAAGCTGGGTTGTCGCTTGATAGGTTGCTTGATCTTGCAGTGTTTCGTCACTGGCAGCCTTTCCAGAAACATACGTGTCACTTTCTGCCACACAAGCTTGATTACACTCATCGTCAGTGTCTAACCCGGTCGACTTAACCAAGTCCACCGGCTGACCACCATCGGTGTAACAGACACAACTTGCTTTCACGCCCGCAGGAAAGGAAAACAATCCGACCGCGAGCATGAAGAGGATCAATAAAGAAGCAACGCGTTTCATACCTTAAGCGCCTTTAATAAAGGCCTGAATAATTTTGACGAAGAACGATTCAGGAATCGAACCTTCTACCATGCGCCCGTTGAAAAAGAAGGTTGGGGTGCCAAGAACGCCGGCCGCGGCACCATCAGCCATGTCGTTAGCCACTTCTTCCCCATACTTGCCGCTGTTCAAACACGATTCAAATTTCTGTTTACTCATTCCCACTTGCCCGGCGTAGTCAATGAGCGAAGCGCGAGAAAGATCCGTTTGACTAGCAAAGACTTTGTCGTGAAAGGCCCAGAATTGTCCTTGCTCGTTCGCGCACCCACCCGCTTCCGCCGCCAGCAAAGCTTCCGGATGGATGTCGACCAAGGGATAGTCGCGAAAAATCACCCGCACGGAACCCCCATACACTTGCGCCATGCGGCGCAATACATAACTCACCTCTTGCGAATAGGGACACTGAAAATCAGCGAACTCAACAATCGTTAACGGCGCATCCACGGAACCGATGGACGGGTCGTCGTCGGAAACGAGCGTACCCGAGGTGGGCGCGGCGGAAGAAGCAGCTTTGGCCAACTGACTCGTCGTCACCTTGTCTGCAAACGCAAAGGTTGGAATATCATCCGGAGCCAACGTGCCATTTTGAATTTTTTGATAGTACGAAAAGACTTGCCAGGAAAATAATCCTCCCACCAATAAGATGATCGCGAAAACAAAGGAAACAACGGTTCTGCGAGACATAGATTTACGAATAGTATAACATGGAGAGAAGAAGATAGATAAACTATGAAGGAACTCTCCGAAGAGATCCGAGAAGAACGCCGCAC
This sequence comes from uncultured Gammaproteobacteria bacterium, assembly GCA_964588955.1. Classification (GTDB taxonomy): domain Bacteria; phylum Patescibacteriota; class Patescibacteriia; order UBA9934; family CAMTUG01; genus CAMTUG01. Next base: position 38,268 of record CAZPQJ010000008.1, read on the forward strand.
CAAACGTCGAGAAAAGAAGCAACGACCCACCATGAAGGTTTCCGGGGTCGGCACCAAAAAACTCGCCGCACGGTTGACCAAAACACGTTGATTTGCTATTGTATCGGCGTTATAGAAGTAACGGTTTCTCTCCTTTTCTCTCAACCTATGTTGCAAACGATTCTCACCATCGCTCAAGTTGTCCTAGCTATTTTGCTCACCACCTGCATTCTTCTTCAAGCACGCGGGGCTGGCCTTTCCGCCACCTTTGGCGGCGACGGCAACGTCTACCGCACTAAACGCGGAGTCGAAAAGAAAATTTTTCAGCTGACGATTATCGTCGCGATCCTCTTTTTTGGCGTAGCCATCGCCAACGTTATTTACTAGGTAAGGTCTAGGGGGTAAGGACGACGGTTTGATTAAGAGGTTAGGTCTCTAGGTTTTAAAAACCAACATCCTTACCCACCTTCCAAACTGGTTTCTTAACTCTCACCCACCCCCATGTCCATCTTTGATCGTCTCAAAAAGCTACGCAAACAACCAAGCGTTCAAGACCTCACCAAAAAGATGGTCTTGTCCGTGGTAAAAACACGCACGTTGCCAAGCTGGAAACAATGGCAGCACCTACCGCGCACGCTAACGGCCGGTGAAAGAAAAGTGAGCATTTCCGCTCTGACGGTGATGGTGGCGTGTTCGCTCTTTTTAGGGGGGCAATACGTGTTCACGCACCAAACGGTTGTGGCCGCTGTTGGCGGACAATACACCGAAGCGCTGATTGGCACACCGCAGTTCATCAATCCCCTGTACGCTTCCGTCAACGATGTCGACGCGGATTTAACCCGTCTTGTCTTCTCCGGTCTCATGAAACACGATCCGCAAGATGGCTTGGTGCCAGATCTGGCGGAGTCTTACGACGTGAGTGACGACGGAAAAACCTACACGTTTGTCTTACGCGAAGGCGTCACCTGGCATGACGGGAACCCCGTCACCGTCGGCGATGTGGTTGCCACCTTTTCCATTTTGCAAAACCCGGAATACAAAAGCCCGCTCTCCATAAGTTTCAAAGACGTGAGCATTAGTGAAGTTGACGCTCGCACAGTACAATTCACCCTCAAAGAACCGTTCTCGCCGTTTCTCTCCGCCTTAACGGTAGGCATTCTGCCTGGTCAAGCTTGGGATTTAATTCCGGCCAAAAATGCCACCTTGGCTGAAATCAATTTGCGCCCGATCGGTTCCGGTCCGTACCGTTTCGACAAATTCAGCAAGGATCGCTTAGGCAACATTCGCAGCTATACGTTGGTGCGTAATGATGATTACTATGGCGAGAAGCCCCATATTTCTACTCTTGTCTTCCGCTTTTATACCGACACACAAAGCGCCATTGAAGCCCTAAAAAAACAGAACGTGGAGGGGGTTAGTTTTGTACCGGCCGATGAAGTTGAAACACTCACCAAAGACCGCGACGTACAGATCCTCTTCCCCGCTCTCCCGCAGTACACCGCAGTATTCTTCAATGACACTAAAATTGCCGCGCTAAAAGACGCCACCGTCCGCACGGCATTAACCCAAGCCATCGACCGTCAAGCTTTAGTAAATGAAGCCCTTCAAGGACACGGTCACGCCATTGATGCCCCTATCCTTCAGGGCATGCTTGGCTATTCCGATCAAATCAAAGAACCCGGCTTTGATGCTGAAGCCGCCAGAACAACCATCGGCGCCTACAACGCCAAATTGAAAGAGGGCGAAACTCTTCGCTTAACCCTCACCACAATTAACAGCCCCGAATTTATTGCCGTCGCGGATTTCATCAAAACCGCCTGGATGAACGCCGGAGTCAGTACAGAAATCCGGCTGGTGGATGCCGATCGTCTCCCGGCAGATGTCCTCAAAAATCGCGACTATGATGTTCTTCTTTCCGGAGAACTATTGGGAAGTGACCCGGATCCTTACGCGTTCTGGCACTCCTCCCAGGTGGATTATCCAGGATTGAACATCGCTCTGTATCAAAACAAAAAGGCCGATGCCTTGTTGGAAGAAGCGCGCACCAGCACTAATCAGGAAACGCGCGCGCAAAAGTATCAAGAATTTCAGCAGATGCTCATCAAAGATTTACCCGCGGCTTTCCTCTATCAACCCACCTACGCCTATGCTCTCTCTTCATCAATCAAAGGAGTGGATCTTCCCTCCATTCTCACCCCCTCGGATCGCTTTGCTAACGTGGAAAGCTGGTATATAAAAACCAAACATGTTTTACGTTAGTCACCCAAGGAAAAGATTGACAAAATGGCCGGTTTCGTGTATTCTTTGAGCCTTGAAGTCTTTGCCGCGGTGGTGAAATGGTAGACACGCTACGTTCAGGGCGTAGTGGGCGCAAGCTCGTGGGAGTTCAAATCTCCCCCGCGGCACCATGGTTTTCTAAAAACGGCGGCCTGTTCGTCTTTCGGATCAGAAATGTCTCAACGTAGACCGTACCTACGTCTCGCCATTTCTTCACCTCCAAGACTTCGCATCCCATCCATTTTTAAAAAACCACGATCCTCGACAGATGTTCGTTCGGGCTCCTGCCGTCGCCCTCGCTATCATCTGTCGGCCGCTCGCTTTTGTCCCTTCGGGACAACGGCGAGAAATTGTAAGCGCGACACAAAGAACGTACAGCGCAAAATGTTTGAGTATAACTCGAGCCGTTTGCATTGTCCGCCAGCTGATCGCGATCTTTCACAATTGAACAAGGATGTCTTTGCACGACATCAAGACACATTACTCATGTGTACCTCGAAAAATGGATGGATTTTCGTTGAACGGGCTGTTGAACTCGCGAGGCGTATGCTAAACATACGTCGAGCGAGTCAACGGGTGCCCGTGAAACGAAAAGCCGCCATTTTGTGAGGTACACCAAAACAATTTTTATGGTTGAACCAACCAAACCTACCCGTCCTCCACAAAAAGGACGCCCCGCACGACCGGACAACCGTCCGTTCGTCCGACGACCGCAAACACCTTCCAACCGACCACAGACACAAAACACCGGACGCCCCATGGGCAAAAAGCCGATGCACAGCGTCAGCACACCGAATGTTGCCGCATCACACCCGACCAACCGTCCCGCACCTACCCCTGTCGCGACCAGCTCTACACCCAGCTTCCCAAGCAAAATGGACGACAAAGTGCGTGTCATTGTTCTTGGCGGTTGTGAAGAAGTGGGACGCAACTGCACCCTCATTGAATACAAGAACGACATTATCTTGATCGACATGGGTTTGCAGTTCCCAGAAGAGAACATGCCGGGAATCGACTACATTATTCCCAACATGAACTACTTGAAGGGTAAGGAAAAAAATATCCGCGGCGTGGTTATTACCCATGGCCACTACGACCACATCGGCGCCATTCCTCACGTCATCCCAAAAATCGGCAACCCAACCATCTATTCCCTGCCGATTGCCGCCGGGATCATCATGAAACGTCAGCAGGACTTTGAAACCACACAACTGAACGTCAAAACCATCAAAATTACGGACGTCTTACAGTTGGGTATTTTTAAAGTGCACTTCTTCCACATTAACCACAACATTCCGGACTCCGCCGGTATCGTCATTGAAACTCCGGTGGGAGTGATTTGCCACACCGGCGACTGGAAATTCGACTTTCACCCGATTGGCACGCCGCCGGCCGACTTTGGCAAAATTGCCGACGTGGGTAGCAAAGGCGTCTTGTGTTTGATGGGCGACTCCACCAACTCGATGATTCCTGGCCATCAGGTGTCTGAGTCGGTGATTGGAGAAGAACTGGAACGCTTGATTGAGAAGGCTCCGGGTCGTGTCATTATCGGCACCTTCGCTTCCCTCCTCTCCCGTGTGAAACAGTTGATGGAGTTTGGAGAAAAGCATGGACGCAAAGTCTTTTTGGATGGCTATTCCATGAAAACCAACGTGGAGATCGCCAAAGAACTTGGCTATATTAAAGTGCAGGCCAAAAACATCTTACCGATTGACGAAGCCAACAAGTATCCAGACAAACAAGTGCTGATTCTTTGTACGGGCGCTCAAGGCGAGAAATACGCCGCCCTGAACCGCATCGCCAACGACGAGCATCGTTCTATCAAACTCCATAAAGAAGACACCGTGGTCTTCTCGAGCTCGGTGGTGCCGGGCAACGAAGCCTCGGTGCAACGCTTAATGGATACGCTCTACCGCAAGCGCACACGCGTCATCAACTACAAAATGATGGACGTGCACGCCGGAGGACATGCCATGAAGGAAGACATCAAGTTGATGCTCTCACTGTTCCGTCCCAAGTACTACGTGCCAATTGAAGGCAACCACTTCATGTTGCGCGAGAACGCCTCGATTGCTTACTCCATGGGTTGGAAAGAAGAAAAAGTCTTTGTGACCGACAACGGACAGATCATGGAATTCTGGAAAGAAAAAACGGGCGAGGCCGTGGGTAAACTGACCGATCAAAAAGTGCCGAGCGATTACGTGTTCGTCGACGGCCTTGGCGTGGGCGACGTTTCCGAAGTGGTGCTGCGCGACCGCAAAGCTTTGGCCGAAGACGGCATGGTGATCGTAGTGGTGCAAGTGGATCACAAAACCGGCAAACTGGTCGGTAACCCGTCGATTATTAGCCGCGGGTTTGTGCACATGAAAGACCAGGAAGAGATGGTCAACGCCACGCGTAAAAAAGTTCAAGAGATTTGCGTACAAAGCGATCCCAACAAACACGAATCCGACCCCGATCACTTGCGCAACAATCTACGCAACGAAGTCGGTGCCTTCTTGTTCAAAAAAACCGAACGCCGTCCGATGATTTTACCGGTGGTCATCGAGGTGTAAGCGACAACAAAAAACATCCGACTCGTCTCGACGAATCGGATGTTTTTGATTTGTCTCAATAATGTAAAAACGACGCGCCCCCGGGTTCAGAAGAGAACCCAGGGGGCGGAGAGGCAGGGGCTAGTCGCGGACGGCGATCATCCGGATCGCACCGGTACGCCTGTGACGCTCGAAGGTGGCGACACAGCCCCGGAAGTTAGGGACGGGGGTGGAGGTCAACAGCCACATCCCCGTGCGAAGGAGGAACGGGTACTGCAGGAGCACGCAGGCCGTCTCGGGAAGGGTCGTCCGACGCTCACGACTGGGATGGGCCTTGTCCAGCACGACGAGTGAATCATGGTCCCCCTCGTGCTTGATGTACGGATGGAAACCGATCCAGTAAGGCCCCGGCGCGTCCTTCTCCAACTGCCGGGTAGCGGCGATTTCGTCCTTGGCGCTCACAGCCAACTGCGGGCAGTTGAACATGTGAGAAACCGCGCGGAACAGGCCCATCTCCTGGAAGATCCGCGGATCAACCAACGCGTCCTTGTAGGTGCCGTTGCAATCAATGCTCGTGCCCGGGAACGCGGGGATGGCGGCCTTCCACTTGTCTTCGACTCCGAGATCCGGCGTCGTGATGTCGAGGTAGTTCGAGAAGTAGCCGTCGTTGTCGAGTCCCCACGCACGCCCACCCACAAGCGTGCTCGAACGGGTGCCGCTATTCGGCTCGTATCCGGCGAGACCCCGGAGGAAGAGGATCCAGGCGTGGATCCTCCGGATGGTATCGTAGGATTGTTCTCCACCCTCCACGAGGAACTCCAGCACTTCCTGGATCACGACCGTCGGTGCCTCGTTGAGGACAGCGAGGAGATCGGCCAGGTCGAACGGACGACGAGGATTGCGAGCGAGGATGTAGTCGAAGTAGGCGACAAGCGCCCCTTCGACGAGAACCCCACGACGGCGGAGGTCGATGATATGACTGAGCTGACCCTTGGTAACACCGTTCTGATTATCCATTTTGCCTCTCGTCTTAGGTATCCCCGAAGGGTGGCTGGTCTTGGGCACCAGCTCGTCTTGGGGTCCGCCTAAGGGTGGAGTCACACGATTCGCCGTGTGGGCGTGTGTTTTCAACGAAAAGAGGGACTCCTCTCGCTTACGACAACACTCTAACCTAACGATATTTTGAGAAAAAGTCAAGAGTTTGATAGGATGCCTGGGTATGCAAAAGGCTTTAACAGCGATTCAACCGACCAATATTCTCCACATCGGCAACCTTTTTGGGGCGCTTTTGCCGATGGTTGAGGCGCAGAGGGATTCGGAGACGTTCTTGTTTGTGGTGGACTATCATGCCATTACTGTTCCACAAGATCCGAAAAAGTTAAACGAAGCGATTTTGTTCGCCACGGCTTGTTACTTGGCCGCCGGGATTGATCCCAACAAGACGATTCTGTTTCAACAATCGCAGGTGCGAGAGCACACCGAACTGGCTTGGATTTTGGAATGTTTCGCCCACATGGGTGAATTGGAACGAATGACGCAGTACAAAGATAAATCCAAAAAACAAACCGAAGGGATCAGCGTCGGCTTGTTCACCTACCCCGTGCTCATGGCAGCGGATATTTTGCTCTACGACACCAACCTGGTGCCCGTGGGAGAAGATCAAAAACAACACGTGGAATTAGCGCGCGACATTGCTGACCGCTTCAACAAACGCTACGGCGCCAAAGTATTCACCATTCCCGAGCCAATCATGCGCAAAGTGGGGGCACGGATTATGGGACTCGACGATCCGACGAAGAAGATGAGCAAGTCAGCGGAGTCCCCAAAGAACTACATTTCGCTGATGGATCCGCCGGAAGTCATCCGCAAGAAAATGATGAGCGCTCTTACCGATTCCGGCACCACTATTGAACACAATCGCACGCGTCCGGCGGTAGCCAACTTGGTCACCATTATGTCGCTCGTCACCGGCGACACCTACGCCACCATCAAGGAACGCTACGAAGGCAAAGGCTACGGCGATTTCAAAAAGGATTTGGCCGAAGCGTTGGTACTGTATTTGGAACCGTTGCAAGCCAAGATTCATGGATTCTTAAAACATCCCGATACCCTCAAAGAAATTCTAGAAGCCGGCGCCTCCCGCGCCCGCGCCATCGCCGAGAAAAAAATGATCCAAGTGCGCAAAACGATCGGGGTGAGTTTATAACCAGGAGAAAACATTATCGGAAAAGCAGCCATTGACATTTGGCTGTTTTTTTGATAGCGTTGTCGTGCTTAGACGACAAGATGACCGCTTGCCCTCACGGGCGAGAGGAAAGTCCGAACACCCTCTCCATCGCAAGATGGTCTGACAAGGAACGTCGCTAACGGCGACCAGGGGCGACCCTAGGGAAAGTACCACAGAGACAATACTAGTTTCGCTTCGGCGAAATGAAAGGTGAAAAGTGGGATGGTGTTAGTACATGTTCATTCATGAACGCCGCTACATCCCTCCCTGCATGGCGACATGCAGGCGTGGCAAACCCGTTCCGGTGCAAGAGCAAATTTGGTAGCTCGCTTGAGGCGTACAGCAATGTACGTCCTAGATAGATGGTCATCATAAACAGAATTCGGCTTATCAGTCGTCTAAGCACAAAAGAACATCCGCTCAGGATGTCTTTTTGTTTGCGAAAAGCGTTCAAAAGCATTAAACTAAGATAGATCTTATGAAACGCTCTGACCTGTTTTTTACCTTTCTTCTTTTGCCGCTCGATGCCTTGGCGTTAATTGCCACCGGCATCGCCGCTTACTACGCGCGCTTCTTGCCAATTTTGACCAGTATCCGTCCGGTCATTTTTGATCTGACCATTCAGGACTTCACGCCGATTGTCCTGGGCACTTCACTTTTGTGGATTGTGTTGTTTGCCTTGCTTGGATTGTATTCGACGCGTCGACGCAAGTTGTGGGATGAGTTGATCCACGTGGTGGTGGCCTGCTCGGCCGGGGTGGCCTTAGTGCTCGGCTTTCTCTTCTTTACCCGCGGTTTGTTTGAATCGCGATTTATTATTTTGGCGGCTTGGGCTTTGTCGATTGTGCTTGTAGGAACCGAGCGCTTGCTGATCCGCGGATTGCAGCGTTCGCTTTTGCGCGCCGGCATTGGGGTGCGTCACGTGGCCATTATTGGAAAAAACAAAACAGCAGATACCTTACGTGCGGCCTTTGACGCTAACCGTTCGGTAGGATTGTGCGCCTGCGCCCAATTTGCCTCGTTCAACACCACCGCACGTACAAAACTTTTGGCCCTCAAAAAAAAGAAGCGACTCGATGAAATTATTTTGGCCGACGTTAACGCGGGGAAGCAAGAAGTGGAAGCATTGCTGTTCTTCTGCGACACGGAACAAATCTTATTCAAATACGCCGCCGATCTGTTATCTACCGTGGCCGCTAAAACAGAAACACACATGTACGCTGGCGTACCTGTGATCGAAATCAAAAAGACCCCTCTCGACGGCTGGGGAGCGATTTATAAACGCATCTTCGACGTGATCGTTTCCTTGTTGCTGATTATTATCACTTCCCCATTACAACTGATTATCGTCATCGCTCTGTTTGCGGAACAACCGGGCCGCGTGCTCTTTTCCCGACTGCCGGATCATTCAAAAGTCACGCGCGTAGGCGAAGGCGGACACCCGTTCCATTACTTCAAGTTCCGTTCGATGATTAAAAACGCCCACACCTTGCGTCACGATCCCGCTTTCATCAACACCTATGGCAACTTACGCCAAGGGACTCCCCTGTTCAAACTCAAGAACGATCCACGCGTAACTCCCGTCGGCAAAATCCTACGCAAATTTTCGCTCGACGAATTACCGGAGTTTTACTTGGTGCTGCTTGGACGCATGAGCCTAGTGGGGCCGCGCCCACACTTGCCCGAGGAGGTGGAAAAGTACCAGCCCTGGCAACGCAAAGTTTTGACCGTCAAACCAGGCATTACGGGGATGGGGCAAATCAGCGGCCGCCATGACCTTGACTTTGATGAAGAAGTGAGGCTAGATATCTTCTATATTGAGCATTGGAGCCCCCTAACCGACCTCTACATTTTGGCTAAAACGCCATGGGTGGTAATCAAGGGGGCTTACTAAGCACATTAAAAACTAAAATCTTAAAATCTAAGAACCAAACAAACTCGCAAAAACTAAATTCTAAAAGGTTTAAACCGGTTTAGATTTTAGACTTTAGAATTTGTTTGGACCTTAAGAGATTAGTATTTAGTCTTTTTTATGAAACTCGCCCTTGTCCACGATTATTTGATCCAGGACGGCGGGGCGGAAAAGGTGCTAACGGAATTCCATCGGGTATTCCCGGACGCACCAACCTACGCCCTCCTCTACGATGAAAACAAAGTCGACCCGGCTTACAAACGCCGGGTTGTTCATACGTCGTTTTTACAAAAAGTTCCTTGGGCGCTCAAAAAATACCAATGGCTCTTGCCGCTCATGCCCATGGCCACGGAAACCTACGATTTGGCGCCATACGACGTGGTGCTCTCAAGCTCCAGTGCCTTCTCCAAAGGCATCATCACCAAACCGGACAGTTTACACATTTGCTACTGCCACACACCCACGCGCTACTTGTGGAGCGACGCGGTTTCCTACGTAGCCGAATTGCGCGTGCCGGGATTTATTAAAGCCTTGTTGCCACCGTTCCTCTCCCGTTTGCGCATGTGGGACAAACAAGCAGCGGAACGCGTCGATTTGTTCATCGCCAACTCCGAAGCGGTGCGCCGTCGCATAAAAAAATATTATCATCGCGATGCCTTGGTGATTTACCCGCCGGTCGACGTTAATGCTTTTTCCATTTCTCTGAATCCCAAAACCTATTTCCTGGCTGGGGGACGGCTTGTGTCGTACAAGCGTTATGATTTGATTATCGAAGCCTGCAATCGATTAAAACTTCCGCTGAAGATTTTTGGATCTGGCCCGGTGCTCGAAGAACTCAAAGCCATGGCTGGACCGACGGTCGAGTTTTTGGGACGCGTCAGTGAAGAAGAAAAAGCCAAGCTCTATGCCGATTGCATCGCTTTTGTAAATCCACAAGAAGAAGACTTCGGCATCACGCCGATTGAAGCCATGGCCAGCGGGCGACCGGTGATTGCTTACAACCGCGGCGGGGTAACGGAATCCGTGATTGAAGGAGTCAACGGGACGTTTTTTGATGAACAAAATTGGGAAACCTTAGCCGACACG
>CAZPQJ010000009.1:0-16776 GCA_964588955.1 uncultured Gammaproteobacteria bacterium
CCTTTGGAGTTTTCGGTGCGATGGATTTCTGTGGTTGCCCGCTCGCCGAGCATGTTGAAGATTAGCTCGAAATCGTCCATGTGATCCCGTAAGTTTTGACGTTTTAGCCCTTTGAGTTTTTTGTACTCGCTCGGCGTGACTCCGAATGTGACTTTGGAAATCTCTGCGGTCAAAATTTCATAATCGCGTTGATCTCTGGCTCCACGATTTTTCCACTCGTCGGTGAGTTCCTCACGAATGACAATCCCACGCATGCGTTTTTCGATCCAATCTTCACTGTAACCTTTCAGCTTGTACAACATGCGCGTGCGTTTCGTCGCCAGTTCAGGATTTTCAATCTCCTGTACGCGTTCGTATCCAACCTTTGCCAGCCAGCGCTTAAACGGCTCGGCTTTTGGGGAGGGAATCGATTGGATGATACGGAAGATACCCTCGGTGTCGGCGCAGTCAGTTTCACGAAGTTTTCCGTCGGGAGCCATTAATTTCAACTGTCTACAAATTGTAGATAGTTGAAATTCTGCCTCGTCTTTTACCCTAGCCTTCATTGCGGTCCAGTAAACGCTGGGTCTTTCACTATCTGTGAGTGCTTCAATAACATCCACAACCGAAAACCACCACTCTCCATTTTGGAGCTTTTTGCGAATTTGCTTGCCCTTGAATAAGGCGATCTGCGTTTGCTCAAAATCAGTCATAAATGGTGTCAGTTATGAATGAGGTGAGCATCTATTATAGCAAGTTTCGTGAGGAAAGTCCTGGACAAAACTTGCTGCTAGAGACTGTCTTTGTTAAGCTAAAAACGTGTTCGCGACATATCCAGTGTCGAGAGAACGCCCGCGTTTTGAACCGCATTCAATACTTGGGCTCGACAAGACGTGCTTCCAAAAAGACACCTACGGTATCCAGCCGGTGCGTCGTCTTTGACGGACACGTTGCGTCTGCTCTCCCTCGTGGAGTTCTCGTGGACAATCGTTCAGAATCAACGCCTGCCCAGCCTCGTAACGTTCACTGGGTTGTGCCCTTCGGCATCGCAGCAATGATCGCTCACGCGGTCAACTGGCTGATCGACGCGTCGGTGGAGGAAGAAGGGGTCGTTGGCATGCTCTGTCTGGCACTCGGCCTGGCCTCCTACATCGCCCTCAACTGGCAGCGGGAGTCCTTCCGTCGGTCTGTCGACAGTGTTTTCGTGGCAGTGTTCGGTGCGTTCGTCGTCGCTATGAACTACGCAGCGATCATGACGCTGGTTCGTCCGGATCTGTTCGAGCGGAACCCGTTTGTTCAGATCGGCGTGGTCGCCTGCACCACGTCCTACCTCTGGCGGTTCATCTTCCGCTTCGCGCCCGACCGCGTCTAGCCCAACCCTCAACCCGGACGTTCCCTCGTGGGCGTCCGGCCTCTCTTTAAAAACAATTATTCATCAACAAGAATGGTCGTAGACACTAAACTGGCGCGGATTTTTTCCAGATCAACTTTGGAGTAGGCGTTTCCACGCAAGTCGAGGGTTTGCAATCCGGTTAATTGTCCGAGTTCGTAGGGAAGACCGGTCAATTGATTGTTCGATACATCCAGTATGCGCAAGTTGCGCAGTTGGCCAAGCTCGGCCGGAAGGCCTGTCATGGCGTTATCGCTTAGATCAAGAACTTGCAGATTGGTAAGCAGGCGAATTTCTGCCGGGATCGCACCGGTAAGTTGATTGTGAGATAGGTCGAGTTCAGTGAGGTTTGTTTGTTTGAAAACGCTTTGTGACACTTGTGTGAGCCCTTGATTACTCAGGTCCAGCTTGCTACTCGATGTCGTGTTTGAGACGGTGTTAGAAAACGAAGTCGTCGTTTCCGTATTCGTGCCCATCGCTCCCGTTTGTGAGCACCCAGCGCCTATCAAAAAAAGGGTCAGCGCAGATACGATGATGCGGTTGTTCATAGTGCGTGAGGTTAGGAATAAGGCTACGGCGCAGGTCTGTAGGCACTGTATCATCTAACAAAAAAAACACAACGGAAAATCGTTGTGTTTTTTTGGCTCGGGGGGAAGGGATCGAACCTTCATTCACAGCTTCAAAGGCTGCTGTCCTGCCATTAGACGACCCCCGAATGGGAGCTTGGCACAAAATTGGCGACCTTTCGACTTACGGGGCCCCACCACTTTGTCGACGTATATTTTGGATACGTCTCCAAAGCTGGCTTCCCCGTGCGTCGAAATCTCATCCAATTTTGTGCCAATCTCCGAATTACAATATTATCGCATACTCCAGCACGTCGCATCTCATCCAATTTCAATCATTCCTCTGAGGCGATTCTTTTGGTGCGATTTTACCAAATCTAACCAATCTTTATCGCCCAACGACGTCGAGCATACGATAAATACATAAATGGATCAAGGGGGGATAAAATTCGAAGACCGCACCTGTGAGAGTGGGCCTTCGAGTAGAAGGCCGCAGGTGCGGTCCTAGGGCGTGCAGGTGGGGTCCTCCGATCCCACTGCACCGTCACAGTCGTTGTCAATGGTGCTGTCGCAGGTCTCGACCGCACCCGGGTTGATCGTCGCGTCGGCATCGTTGCAGTCGCCGTTCACGACGGTGTACCCGTCGGTGGCGGGGGCGCAGATTCGTACGTACCCGTCCTCGGGGTAGTCCGAACCCCAACCGTCGCCATCCTTGTCCGGGAACCAGGTTTCGCCGTCTTCGGCGTCCTGGTCGATCTCCCTGTCGCAGTCGTTGTCCACGTTATCGCAGACCTCGACCGCACCTGGGTTGATCGCCGCATCGGCATCGTTGCAGTCTGTACAGTTGGTGTACCCGTCGGCGTCACTGTCGACGCCCGGGTTGGTCGTCGCGTCTGCATCGTTGCAGTCGCCACCCACGCTTGCGAATCCGATGCCGGGTTCGTGGCAGGAGATGACGATCACGACATCGCTGCCGTAACCGTCGCCGTCCTCGTCCGCGTACCAGGTGATGGCGTCGACCGCGCTCGACTCGTCGATGTTGCCGTCGCAGTTGTTGTCCACGTCATCGCAGACCTCGACCGCACCTGGGTGGATTGCGGCAATTGTGTCGTCGCAGTCCGTCCCTCCCGTCGTAACAGAGATCGCTCCATCGCCGTCCGCGTCGGTCTCGATCACACCGTCGCAGTTCTCGTCGACGGTGTTGTGGAGCTCGTAGTCATTCGAACTGGTCGGCACGCAACCAGTTTCATTCCCGACGACCTCTCCACATCCAGTCAACATCAAAACGATAAAAAACATCGCTCCTCCAAATGTTTCGGTGGTTGCACAACCAGCTCGAATAAGCCGTTTGTGCAAGGAGATAAAATAGCATATTTTTGCATAAAAGTCAATAGGTTTTCCTTTGTTCCGCAAGGGTGTTTGATTGACAAAAATGGCGATCTGTGGTATCCTTCGGACGCAAAGTAAGCACGCAGTACGTGGAGATCAGTCGAATTTCCGCACACGGGCAATTTGCTGATTATTCACTAATGCTCTACCTATGAATGGTATCATCAAGCGCCTTGTCTCCGACAAGGGATTCGGTTTCATCGCCCCAGAAGATGGACAGAAGGACGTCTTCTTCCACTCCTCGGCTTTGATCGATGTGGCTTTTGACGACCTCCGCGTCGACGACAAAGTGTCGTTCGAAACTGAGGATTCAGAAAAAGGTCCTCGCGCCGTCAACGTGCAGCGCATTTCCTAATCGGAAATCAAACAGCCGCCCTTTGGGGCGGTTTTTTGATTAATGAGCGTGTGTCCGTTGACAGATGGGGAAAAGTGTTATAATTTTTCCAGTCATTGCTTTGATGTTGCGCCGTGTGGATGGGTTTGCCTGTCCTTGCTGCGGAGCATCAACACGCCCGGCATTAAAGCCGGGCATCACCACGGAGCCTCCATGTCCCTGTTTTTCCTGTCCCTCACCATCGCTGGGTGCGAGTACGACGGCTGCCTCAAGCAAGAGGTCAACATCTACACGGTGGGGAGCGATGAGGTCAACGATCTCGTCTGCACCACCATCGCCTTGGTGAGCGGTGAGCCGCCCGGCACCAAGCTGCAGGTGTTCTACGGCTCCAACTTGGACGGCGGCTACACCAACCCTGTGGATCTTCTGATGCCCGAGGCCGAAGCGAACATCTCGAATTTGTTCGTCGTCATCGACGGGGTCATGGCGGGATCCTCCGCGCTCGCCTTCAACTTCATCGACGGGCAGTGCATGTACGATGCCTCGATCGCCTGGATGATGGACGTCAACGGCAACCGTAGCACCGAGGACGAAGCGATTTGGGGCGGCTGTGGACACACCCAGTACGTCGGTGAGGACTACTTCACCTTCCCGTCCGACGACTGACTGACGACCAGTTCGGCTAGAGGCTTCGCGGTACTCCGCGGAGCCTCTTCCAATTTAGCAATAAAATCAGAAGCCGCCCCCAGGAGAGAGCATCGCGAGGTCAATCAAAAAACGGCCAGTGAGGCCGATGTTGATTGTTTTGTCTCGTTTATTGACGCTCTAAGTATTCAATAATCGCTCCCGCAACGTCGACGCCCGTCGCGCGCTCGAGTTCTTTGAAGCCCGGGTTGGCGTTGACCTCCATAACCAGCGGGCCGTTTTTGGAACGCAACATGTCCACGCCGGCCAAATCGAGATCAAAGGCCGCAGTGGCTTTAATAGCCAGGGTGATTTCATCGGCAGTCAAAACAACAGGTTGACCGACGCCGCCGAGGGAGGCGTTGGCGCGGACGTCGCCGGGTCGAGCTACGCGTTGCATAGCCGTGAGTACCTTGCCGCCGAGCACAAACACGCGCAGGTCAGAACTGTTGGCCTCTTCAATAAATTCTTCCAGCACCACCGGATTGCCATCGCGGATGGCTAAGTAGTCGACGATAGGGGAGAAGGTTTGTTCGTTTTGTGCCAGAAAGACCCCTTTGCCGTGGGTGCCGAAGGCGACTTTAATGATCAGTGGAAAGCCAATAACTTTGGCCGCTTCGAGTGCCCGTTCGGGACGACGAGCAATCGCCCATCGCGGCATGGCAATTCCCGCTTGGCTCAAACGCAAATGCTGGGTCAATTTATTCTTGCTCATCTCCGCCACTTCACTGCCGTTGACCAGTTTGTACCCAGCGCGGCGCAGAGCGGAAGTGGTGATGGCATGTAGGCTTGGCTCTTCGACAAATCCTGGTCGATTGATAATCACGTCCAGTTTCGGCAAGGGCACGCCAAGGTGGGTGATGGTTATGTGACCATTGTGTTCGTGAAGGACGACTTCCGGTTCATGCAATTCAACCATTTCATGTCCGCGTGCGTGACCAGCCTCGACTAAGCGATGTGGAATTGCTGGAGGAAGTTCGTGTTTGCGGCCGCTGCGCAGAATGCCGATGATCATACTCGGGAAAGTAAGCGTTCCAGATCGTCTAATGTGCTCACTTGATGCAAGGACTCGCGAATGAGTTTTGCTCCAGGCAAGCCTTTAAAGTACCAGGTGAGATGTTTGCGAAAACTGACAATCCCGCGCTCGCCGTATTGCTCAACATGATATTTGGCGTGCAAGCGAATAACGCGGAGGCGTTCTTCCATCGAAACAGGCGTCGGCGCTTTGCCAGCGAGCACTTCATGCATTTGTGAAAAGATCCAGGGGTTGCCAAGGGCACCGCGGGCAATCAACACGCCATCGCAGGCAGAAACGCGCAGGGCTTCAACAATCTGTTCGGGCTTGTGAATGTCGCCATTGCACAGCACCGGAATCGAGACCTGTTTTTTTGCTTCGCCTACCATGGCCCAATCCGCTTTGCCAGAATAGCCTTGCGTTTTGGTGCGACCATGGATCGTGACCAAATCGGCTCCAGCAGCTTCCAGTGTTTTGATGAACTCGAGACATTGTGCCGGATCGCTCCAACCCAAGCGGATTTTGACTGAGAGGGGAACGGTAATAGCCGCCTTCATCGCTTTGATGATCTTGGTTGCCAGCTCTGGCTCTTTCATAAGCGCGGCGCCGTTGAAGTTATGGACAATTTTGTACACCGGGCAGCCCATGTTGATGTCGAATCCTTCCGGATGATGTTCGGCTTCAATAATGCGAGCGGACTCGGCCATGGTTGCTGGATCCGATCCAAAGATTTGTTGAACAAGAGGCCGCTCTTCTGGATGAATATCGGTCATGCCGAGTGTTTTTTCACTTCCCCGCACGACGGCTTCAGAAGAAACCATTTCGCGGAACTCGATTAGCGGTAGGTTGGTAGGTGTTACCTCCCGCACCACGCGACAAAAAGCCGAATCGGTCATGTCGGCCATGGGGGAGAGCGCAATAATAGGACGTGGGAGAGATTTCCAATCGAGCATAAGATGATTCAATCTACATCAGACTGAACATTTTATCAAGAGTGTGTTATACTTTTTTCATAAGTCTCTTTTCTTTACTATATGAAAAACGGAGGAATGAAGATGGCGCCTCATCATGAGGGTCATCGGTCCATTTGGCCGCAGTGGGAAGAGAACAAGCCGTTTGCGCTCGTTCTCCTGTTACTCGGTGCGTTTATGGTGATTTATTTCAACGTGCGCATCACCCAAGTGCAGCGTGAGACCGAACACCTCGATAAGCCAACACCGTATGAGCACACCATCGTGGTTGATGGTATGGGTACGGTAACGGGTACGCCGGATATTGCTACCGTCACTCTTGGTGTTGACACTAAGGGGGCTGATGTTGCAACCACGCAAAGTCAAAACTCGACGACGGTGAACGCATTGCTCGCGCAAGTCAAAGCGTTAGGCGTGGCCGATGCCGACGTACAAACGTCCAACTACAGTGTTTACGAAAACAACGAATGGAATCCAGACACACAAACGTATGATTCCAAAGGTTGGGTCGTGAGTCAGACATTAACCGTGAAAGTGCGCGACACGGCTAAGGTGTCCGCTATTCTCGACGCCGCCGGCAAGAGCGGAGTCACCAATGTTAGCGGTCCAAGTTTCACCATCGATGATCCAAGCAACTTGAAAGACCAGGCTCGTGAGAAAGCCGTTGCTGATGCGAAAGCGAAAGCCGAAAAGTTGGCTGCGGAACTCGGGGTGACGCTTGATCGCGTAGTTGGTTATACGGAATATACAAACACATCCCCGTATCCGTATTACGACAGCATGATGGGGACGGGAGGTTCCGCGCCGACGATCGCCGCCGGAAGTAATGACGTCAGCCTGAACGTTTCCATTACCTACAAAATTTCCGAATAGAACGGAAAGAACAAACACGTCGTCGAAAGGCGACGTGTTTTGTGATATACTTTTGTTATATGTTTTCCGTTCGTCGTTTTTTGTATCCGATGTGTGGGTGTGTCGGGGGACTTGTTCTTTGCTGTCTTTTTTGGGTTCGTCCGGTTGAAGCGGCAACGTTTACCGTCAACTCCAACATTGATGATAACGATGGAGTGTGTACGCATCCGTATGTGAGCGCAGCGGCGGACTGTACTTGGCGCGAGGCGATTAATAGTGCTAACACGACTCCTGGTGCCGACACGATTACCTTTGCTATCGATCCATCGTTTCCCGACGACGGCGACGGACAGTGGATCATCACCATGGACGGCGCGACAAATCCTCTCACCACCCCGATCACCGTAACAGCGGTCAACATGTGGGACGTGGACGATGATCGTCCCGGGGTTAAATTTAAACGGACAACGAGCACACAGACGTTGGTAAACTTTACGGTTTCTTCTGCCGGCAGCAAGGTGCAAGGCATAGAAATTGAAGGAAGTAACGTGGGCGTGGCAGCGACGACCGCCAACATCACTATTGGTACCGATTGCGACGGGGTTAATGACGCGCGAGAACGCAATGTGATTTACGGAACAGCCGCGGAAGCCATCTTCCTCAGTTCTACCGGCGCGCATGTACGTGGAAATTATATCGGTGTTCGCGCGGATGGACGCACCATAAATACGTTTGGCGCCCAAGGCATCTTGATTACCGGCGCGGGGGCGGATGCGAATACTGTTGGTTACGAAGAAGGAACCTCAACGGTCTGCTCGGCGGCGGTGCAGCGCAATGTGATTGGCGGGGGAGATGGCGCGGCAGATAATGCCATCGTGATCGGTTCTTCTTCTACGACGGCAATTGCTGGTTTGGCTGCGTCGGCGCCAGATCATAATGTGGTGGCGGGAAATTACCTAGGCGTGGGAGCGGATGGGATCACAGATATTGGCGGCGTTGGCGGCGGAGTGGACATCACCAAAGCAGCAACGTTGAATTTTGTTGGCACAGACGGCGACGGCATCGATGATACTTTGGAGGGTAATGTTATTTCTGGATGGTCGCTTTCCGGCGTGTTGATTGATGGAACGGGATACAACCGCATCGCCGGAAATGTGATTGGGTTTTTGGCTGATGGTGTTTCGGCGAACGGGAACGGTAATCACGGCGTATTATTGCGTGGAACGGGCAACATTGTTGGTTGGTGCGATGCGGCCATTTCTGCAAGTTTGTGTTTTGATAGTAGCGATCCTGCGGCGCAAGCCAACGTTAGCGGAAACAACACGGACACGGGGATTCGCGCCGGCGCGTCTTGCAACGATTGTCGCATCGCCGGCAATATTGTCGGTACAGACGCCCGGGAAACGGTGGATGCCGGGAATGGATCTATTGGCATTTTGATTCATCGCGGCGATATGCGCGTCGTGATCGGTGGCGACGTGGCCGAAGCGGGCAATGTGGTTGCGTATAACGGCGACCATGGTATTCATGTTGACGGTTATTTTTACGGTTCGCCGTTTACTTCTGGACCGACCGAAGACTATCTCATCAAATATAATCGCGTCTACAACAACACGGCAGGTATCCATCTGTATGGAACGGAACAAGATGGTACGGTGGGCGGTGCGGACGGCGTCGTAACGGAGAATACCGTCTACAACAACGATACCTTTGGGATTTCGCTCGAAGGGTCATCGCCAAATGTCACCAACAACACCGTTCGCGGCAACGGCACCTACGGTATTCAGTTGCAATCTTCCTACCGCGAAGACGAGCCGACGGCCAGCGGGACGCATTATCAGAATCCATACGACACGCTTTCTCCCAACAATGCCGGGAACGACAGCGTGGCCGAACCGCTTCTCACAGGAAACACCATTGATAGCAACCTTCTTGGCGGTATCTATATGCTGGACGCGCGCGCCAGTAATTTCGCCACGTTGGAGGAGGATAATACGATAGGAGACAATGGGGCGTTTGCTATACGGCAAAATTGGTACGCGGCGGTAGAGTTGATAGATCGGTACGGGGAAGTCATTGGGAGCGACGTGCAGCAATTAGTTTTTGCCCCGCAGGAAGGCGCTTGCACGGGGGTGTGTGCGGGTACGACCTTTGCTTCTGCGGGAGGAGAGGAAGGGGTTTGGGGGCCGGCGGGGATTGTCTACGATAACGCCACCACCTGGTTTTCTTTGACGGATTATGAGATTGCCGCCAATGGTGATCGTCGGAATTTTAATCCGTATACCATTACCTACGACGCCACGAATCGTGTTTCTGGCAGCGTACAAGCCACCATTGACGGTGATGGATCAAATGATAGTGATTCTGGGTATCTGCCTATAGGTAGAGATACCGTTGGTGTTACGCGTTATCAAATTCCGGAAGTGGGTGGAGGTCGCCGACCGTCGCTTACTCCCAACGTGAATTTGTCTGCCCCACTGGCGCTTACTGCGGTGGCTCTCTCGGACACGTCGGTACGCTGGTATTTTGAAGATCAGTCTAACGGAGAGAGTGGGTTTCGCCTTGTTGGGTTGATGGACGGTACCGAGCGTGTATTGCAAGAGACTTCGTCGGATACTGGATTTATTGATGAAAATGATTTAGCGCCATCTACAGAATACTGTGATCGTTATGTGTATGCCTTTAACGATCAGGGGACGTCTGACTACACGCTTTTACCATGCGTGAAGACGTTGGCCGCGGGGAATGTGGCGGAACAAAGTGGAATTCCTCGGCTTACTGTCACGCAAGTGGTTTCTCGATTAGATACGTCCATTCTTGGATTGATGGGAAAAACAAGCGGTCGATTATTGGGAATCTTTTTGCCTTTTGGAGGTGTAGTAAGTTTGGGTATCTTGAAAACTCAGCGAGCGCACCGTAAAGGTAAGCGCCACGGGCGTGTGATGGGTGGATTCTTTCTTCTCGCGTGTATTTCCGCCGCGGCAGTGCTTTTCTTTGCTCGGTTTAATGATTGTCCTACGGCCAAGGCCTGTGGCGGGGTGTCTTTGGCGGCGGATGATGTCTTAAAACAATATGACGAATTGCAATTTGACTTTCATCTTACAAACACAGGTGAAGTCGCGGCGCGCGGGCTTGTGTTGACCGATCTGTTGTCGTCGGCATTACATGTCCGTGCGCAAAGTCTTGCTGCTCATCTTGATGGACAGCCCGTGGAGGTGAGCGCGTCGATGAATGGCCAGCTTTTATCGGCTGAACTCGGTGATTTGGCCCCGGGGGAAACGCTTGAAGTCTATTTTGCGGGACGCGTGGAAGTAGCGAACGGTGTCTTGGAAAATCAAGCGTTTGTTGAAGGAGAAAATCTTTTTAAGACAGCATCTAACACGGTTACCTTTTCTATCGATACGCCTCCACCGCAATTACCGGCGCCGGTCGGATCCGTCATTAAGATCAAAGATGAGGCGACGTTGTACTACGTGGACGATGATTCCACGCGTCGTCCGTTTCGTAATGAAAAGATTTTTTTGACCTGGTTTGACGCGTCGCAACCCATAACGATCCTTTCTTCCGCGCAAATGGCCTCCGTGCCTCTGGGACGCGAAATGACGGTGCGTCCAGGAACCGTTCTTGTGAAAGTGCCGTATGAGGCAACGGTTTACGCGGTTGTCCCTGAGGGGCCGGCGTTGCGTGCTCTTCCCAGCGAAACGCGTGCGGAACAGTTGTATGGTCCCGATTGGGCAACAATGGTGATCGATATCAGCGATACCGAACGCGTGGATTATATCTTGGGTTCTCCTCTCGGATCGTACGATGTACCAACAGGTGAACTCATAACAGATGAAACAACACTGTGCTATGTCGACAATAACAGTTGTCGAGTAGTCTCTCCCGCGGGCAAGCGCCTGAATCGGTTTTTGGATGCGTATGTACGGCATCCCACAAGCGGTATTTTTCATCAATTGCGCCTAAGTGATATGCCGATCGGATCACACATTGATGCATTGACCAATCCGGAATAATTCGGTAGGATGTCTTGTAATTCTATGGCAAACACCTGCTTATTCATCGGTCGGTTTCAACCTTTTCATAAAGGCCAGTTAATGGTCGTGCAAGGGATGCGCAAAGTTTGTGGACGGATTATTATTGGAGTCGGTTCTCCGGAAGGGAAGCAAAACGCAGAAAATCCCTTTACTCGAGAAGAGCGCCATGAAATGATCAGCGCAGCCTTGCTCGACGCAGACATTCCAGATGCGGATATTTATGATCTCCCCGACACGGTGGAAGATGCCGCTTGGGTAGAAGCCGTGCTTCACGCGACGGGGCCGGTAGATAAGGTTTGGACGGGTAATGATTTGGTAGAAAAATTGTTTCAAGAAAAAGGTGTGGAAGTGCAAAAAATTAAAGAAGTGCCTGGTATCAGCGCTCATGAAATTCGCGCGCGCTTGTTAAACGGCGGCGATTGGAGTGATTTGGTGCCAAACGGGGTAGCGCTCGTGATGAGTCGTATTGGCGCGACGGCGCGTATCAAAGAATTAAACAAATAACGCTCAAGGTCGGGATCCTGTTAGGAGAAGATCTGGGTTGGTCTGATTTGTATAGGCGGGGCCACTGTGCCCCGCCTTGTAGGTTTTAACCCTCTCTTTGAAACACCCACCCCCTTCTTATTGCATTTCGAAATGCAATAAGAAGCACCCCATCTGTTTGCTTGTTCATTCGACGTTCTTTGTTCTTTCTTTTTTCAACTTCATTTTTCTCTTGTTCGTACGATGAAAGAACATTACGAAGGGTTAAAGATGATGTTTAGGAACGGATAGAACGGACAACAGCTCCTTATTGCATTCTCAGATGCAATAAGGAGGGTGGGGGTACAACCCGAAGGGTAGGCACAAGTCTAGCAACGGCAGATTATCTAAACAGTATGGCGGGGCATGGTAGCCCCGCCTATTCAAAACAGATCTACCCGCCATCCTATCTCTAAAAGGTCCGTGTAATATCGTTACAACATCTTCAAGGTGTTGGTTGACCCGATCCATTCGGACTGCTATCCTAAACCTACAATCTGGTCACAGACTCCCTAGAGAGACAGCTCTCCGGGGCATTTGCTATTTCTATGGACTTTGATCTTCAATCCAATTATCAGCCTGCCGGCGATCAGCCTTTAGCCATTAAAGGGTTGGTTGATGGCATCAAGCAAGGAATGCAGATGCAAACCTTGCTTGGTGTGACAGGATCAGGAAAAACCTTTACTGCCGCCAATGTGATTCAGCAATTGCAGCGTCCAACGCTTGTTATTGCCCACAACAAAACATTAGCCGCGCAGTTGTGCAACGAGTTCCGGGAGTTTTTTCCCAATAACGTGGTGGAATACTTTGTCAGTTACTACGACTATTATCAGCCGGAAGCGTATTTGCCGCGCACCGATACCTATATTGAAAAAGAAGCGATGATCAACCAGGAGATTGATCGTTTGCGTCACGCCGCAACGCAAGCGTTGCTCACGCGTCGTGATGTGATTATCGTTGCCTCTGTTTCTTGTATTTACGGTTTGGGATCTCCAAAGCAATATGAAGGCACAGTGTTGCATTTGCAAGTGACTCCTCCCAGCCTCCCCTTGGAAAGGGGAGGAGTATCTCGTTCAGAAATGATGCATCGCCTTGTTGACATGCAGTTCCAACGCACGACTTCGGATCTCACCCGTGGTCACTTTCGCGCCCGCGGCGACGTTCTGGAACTGATGCCGATGCAAGAGGAAGTGATTTATCGATTAATTTTAGACGGCGACAGGATCAGTCAGATTTTTGTCTTGGATCCGATCACGCGCCAAGAACGCCATCAGGTCCAGGACGTGTGGATTTTTCCTGCCAAGCATTACGTTGTTTCTCCCGAAGGAAAAACCGAAGCTATTCGCGCCATTCGCGCCGAGTTGAAAGCTCAGCTCACGAAGTTTGATGCCGAGGGAAAGCTTCTGGAATCCGAACGCTTAAGCCGGCGCACGCGCTATGATTTGGAGATGATTGACCAGGTTGGCTATTGCAACGGCATCGAGAACTATTCGCGGCATTTTGATGGACGAAGTCCTGGCGAACCTCCGTTTACCTTACTGGATTACTTTCCGGAAGACTTTTTGTTATTCATCGACGAGTCGCATGTTAGTGTTTCGCAAATTGGCGGGATGTATAACGGCGACAAAGCTCGCAAGGATACGTTGATCGAACACGGCTTCCGTTTGCCTTCCGCGCGCGACAACCGTCCGTTGAAGTTTGAGGAGTTTGAGCGTCGCATGCCGCAAACGGTTTTTGTCTCTGCAACGCCGGGCGAGTATGAATTGGAACACTCGGCGCAGGTCGTCGAACAGATTATTCGTCCGACCGGACTCATTGATCCAGCGATTGATGTACGTTCTATTACTCCCAAGGATGGGAAAGACGGCCAAGTCGATGACTTGATCAAAGAAATCGTTAAGCGTGTAGATTTGCATGAACGCACGTTGGTGACCACACTCACCAAAAAGATGGCCGAAGATTTAACCAACTTTTTGACGGAGAAAAAAATCAGCGTGCAGTATTTGCATTCCGATATCGACACGCTTGAACGCATTACGATTCTTTCAGACTTCCGCAAAGGGAAGTATGACGTTCTTGTTGGGGTGAACTTGCTGCGTGAAGGGCTCGACCTGCCGGAAGTCACGCTTGTGGCCATTTTAGACGCCGACAAAGAAGGATTCTTGCGTTCGGAAACGTCGATCATTCAAACGGTTGGTCGTGCGGCGCGTAATGTGAAAGGAGAAGTTATTTTGTATGCCGACGAAATGACGGGGTCGATGAAACGGGCGATCAAAGAAACCGACCGTCGCCGTGCTAAACAGTTAGCTTACAACAAAGAACACAACATTACCCCAAAGACGGTGATCAAAGACATCAAGGACATCCGCCAGATGCTTGGTATTACGGAAGAAACGGATATTAAACAGATCTTGAAGCTTGAGTTAACAGCCGAACCGCACGATATTGAAGAAGTGATCAAAGAAAAAGAAGGGGAGATGCGCGTCGCTGCCCGCAACTTGGACTTTGAACTGGCGGCTTTGTTGCGCGATGAAATTGTTGTCTTGAGCCGGGAATTGAAAGAGAAGGTCGCCATCAAGAAAAAGAAGAAATAAGTATGGAACAAAATATCACCATCAAAGGCGCGCGCGAACATAACTTAAAGAACATCAGTTTAGAATTGCCGCGTAACAAGCTTGTTTGTATTACCGGCCTTTCCGGATCGGGAAAGTCGAGTTTGGCATTTGATACGATTTTTGCTGAAGGACAGCGTCGCTACGTGGAATCGTTGTCAGCGTATGCACGCCAATTTTTGGGACAGATGCAAAAACCTGATGTTGATGAAATTGAAGGTTTGTCGCCGGCGATCTCCATTGATCAAAAAGCGCATTCTGCCAACCCACGTTCAACGGTTGCCACCATTACGGAGATTTATGACTACTTGCGCGTGCTCTTTGCTCGCGTGGGGCACCCGCACTGCGTGATTTGTAGTAAAGAGATTCAAAAGTTAACGGTCGATGAAATGGTTGACTTAGTGTTGAAGGAGCAGAAAAAGATAAAAGGAGAAAAAGGAAAAGCAGGAGAAACCGTAACAGTGATGGCTCCGATTGTCCGCGGACGCAAAGGAAATTATTATCAGTTGCTTTACGATTTGTATAACTCAGGTTTTGCCAAGGTACGCATTGATGGCAAGATTCTGCCGTTGTCAGAGCGCATTGAGCTCGGACGTTATCAGCAACATACGATTGAAGTTGTCATCGACACCGTTCCGCTTGTTGATCTCGCTAACAAAGAGGGTCGCCAGCGCTTGGCAGAAGCGATTGAGACCGCGCTCGAAAAGGGAGAGGACGTGGTGCAGGTCGCTTTCGCTGATGGTACTGAACGCCTACTTTCCTCGAAGTTCAGCTGTCCAGATGACGGTTTTTCGTTCCCAGAGATCGAGCCGCGTTTGTTTAGTTTCAACTCACCGTACGGAGCATGTGCTGCCTGTACGGGGCTCGGCACCAAGGAGTTGTTTTCCGATGACCTGTGTGAAACATGTCATGGTGACCGCCTGCGCCGCGAAGCGTTGTTTGTGTGGCTGCCGGGAGGAAAGAAGTCGATCGTCGATATTACCAAGATGTCGATTGATGAGGCGGTAGAATATTTCACATCGTTGCCGCTCAGTGAAAAAGAAACAGAGATCGCCACAGGTATTTTGAAAGAAGTGCGCAATCGTTTGCAATTCATGTTGGACGTTGGATTGCACTATCTCACCTTGAATCGCATGGCGGGAACGCTTTCGGGAGGGGAAGCGCAGCGTATTCGTTTGGCGAGCCAAGTTGGAACGCGTCTGACCGGCGCCTTGTATGTACTGGATGAACCGACGATTGGATTGCATCAGCGCGACAATGAACGGTTAATTCAAACACTCGTTGACTTACGCGATCTCGGTAACACCGTGATTGTTGTGGAGCACGATGAGGATACGATTCGCGCGAGTGACTTTATGGTGGAGATCGGCCCTGGCGCTGGCGTGCATGGCGGGGAAGTGATTTGTGCGGGTCCCGTGCCTGCGGTGTTTAAGCATCCAAAATCGTTGACCGCCGCCTACTTGCGCGGCGATAAGTCGATTCCGGTGCCAAGCAAGCGTCGCGATATTGGCCACGATGCGATTAAAATCAAAGGTGCCTGCGAGAATAACTTGCGCAATGTGGACGTGGAGTTTCCATTGCGTCGGTTTGTGTGCGTGACAGGCATGTCTGGTTCGGGGAAGTCGACCCTCACCTACGACATTATGTATACGGCGCTCGCACAGAAGTTGAACGGCAGCCGCACCAAGCCAGGCAAGCATCACGCGATTCTTGGAATTGAGTACATCGATAAAGCGATTCTTGTTGATCAAGCTGCGATTGGACGCACGCCGCGCTCAAACCCGGCTACCTACACCGGCGCCTGGGGTCCGATTCGTGATTTGTATGCTGCCACCGAAGAAGCGCGTTTCCGTGGTTACAAACCGGGGCGCTTCAGCTTCAACACGCCTGGCGGCCGCTGCGAAAACTGCGAAGGCCATGGATTGATCGCCATTGAGATGCACTTCTTGCCAACCGTGTACGTGACGTGCGAAGTCTGTCGCGGCAAGCGTTTTGATCGCGAGACGTTGGAAATTGTTTGGAAAGAAAAAAACATTCACGACGTGTTGCAGATGACGATAGAAGAAGCGGCAGAGTTCTTTAAAGACATTCCACCCATTCATGACAAGTTGAAATCACTGAACGACGTCGGGCTTGGGTATTTGAAAGTCGGACAAGGCGCGCCAACGCTTTCCGGAGGTGAAGCTCAACGCGTGAAGTTGGCTGCGGAGTTATCGAAGCGTCAAACCGGCCGCACACTCTACTTGTTCGACGAGCCGACAACAGGTTTGCATTTTGAAGATGTGAAGCGCTTGCTCGAAGTTCTGCACAAACTTGTTGACTACGGTAACTCGGTGATCGTTATTGAGCACAACTTAGACGTCATTAAAACGGCCGATTGGATTATCGACATGGGTCCAGAAGGGGGAGACAAGGGCGGGGAAGT
>CAZPQJ010000009.1:16876-42633 GCA_964588955.1 uncultured Gammaproteobacteria bacterium
CTTAAACCAATTTTCCCAAATCCTTCAACACCTCGGCCACGTGCTTGGCAGGCTTCACGTCCATGTAAATTTTAGCGATCTTCCCTTTGGGGTCAATCAAAAACGACCAGCGCTTGGTGCCCATGAATTTGTGCCCCATGAACGTTTTGATGCCCCACACGTCGTAAGCGGTGACGACTTTTTTCTCTTCGTCGGCTAAGAGCGTGAAAGGGAGTTTAAATTTGGTGGCAAACTTCTCATGACTCTTGACTGCGTCGGTGCTGACACCAAACACGGTTACCCCGAGCTTTTTAAACTTCGGAAAATTGTCGCGCAAGGAGCAGGCTTCGGTGGTGCATCCTGGAGTATCGTCTTTGGGGTAGAAATAGAGCAACACGTAGTTGCCTGCCTCGTCTTTGAGCGAGTGCATCTTTCCGTCCTGGTCTGGAAGTTTAAAATCTGGTGCTTTATCGCCAATATCGAGCATAGAATGAAAGTTAGTGATTAACCCCAGTATAGCAGGTTTTTGTTAGGACTGTTGTCGTAGACAAGTTGTGCTACAATCGAACCACTATGGACGACGTAAAGGCGTTAATAAAGGAGGTACTGGAAAAGGGCTATTTAATGAGCCTGGCGACGGTGGATGAGGCCGGGCCGTGGGTGAGTGAATTGGTGTATGTTCACGATGATGCCTTGAACGTGTATTGGCTTTCGGTGCCGGAAACACGGCATTCTCAGGCGATTTTGAAGGACCCTCGGGTGGCGGCAACGATAGGGTTATGCCATGGTCGAGACTTGGGGGAGAAAGTTGGATTGCAAATTCAGGGTGTCGCAGAAAAGATTGAAGGGGATCTGTTGGCGATGGCCAAGCTCGATGCGGCCAAGCGTGGCAAACCAGAACCGACGCGGGAAGGGGAAATCTTTCAGCGTGGACAGTCGTGGTACCGTCTGCGTCCCACCAAGATTGATCTGATTCATCAACCCTTGTTCGGTTACGAAAAGAAGTTTTTGACGTTCTGATATGGATCCCAAAGATGAAATCAAACAACGGCTGGATTTGTGCGACGTGATCGCCGAATATATTACGTTGAAGCCGGCCGGCACGCATGCCATGAAGGCGGTCTGCCCGTTTCACTCGGAGAAGACGCCAAGTTTTCATGTTTCCCGCGACAAGCAGATTTGGCGTTGTTTTGGCTGCAGTCTGGGCGGAGATATGTTTAGTTTTGTCCAGCAAATGGAAGGGGTAGATTTTCCTGAAGCCTTGCGCATTTTAGGGAAGAAGGCGGGGGTGGAAATTGCGCGGTTTGATTCCCGTGAGGCCAACGAGAAACAGCGGGTGCAGCAATTGCAAGCGTTTGCCGCTGCGTATTTCAATAAGGTGCTGCGTGACGCGACCTACGCCCAGGTGGCGCGGGACTATGTGAGCAAGCGCGGCATCGACGCGGGGCTCGTGGAGAAGTTTCAGTTGGGCTATGCGCCCGATGAGTGGGACGCCTTGTGCAAGATTGCTTTGCAAAAAGGGTTCAGCGAGTCGGAGTTGTTGAGCGGCGGATTGGCTCTGCGGCGCAAGTCTGGTTCAGGAGTGATTGATCGTTTTCGTCACCGCTTGATGGTGCCATTGCGCGACGTGCACGGAAACGTTGTTGGATTTACCGGCCGTGTTCTTCGTCCGGAAGACACGCCGAAATACATGAATTCTCCAGAAACGGTGCTCTACAAAAAAAGCCAGATGCTCTACGGTCTCGATGTGGCCAAGCTGGCTATTCGCAAGGCGGATCGCGTGATTATTATGGAGGGGAATTTAGATGTCGTCGCTTCGCATAAAGCCGGAGTAGAGAATGTCGTGGCTGCCAGCGGTACGGCGCTGACAGAGTTTCATATTGATTTACTTAAACGGTTCACCCATAACTACGTCTTTTGTTTCGATGCCGACGCCGCGGGATTTGCCGCCGCCGAGCGGGGGATTGTTTTGGCACAGTCGGCGGGAGTCAACGTGTCGGTGTTGTTTATTCCCGATGGCGCGGGAAAGGATCCCGACGACGTGGTGCAAAAAGATCCTGCGCTTTGGCGTCAGATTGTTGAGCATTCCGTGCCGATTATGGAGTGGTATTTTGCCGGAGTCGTGAAGGGGCGTGATTTTAACAAGGTAGAAGAGAAAAAAGCGGTTAAAGACAAACTCTTACCAGTGATTGCCCGCTTGGCGGATTTTGTGGAACGCGAGCATTGGTTGCAGCGATTGGCATCGATTTTGGGAATGGAGTTGGCTGTGTTGCGGGCGGGGATTGCAGTGCCTGGGGGAGAAATCCGAAATCCGAAAACCGAAATCTCAAACAAAGCGGAAAAATCTAAAGAGGAAAGACAAAAACAAAACGAACGCATACAAAAACCGACGCGGGCGGAGCTGGCGGCGCGATTGGTGTTGTCGTTGTGTATTAACGATGTGGCCCTTGCTCAGTCGTCCCTTTCTCTCATTGACGAGGCCTTGATTCCCGAGGGGGCGCTGCGAGCGCTTTACAAGGCGATGCGTGTCGTCTATACTGAGCGTCAACCACCCGACAGGCAATCGTATTATGCGCTCCTCGCGAGCACCGTCTTAGACCCTGACACGCGCCAAACGCTTGATGCCTTGGCTCTTGAGGGCGAACAGATGGCCGCGGAACATGAGCCCAAAGTCCTGCGGGAACAACTTCAAACGGCCATGACCTTTTTACGCGGTGCCTCGAAAGAGGAACAACGCCGCGCCCTTCTCGCGCAATTGCGAGACGCGGAATTGGTCGGCGACTCTGTCCGTGCCAAAGAAATTTTGAATCACCTCGATGCGATTGTTTAAGGATCGTTAACCTCATCTTCGCGCGGATGCGTCCGCGCCTCTTTGGGTATACGCTCCATCTTATTTTATGCCCGCGAAGAAAAAACTTACCAAGCCTGGAAAGAAACCGTCCAAGCCCGTCAAAAAGATCGTCAAGAAGCCGATCAAAAAAGAGAAAGCAGGAGAAAAGAAAAAACAGGAGAAAAAGGTCGTGAAGATTGCTAAGCCGGTCGAAGTACCCCGACCGCCGAGGGTCAAAGGAATTCCGCCAACGCCAGAGAAACTCCAACGGTTAATGGAGCGTGGTCAAATGCGCGGATTCGTGACCGAGAACGAGATGTTGCAGTACTTTCCAGAAGTAGAAGACTACGTACCATTGTACGAAGAGGTTTTAGATTTGTTGGAAACACGTGGTATTCACGTGATCGAGATGAAGGAAGGATTTTTGGGGCATAAAAATGAACGCGACGAAGCGATGGACAAAATTCGCGTCACCACCGACGCCAAGAAAATCGATTTGACCGACATCACCCAAGATTCGATCCAAATGTACTTGCGCGAAATTGGAAAGATTCCCTTGTTGACAGGGGAGGAAGAAGTTCAGTTGGCCAAGCGCAAGGAGCGCAACGAGAAAGAAGCCGAGCGTCGGTTGATTGAAGCTAACTTGCGGTTGGTGGTTTCTATTGCCAAAAAGTTTGTGGGCAAGCAGCTCACGTTGCTCGACTTAATTCAGGAAGGCAACGTGGGGTTGTTCCGCGCGGTTAAAAAGTTTGAATATCGCAAAGGCTATAAGTTCTCTACCTACGCCACCTGGTGGATTCGCCAGGCTATCACGCGCGCTTTGGCCGACCAGTCGCGTACTATTCGTATTCCGGTGCACATGGTGGAAACGATCAATCGCTTCCAGCAAGTCGAACGCCGGTTGATTCAAGACTTGGGACGCGAACCGTTGCCGGAAGAAATCGCCGCGGAACTTGGCGAACCGGTAGATAAGGTTCGCCACATCATCAAAATCAGTCAAGAAACGGTTTCACTGGAAGCTTCGGTGGGCGACGATGAAGAAGATTCCAAGCTGGAAGACTTCATTGAGGACATCAAAAACATTTCGCCAGACAAGCAGGCGGCGCGCGAGATCTTGCGCGACTACGTGCATACGGCGATGAAAGATTTGACCCCGCGCGAGCAAAAGATTTTGGAGATGCGTTTTGGACTCACCGATGGTGTTAGCCACACCTTGGAAGAAGTAGGTAAAGAATTCGACGTGACCCGCGAACGTATTCGTCAGATTGAAGCCAAAGCTCTCGAAAAGATCAAACAACACCCCGTCATTGTAAAATTGCGCGATTACTAGTATGCCTATCATGGAAGCGGTCCTGATCATTCTCGGTCTCACCCTGTTCGAAGTCATCTCCTCCATCGATAACGCAGTGGTCAATGCCGACGTTCTTGCCACCATGAGCGAGCGCTGGCGCAAGATTTTTATCAACGTCGGACTCGTCTTCGCCGTTTTTATCGTGCGCGGGCTATTGCCACTCTTGATTATTTGGATTTCCTCCCCAGGACTTTCCCTTGTGCAAGCGTTCACCGCCACGTTTTCCGGCGACGCTTCTATTCGCGAGATCATTGAACGTCAAACGCCGATTTTGCTCGGCGGCGGTGGAATCTTCTTGCTCTTCTTGTTCCTGCACTGGCTGTTTGTGGAAGACAAAAAGTACTCGTTTTTCTTGGAGCGACTGGTCCACAAGCATCTGTACTTCTGGTTTTATGCCTTGGCGTCGATCACCTTGCTTGTACTTGTGTGGGTGACGATTCGCGTGAACCCATTGATCGCTTTGGGTCTTGTCACGGGTTCGACCGCCTTCTTCATTGTGCATGGGTTTAAAACGCAGGCGGAAGAGCAGGAGAAAAAGTTAGTCAAAGGACACATGTCTAATCTTTCTAAGTTTTTGTACTTGGAAGTGATTGATACGACCTTCTCTATTGACGGTGTTCTTGGTGCCTTTGCCTTTACGACCGCAGTACCGCTCATTTTGATCGGTAACGGCTTAGGTGCTGTTGTTGTGCGAGAACTCACCGTGCGCGGAATCAAAACGGTGCAAAAATACGCCTACTTGAAAAACGGAGCGATGTATTCGATCGGTGCACTTGGCATTATTATGCTCATTGAAAGTTTTGGTGGGCATGTGAAGTCGTGGATCTCGCCGCTCATCACCTTTGTCGTGGTAGGGATCTTTCTCTATCTTTCGTATAAAGAGCTGCAAAAGGAGCGTTTAAGGGGTTAAGCTATCTTTTTCCGTCCGTTGGTGTATCATAATAGGATAATTCTTAACGTTTTTCTTTATGGAAGGCACCTGCAGCAAGTGTGAGATGACCCTGAACGAGACCGGGATGTGTTCGGGATGTTCCAAAGTCCCAGCAGAGTGTACTTGCGAGAAGAAAGCGTAAGAACCCTGTAGGACAAACACAAAACACCCTTTGCGGGGTGTTTTGTGTTAGGTGCTCAAGGACTCGATTTCTTCCTGAGTGGCGAGCCATTGGCGCTCATGTTCGGCGAGTTCGTCGTCGATGGCAGAAAGGCGGGTAGACTTGTCTGGAGCATAATCGGTTGGATTGTCGAAAAAGTATTGTAGGATGGCGCTTTTTTCTGTTTCCAATGTTTTGATCAGTACTTCCAGCTTGGCAATCAACCGTTTCTTTTCTTTCACCATTAATCGACGTTCAGCGAGCTCCGCTTTGTTGCTTGATTGAGGAGTCGCGAGGGGGATTTCCTCTTCAACAACCGCTTCAAGATCATGCACATATTCCTCGTAACTTCCACGATACTCACGCAACGTCCCGCCGCGCACTTCGAAGATTTTTTCCGCCAACGCGTTCACAAAGGTGCGGACGTGGGAAACAAAAATCACCGTGCCGGCATAGCGCTTGAGCGCGTCGGCGAGCGCCTCCACGGTTTCCACGTCTAAGTGGTTGGTAGGCTCATCGAGCATGAGGGTGTTGTGCTCGTGCAATAACAGACCGGCTAAACACAGCCGGGCCCGTTCGCCGCCGGAAAGCACGCGCACCGGTTTTTCCAAATCATCATTGCGAAATAAAAAGTTGCCTGCCATCATTAATAACCGTTCGGCCGAAGCTTCCGGTGGCGCCATGCGGGTTAAATAGTTGAGCACGGTATCGTTGGGATTCAGCATGTTTTCCGTTTGCTGATCGTAATAGCCAATGTCCGTACGGTGCCACCATTTGTAGCTGCCGCCGAGCGCCTCAATTTTTCCCGCTAACGTTTTCAGGAGCGTTGACTTGCCCCGGCCGTTCTCTCCGGCAATCACCACTTTTTGTCCGCGCATCACTTCAAACGTAATATTTTGCGCTACCGCGCGATCGCCGTAGCCAATGGCGAGCTCTTCGGCACGCACGCTGATCCCATTAGACAAGGGAGGGCAGTTAATCACAATCCGACTGGTAGCTAATCCACCAGCCACGTCTTGTAATTGCTGTCGTAATTTGGTGATGTGCTTTAGCTTGCTCTGCGCTTGCGTGGCTAAACTCGCTTTGTAGCGAAAACGGTCGACGAATTCTTGGGTGTGGGCAATCTCGCGCGCCAGTTTTTTGTTGGTGCGCCGCAGGTATTCGCTTTGCTCTTCTTTCCAGGCTAAGTATTCCTCCACGCCGCCTGGATAACTCGTAAGCTCGGCGCGCTCCACTTCCAACGTGTACGTGCAGGTGTTTTGCAAAAATTCGCGGTCGTGGGAAGTGAGCACAAAACTGCCGTCAAAGGTTTTCAAAAAACGCTCCAGCAATAACTGCGTGGAAAGATCCAAATAGTTGACTGGCTCGTCGAGCAACAACAAGTTTGGATCGCCAAGCAACATGGCGATAATTTTGACGCGCATTTGGTAACCGCCCGAAAGCGCCGACGGCGGCAAGGCAAGCTCGTCGACTCCCAGGGCAAACCGTGAAGCCATTTTGGCAACTTCCCAAGCTTGCTTGCCTGAGCGTTCTTCCAAATACGCCTCGGTCGATAGGTCGCTCGGCAACACCTCGTGCTGCGCCACCACCCCCACGCGCGCCCAGGGGAGCATAATTACCTTGCCAGCATCAGCTTCAAGATTGCCAGTCAAAATATTCAACAAGGTCGACTTGCCCGCTCCGTTCCTTCCAATCAAGGCAATCTTCGCTCCTTCGGAAACGACAAACGACAGGTCGTTCAACACTACCTGTCGGCCGTATTCTTTGTGCAGATTTTGGAATTCCAAAAGGGGACGAGGCATAGGCGCTAAGGGTAGCAAAATGTACCCTCTTGATCAATGAAAGGCAACATAAGAAATGGGTTGGAACATATTGAATCGGAACGGCATTTGCCATATACTTTACACGCATGCCGCTTCTGCGGCAGACGTTAGGTGATCGTATTCATTCAACTAGTATCTAATTTGGGGTTTGACCCAACAGCACACCTTATGAAAAGTATTCCATTAATTCTCGGTGTCCTTGCAGGAATCGCCGGCTTGTTCGGTTCGGCGTTTGGGTACTTTGTTGGCAGTCTTAATAGCGCCTTTGGTGGTGGTTCTGGCATTGCTGTGGCAAGCTTGATCGCTGTCGCTCTGTCGATTGCCGGCATGGTCGGCGCGGTTATGTCGCACAACAAACCGCGTACGGGGGCCTACCTCATGATGATCGCGGGTATTGATGGTCTCATTGCTGTGTCGTTTGGTTATATCATCGCCGCGCCGCTGTTTATTATTTCCGCCGTTCTCGCCCTCAAGAACGCAAAGGAAGCGAAGGTGGCGGTTGATAAGTCCAAACGATGGGTTTATGTGGGGATTGGGGTTGCAGTGTTTGCTCTTCTTATGAGCACGAATAGCTCATCCGGTTCGGGAACAGGAACCGCTTCAAGCAACAATACTTCGTCATCAAACGTCGAAACGGCTGTGCAGGAAAAGCTTTGCCCTGACATTTCAACGGTAGCTGGTGGTTACACGTTTAAATGGGGAGAAACGACAGGAGGGAATCAACACCTTTATTTGTATGCAGACTTTTTGAAGAGTATGCGGTTTGCGGACGGATGGACACTCGACAACCTGCCAGATATGAACGAGTTTTTGCCGGATAACTTCCCTTGTGAACTTGGTTCGCATGCTGGACAAAGTACCAACAAACTTTATTGTGATGTTACCTTCATGTACGAACCAGAGCTTATTAAGAACACAGTTGATACCGATGGGAATATCACCAATAGCGATTATCGCTACGTCTCTCAATTTGTCTTTGATGCTACCGGTAAAGACATACAGAATGCCGTTGATTTAAAATCTCTTGTTCTAGAATCTTACGATTGTTCGAAAACGCGTCTCTAAATTCTTACAATCACGCGCCTGTTTGACAAATCTGCCTGTAAACTTTAGACTCGTCTTAGCTATGATTTGTTATCGCGTTACCAACGTAGTGCCCCCAACGCTGGCCTTGACGGTCAGCTCAGTTTCACGTTGGTAAGCGGTTGCGCAACAAGGTGAATCCAAGCTGGCCTTCAAGGCCAGCTTTTTGGTAACAGCCAGAAAGTTCTTTCGACACGCGGGTAGAGAATGGACAAGATCATCATCGGGGTTCTTGGCTTCGGGAAGTTGGGCGAGCACATCGTCAAGCGACTGGTGCAGTGCGGTGTCTCGCCGTCGCGGATCTACGTGCTCAAGCGGTCGAGCAGTCGCTTGCGCGCGGAAGCGCTCGGGCTCACCATCGTCGAGCCGTCGGAGTTCGTCAAAGCCGACTGTGTCATCGTCACCCTTAAGGGGTACCAGTTCGAAGCCACCTGGAAGAGCCTGGGGGTTGAGAACGTCCCGCTCCTCATCTCCTGTATGGCCAAGGGGTCGCTGATGGATCTTGCCCGGGTGACGGGCAGTCATCGGGTGGCGCGCCTCATGACTTCCACTCCCTGCGAAATCGGGAAGGGGATTGGCGCCTGGATCGCCTGTGGTGAGATGAAGGAAGAAGATCTGGCGGCAACGCAGCAGATCGCGGCGCTGCTGGGGAATCACCGGCGCGCGGCGAACGAAGAGGAAATCGCGTTCGCGACGACTCTCTCAACCATCAACGGACTCATCTACCTCGTCATTCAGTACTTCGAAGAGGCGATGGTCTACATTGGGGCTCCCAAGGGCTACGTCGAGCTCGTTGTCCCTACCATCGAGTCGGCGATCGACTATCGTCGCCATCGTCGCGAAGTGCATCTGGTAGCCATGGCCGACGACGTCACCAGCCCTGCCGGTGGCACCTCTGCCGCGCGTTTCGAGTTTGCTAAGGCCGCCCTCCCGGCCACCGTCACCCAGGCTGTGGCCGCCGCCTACCGCGTCTACACCGTCCGCTAGCCCTGTCTCCGCCGCTCCTGCACTCCCGCAGGGGCGGCCTTTTCTTGATCTTGATCATTTTTCCTCGATTCAGTATACTTTCGACGCCGTCAGATATATCTACGGCAGGCTCCGTATTCCGAGGTAGCTCAGCGGCAGAGCAGCGGACTGTGAGTGAATTGCAGCTCCCGACGGTAACGTCGGGATGAACTCAGGGTGAATTGCTGGAAACCGTCGCGCAAGCACGGCAATCAGCAGCCAAGTCCCACGAAGCTTTAGCGAAGTGGGAAAGGTTCAGAGACTATTCCGCAAGGAAGTAGGCCTAACGCTGTTAGGTCGAAGCGCCCTGCATCCCTAGGGGATGAAGATATAGTCCACGCTTTTGGGAAACCAAGAGGTTACGTGTAATCCGCGGGTCGTGGGTTCGATCCCCACCCTCGGAGCCATGAGTGGCAGTGTCTGGCGTCCCAGATGCTGTCAGTCAAAAAACCACCACTTTTCGTGGTGGTTTTTTGATCTCATCGATTTTAACCCGTCGCCATGACGCTCACGCGAGCAAGCAGGATGAATGCGACGGTGAACGCGCCCGTCATCACGACCGGGGCGAACGCCGAGATCCAGTTGCGGCGACCTGGGCGGAACCGGCGCAGGAGAAGCGAGTTCGACACGACTGAAACGGAACTCAGCGCCATGGCAAGCCCTGCGAGTTCTGGACGCAACACGATGCCGAGGCCAATAAACACGCGTGCCGCGATCGGGATGCCGATGACGTTGTAGAAGAGCGAGAAGAAGAGATTCTGCTTGATTTTTCCGAGCGTCTCTCGGCTGAGCTGGATGGACGAAACTACGTCCTGGAGGTCGCTCTTCATGAGCACGATGCCTCCGGCTTCCATGGCCACGTCTGTGCCGCTGCCCATGGCGATGCCGACATCGGCCTGCGCGAGTGCCGGAGCATCGTTGAGTCCGTCGCCGACCATGGCCACCCTGACTCCGGTTGCCTGAATCTTCTTCACCTCATTTGCCTTGTCTTCCGGCAGAACCTCGGCGCGAATGTTCTGCTCCTCAATGCCCGCCTGCTTGGCGATAGCTGACGCTGTTCGCATGTTGTCTCCGGTAATCATGTAGGCTGTCAGCCCCATGTGCTTGAGTGCCGCCACTGCCGCAGGAGTTGTCGCCTTGATTGCGTCAGCGACCGCGATGATGCCGAGCACTTCCTTTGCGTCCGCAAGCAACATTGCCGTTTTGCCTTCCTCCTCAAGACGACGCATCTTGCGCTCCAGCCGACTCATGTCGATTCCGAGCGTTCCGATGAGTTTGCGGTTTCCGAAGTAGTACGTTGCGCCGTCCACGTCCCCGCGCACGCCGTGGCCGGGGACGGCTTGGAAATTCGCCACTTGCGCCGAAGCGAGCGATTCCTCCTCGACGTAGCGGCAGATCGCCTCGGCGAGCGGATGTTCTGACTTCGCCTCAAGCCCTGCGGCGATTTCCATGACCTCGTCCTCATCGTGGGAACCGATCGGGAGCACATCCGTCACTTCCGGTTTTCCCTTGGTGAGCGTCCCGGTCTTATCGAAGACGATCGCGCGGATCTTGCTTGCGGCCTCAAGCGGCTCGCCACCCTTGATGAGGATGCCGTTTTGCGCCCCTTTGCCGGTCGCGACCATGATCGCCGTCGGCGTCGCGAGCCCGAGCGCGCACGGACAGGCGATCACGATGACGGCCGTGAAGGCCATGAGCGCGAAGCTGAGCGTTGAACCGAGCAGGAAGAACCAGACGAGGAACGTTGCGATCGCGAGCAAGATGACCGCCGGAACGAACTTCGCGGAGATTCGATCGGCGAAGGCCTGAATCGGCGCGCGGGAACCCTGCGCCTCCTCGACGAGACGGATGATCTGGGCGAGAACCGTTTCCGACCCGACGTTCGTTGCACGGAATTCGAAACTTCCGTTCTTATTTACCGTGGCACCGATGACCTTGTCGCCCGGATGCTTCTCAACCGGCATGCTCTCGCCGGTCAGCATGGACTCGTCGACAGCCGATCCGCCGTTCGTGATCACTCCGTCAACCGGAACTTTCTCTCCCGGACGAACGAGCACGATGTCGCCCTCGACGACGTCGCCAATCGGCACGTCGAACGGCTTGCCGTCGCGCAACACGCGGGCAGTCTTTGCCTGCAGGTCCATGAGCTTGCGTACGGCGTCGGACGTCTGCCCCTTCGCCTTGCTCTCAAGCCACTTGCCCATGAGCACGAAGGTAATGAGGAACGCCGCCGTCTCGAAGTACAGCTCCGGAATCTTCTCTCCGCCGACGCCGAGAAGCGAGTTGTTCGTGACGGCATAGACGACGAAGTTGACGACGCTGTAGATGAACGCCGCGCTCGTGCCGATGGCAATGAGGCTGTCCATGTTGAACGTCCTCATCCGCAGGCTCGACCACATGCCCCTGTAGAACCCGGCACCAAGAAAGATTTGCACCGGGGTCGCCAGCACGAGCGAGATGATGCCGACGAGCGGCAAGAGGAACGCGCGACCAGGCAGGAACGAGAAGAAGTCGAGGAACATGAAATAGAGCATCGGGAGCGACAGGACGGCGCCGATGATGAACTTCCACCAGTACGACTTGATCTCCTCATGCCGTCGCGCCCGGTCCTCGTCCGGATTCGCGGTTCCGGCGATCTCGGCTCGGTATCCGGCCTTCTTGATCTGTGCGATGATCGCCACCTCGCTTGTCTGGCGCGGGTCGAAGCTCACGCGAGCCTTCTCCGCGGCGAAGCTCACCTGCGCGTCCGCGATTCCCGGAAGTTTTTTGATGCTCTTCGTGATCACGCCGGCGCACGACGTGCAATGCATGCCCGAAAGCCGCAACGTCGTCTTCTTTTCGTTTTCTGGTTCCACGGCGCGCTTCGCTGGGATGGGAGCTGTCTCGGCAGGGGTAGTATTTTGCGCCGTAGCTCGCTCGTGAATGAGCGACTCAAAGAATCCCGCAATCTTCGGGGCGTCCTGCTTGATTCCCGCCGGGAACTCCAACGTCCCGCTTTTTTGCCGGACGATCGCACCGTGAAACTTCGGGCGTCCGTCGCTTTGGATGTCAACCGTGCCTTCGCCGCGCGTTTCGGTGAGATAGCGGAAACTGACGCGGTTGCCATCATGTTCGACAAGTTCGATCGGATTTTCGGACGGCGCAACCTGGTCTATTTCCGCTGCCGGGGCGTCTGGCACAGCATCGTATCCGGCCGTCTTGATCGCAGCGATGACCGCCTCGTCGGCGACGTCGCCCGTGACCTGACAGATTCCCTCTTTCGCATCTGTCTTCACGCCCTGTACGCCGGGAAGTCCTCCAACTTCCTCGTTAATGAGCGTTTCGCAGGATGCGCAGTGCATCCCGGAAACGCGGAATGTTTTTTCCATATTCGGAGGATTAGAATGTGGCAACGTAGCCCTTGGCTTTCAACGCGACTGCCACGTCATTTTGAGTTAGTGGTTCACTCGAGACAACGCGCCCGGCTCCGGTCGAAAGATCGACGGTCGCCTCCGTGACTCCAGGAAGTTTGCGAAGCGTCATGGTCGATACCTTGATGCACGCGTCGCACGTCAAATTTGTGATTTTGAAGGTAAGTTCAGACATATGGTTATTCGACAAGAATTGTTCCGCGGTACATGCCCATGGAACAGGAGTAAGGAATCGTGCCTTTCTGCGTCGGGGTAAACTCGATGATGTTCTCGCCCTTCTTTAAGTCCTTCCGAATGTTCATTGACGGAATAACGACCGTCGAGGCGCAGGTGAAGGACGATTCTGAGGTGATGACCCATCGTACGGGAACGCCCACTTTAACCCGAAGGGTGCTTGGAGAATACCCGGATGCCGACTGCGTCATTTTGATCACCTGAACATCTCCTTGTTCTCCGTTCTGGTCAACGGAGATGTAATTCACCCCCGCGTTGCTGGAAGATGAGGTAGTAGGCAGCACGGCTAAGCCGCTTTGAATGTTGTAGATTCCGAAGACGATGACCAGAATGCCGACCACCGCGTAAAACATGCGCGCAGCCGTTCCTTTCATGATGGATGAGAGACCGCCGATGCCGAGCAACGCCGGAGCCGTACCGAGCGCGAACGCGCCCATGATAATCGCTCCGGTTTTGAAGTCTCCGGTGCTGATCGCGTACAGCTGCATCGCCTGGGTGAATCCGCACGGAAGGAAGAAGGTTAGCGCTCCGGTGAGCATTGCCGTCTTATGGCTGTATTCCTTCTGGTGTTCCTTGATCCCGAGGAATCGCGCAATGGAAGACGGGAGCGTGAACGACGTCGCGGAAACGCGCGGGGAAAGATTCGTGAGTTTGAGACCGAGAACGATCATGACCGCGCCGACCGCGAGCGTGAGGAACGTGAGGATTCCTCCGGAAACTTGCAGTACGCTTCCAAGAAGGCCGAGCAGACCGCCGAGCGTCGCGTAGCC
Organism: uncultured Gammaproteobacteria bacterium; assembly: GCA_964588955.1. Classification (GTDB taxonomy): domain Bacteria; phylum Patescibacteriota; class Patescibacteriia; order UBA9934; family CAMTUG01; genus CAMTUG01. The sequence goes on from CAZPQJ010000009.1 coordinate 30,453, forward strand.
GAGCACGCGACCGGCGTTAAAGAAAAGGTGAGGACGGAACTTTTGCCACGTGGTGGCCTCCGGGTGCAGTTCCGCGTGCCGGGCGGCGACGCCGAGGATCAGCCCGCCGACGAGCGCCATGCAGGTGGACACTCCGGCAACAAGGCCGAGGAGCACAGCAAACCCCACGTCGACGTTCTTTTCGTCGAGGGAGAAGTCCAGGATACCGGTACCGCGCAGGGCATAGTAGAGAATGGCAAGAAAGGCGGCGCCGAAGATGATGTACCGCCAGTCCGTGCGGTCTTTCGTGATCCATGGAAGCTTTCCTGGCTCGCCGACCACGTATCCGGCCTGTTTCACGGCGTTTTCGATTTCATGCTGACTCGGGACGTCCGCGCCGTGCTCGATGGTCGCGCGGCCTTTGCGGAAATCCACTTTCACCTTAGACACGCCCTGGACGCCGCCGATCGCGTCCTCGAGGAGCAATTCGCACGAGCGGCAGTGCATGCCGCGAATGGGGACAATTTTTTGATGCATAAAAGCAAACGACAAAATTAAGATTCAATCCTAACTTCGTCGCTTGCTATTCGCGCTTGAAAATGATTCCCGTCAGGGAAAATGGTTGGTGGAGGGAAAGAGATTGCAGCGGCACCCACGCGGATGTGATGTCGTCGAACTGTTGGACGGTTGGATCACGAGGTACATCAGCGACGCAGGAAGTCGGGTGCGTTTTTCCTTGGTCGAACGTCGCGGCTTTCGTGTCGTGCTCCATTCGCGTTGCCGTGCAACAGCCTGGCTGGGTTCCGTGATCTTGGTTTCCGACAACAACCATTTGATGCTGGCTGGAAACGTCGGCACGCATTGTGGTCTGATCCATTTCCATCGCTCCCGCCATCGGTACGCCAAACAGCATACTCAAACACACCCCGCTGAGCGCGATGGGGATGATGAGCAGACGTCCCATGATGGATGCGAATCCCATATTAGCGTCGTTTCAGCTTGTAGACTTTGATAATTTCCTCGACCGCCTTCTTCTCGTTTCCTTTCTTGATCTGGTTGATGGCGCAGGTGCTCAGGTGGCTTTCGAGAAGCATGTCCTCGACGCCGGAAAGCGCCTGCTTCACGGCGGAGGTCTGGGTGATGACGTCAACGCAATATGCGCCGCTCGCGATGAGTTCACGCAAGCCGCGGATTTGCCCCTCGGCAATGCTCAGGCGGCGGAGGATACTTTTCGTATTCTTGCTTTCCATAAGATGACTCTATCATATACCCCCTTAGGGTATCACGCAAGTGCAAAAGCCGCTTGATGGTTTGTGGGTAAATTGAGATAATACTTTTCGTTATGGCCATTCGGTCGATTCTCGAACATTTCCGTCGCTTTACATCCTTCGCCATCCTCGTCACGATCGCGTCGATGTTTTTGATTCTCTCCTGCCATGGCGAATCCATCCAGTTCAACCAGGGCTTCGGGTACCATCCCAGCCCGGACTCGTGCGAAGAACACATCAGCCAACCGGGAGATGTACACACGGATAAAAGTATCTTCGACGGCGTAAGTATTCCTGATGGGAAAGTGCTCATTGCGGCACTATTCGTCGCCGCGGTCTTTTCTCTTTTTCCGAAATTGCCCGAACGGTATAACCGCCCGGCGCGGATTGCCCTCAACTATCACCAGCGCAAACGCTGGGTCTGGGCACGACACACGCCGTTTTCTTCTTCCGCCTTTTTTCCATACTTCGCCGCACAGCGCGACCAGTAACACCTTGAGTTAAAGATGTTTATTCTTTTAACTCTTGTTTTTGTGTTATGGAAAATGAAAAACCCGGATTCTTTGATGGAATCCAATCGAGGACGAGCTTCGTTTTCGGGCTAGTATCTGGAGTTGCGCTGATCTCGCTCATGACGAGCGCCGGACTTCTTGGCAGTAGCGCATTTGCGAAGTCCACGGGGACATCGGGAACCGTTGCGGTGGCGGACGCCCAGCCAACGGCGGCCGCAGCGGCGAAGACGAAAACTCCAACCGGCAAAGTTCCGGAAGTAACGAATGCTGACCACATTCGCGGCAACAAGGACGCCAAGGTGACGTTTATCGAGTATTCGGACTTCGAGTGCCCATTCTGCAAGCGTTTCGAGCCCACCATGCAACAGATGGAAAAGGAATACGGTGACAAGGTGAGAATCGTCTACCGCCACTATCCGCTGTCGTTCCACGCCAACGCGCAGAAGGAAGCGGAAGCGACCGAGTGTGCCAACGACCTCGGCGGCAACGACGCGTTCTGGAAGTACCACGACGCGATCTTGGAGCGTACTACCTCGAACGGTACCGGATTCGCGCTCGACGCCCTCGTCCCGCTCGCCAAGGAACTCGGGCTCGACGAAACAAAGTTCAAGGACTGCTTGGATACCGGGAAGTTCGCCAAGCACGTGCAGGAGGATGAGAGCGGCGGAGCGGCTGCCGGAATCACCGGAACGCCGGGTTCAATCCTGATCGACGCGAGCGGCAGTTCACAGCTTCTCTCCGGCGCGGTTCCGTACGCGACGATCAAGTCCGCCCTTGATGCCGCCCTTGCCGCGAAATAGTATGCGGCTTCGCGGAGAACTTTCGGCGTTCCAGTCCGCAATGAAGGACGTTTTTCGCCCCCGTTGGCGCAAGGCGTCCTTCGTGCTCCTTTCCGCGCTCACGCTCCTTCTCTTCATCTGGATTCCTGTGAAGCTGACGCCGGGGAACGATTTTCTCTTTCAGCTGTCCATTATGCGCGGAAGGGATTTCCTCCTGTTCGGCCTTCTCTCAACGCTGAACGCGCTTCTCATGCTCATGCAGTGGCATCTCTACCGAGCGCGACAGAGCGCGAGCCTCGCCACGGCGGCGGCAAGTGGAGCAGGAGGATTGTCCGCCGTCTTCGCCTCCATGCTCGGGACGGCCTCCTGTTCCGCATGCGTGGCCGGAATCCTCGGGTTTCTTGGAACGGGCAGCGTGTTCTTCTTCCTGAAGTACAGCGCGCAGATTACGGCAGCCGCTACGGCGATTGTTCTGCTCGCTATCTGGTTTGCCGCGCGAAGGATTGCGGAGGGTTGCCGCGCATGCGGAATCGAGAGAAAATGCTCAGTATAATTATCATTCGTCTATGAACAAAAAACACTACATCTTCCTCGCGATCGTTTTGGCCGTCATCGGTTTCAAGGTGCTCTCGTCCTCCTCGCCCTCGACCACGAGCGCGAGCGGCGGAGACTACCAGCTCACGCTCGTCACCACGCCGAATCCTCCGACCGGGGGAAAGGATTTGCTCACGGTGAACGTCGCGGACAGCGCGGGAAAGGCGGTCGATGGCGCGACGGTGGTGATGGACATCAACATGGCGACGATGAACATGGGCTCGCAGAGCGGAACGGCAACTCCCCAAGGAAACGGGGCATATGCCCTGAACGCGAGTTTCAGCATGCTCGGCCCGTGGAAGATCGCGACGACGGTCACGCTGCCTGACGGACAGACGCTGAATAAGGACTTCACGGTCAACGTCAGATGATCATCTTCTACCCCATCACCTCGTTTTCTCTTCTCGGCCAAAGCATATCGGTTCACGGCCTGTTCATGGCGCTCGGCGCCCTTGCGGGCTGGATTGCTGCGAAGCGTCCGGCCCGTGAGAACCGCCTTGATCCGGCGATTCTCGAGAACGCTGTGACGGTCGCGGTTCTCTCGGGAATCGTCGGAGCACGAGTCGGCTACGTTGTTCTTTTCGGCAGGGACATGACGCTGTTTCAGATGCTCGCGATTTGGGAAGGCGGACTCGTGTCGCACGCCGGATATCTCTTTGGAGCCGCCGGGTGCATCGCGTATCTCAAGTGGAAACGACAGCCGATCGCCGCGTGGGCAGACATCCTCGCTCCTTCCGTCGTCCTTGGCTGGGCGGTCGGGCGCATCGGCGACTTTCTCTCGTGGGGCGAGTTTGGCATCCCGTCGAGCCTGCCGTGGGCGGTGAGCGCGTTTGGAACCGCCAGGCATCCAACGCAAATATATGAGTCGCTCGCATACCTCGGCGTTTTTCTTCTGACATATTTCTTGGGGAAGAAAAAGGGTTGGGTCGCAAGGCCGGGAATGACTGCGGCGTTTGCCACACTCGGTTTCGGACTGTCACGATTTGCCATCGACTTTTTGCGAGCCGATCCGGAAGGGTATCGTTTCGTCTCACAGACGGTGTCCTTGGCCGTCGCCTGTGTCTCTCTGATTGCATTGAAACGAATCCGCCAAGCACGCGTCCCCGCACGATCATAAAATCTTTATGCGAAAAAAATATTGGTACCACGCACTCTGGGTGCTACCCCTCACCGGCATCGTCCTTCTAATTGTTTGGTCTGAATCTCGACCCAAGCCCGGAGAATCCGTCGCCGACCAAGGCAACCAGCACCTCACGTCCATTGCCGAGCAGCACGTCGCATACAATACGACTCCGCCGACCTCCGGCCCGCACTTGAACCAAAAAGCGCCATGGGGAGTTTCAAATGCGCGGTTATCCGACGAACTGCAGGTACACAACCTCGAGGATGGCGGAGTGATCATTCACTACGATCCCGAGAAGGTTGATGACGCAACGAAGACAAGTTTGGCAAACATCGTGGGTCGATATTCCGACAAGGTGATCCTTGAGCCCTACGCCGCCTTGGAAACGCCGATCATCCTGACGGCATGGACAAAAATTGATAAACTTCAGGCGTTTGATGAGGACGAGATCACGTCGTTTATCGCCGCGTACCGCGGCATCGACCATCATAAGTAAGTCGAGTACTGGTTCTTAAACTGGCCGTTGATTCTTCTATGAGCGATAATCATGCCGGACACGTGCGGCAAGACATGGGCACTCTTCGTGTCAGGGTGGCGTTTTTGCTCAACTTTACCTTTACGATCATTGAGTTTGTCGGCGGCATGTGGACGAACAGTACCGCCATCCTCGCCGATGCGCTTCACGATCTCGGTGACACCATTTCCCTGGGTGTTTCATGGTACTTCGCTAAGGTGTCGGAACGGGGCCGCACGAATAAGTTTTCGTACGGGTTCAAGCGATTTTCTCTCCTTGCCGCTTTTCTGAACAGCATGGTCCTCATGATCGGCTCGTTCGTGATCCTCTCCCAGACCGTGCCTCGCCTCTTCTCGCCCGAGCACTCCAACGCTCCGGGCATGATCGTTCTCGCGATCGTGGGAATCGTCATGAACGGGCTAGCCGTTTTGAAACTCAAGGCGGGCAAGACGCTCAATGAGCGCGTGACCACCTGGCACCTCATGGAAGACATGCTGGGTTGGATCGCGGTCCTCATCGTCGGCGTGTTTATCAGCTTCTACGACTTACACATTCTCGACCCGATTCTCTCGATTCTCATCACCCTCTACGTCCTGCGCAATGTGCTTAAAAACCTTAAGGAGACAGTCCTTACCTTTCTCCAGGAAGTCCCGTCGTCAATTAACCTCGGCGAAATTGAGAAGTGCATCGCGAACGTGCCGGGCGTCCTCCGCGTCCACGATACGCACGTCTGGTCTTTGGACGGTGACTACAGCGTTTTTACCTCTCACGTGATGCTTGCCAAGGAAACGACGGCCGAGGAAATGTTTAAGCTAAAATGCTGCATTCTGGATCTCGTGAAGGCGAGTGGCATCAATCACATCACCATTGAGATTGAGCGCGAGGGCGAGACCTGCCACGGCATGGTCTGCGCGACCGATTCCGACGTGAAGATTTAGTAATTGCCTTCATGGAACAAGCAATCATCGATGCAATCACGCTTATGCGTTTTCCCGTCGCAACCGTTGTGGCAACGTGGATCACGGTTTTGGGCGAATGGTGGATTCTCCTTGCTGCCGTCATAGCTGGATGTTTCATGTTGTTCTTGCAAAAACGGATTCGAGCGGCACTCTGTTTTGGAGTGGGCTATCTGTCGCTGCTCTCGATCGTGTACGCATTGAAGGAATTCACTCAGCGCCCAAGACCTGTCGGTGGCATCGTCGAGGATAGTCTCTTCTCTTTCCCGAGCGCCCATTCCGCGCTTTCCGTCTACTTCTTTGGAATGACCGCTTGTTTATTTGCCACGAGAATCAGGCAGCCAATTGTTCGGAAAGTGGTGTTCATTGTTTTATTCATCACTCCGCTCATCATTGCCTTCACACGTCTCTACCTCGGAATGCATTTCTTGACGGACGTTATGGCTGGCGTGTTCCTTGGGGCGCTTGCAACCTTTCTCACCATTAAAATCTGCAACAAACCCACCGTGAACGCAAAACCAACGTAGCCTATGTCCGATTGCTGTTCGGTTCCACCCAAAGAAAATATCATGCTACAGAAGTCGATGCTCTGGATCGTCCTTCTTCTGAATGTGGTAATGTTTTTTGTCGAAGTCTATGCCGGACTTGTCGCGCATTCGAGCGCTATTCTTGCTGACTCGCTCGACATGCTCGGCGACGCGTTGGTCTACGGGCTGAGCATCTGGTCGCTCCACAAGACCGAGTTGTGGAAGGGGCGCGTTTCCATGGTGAAGGGCGGCGTCATGGCGATCTTGGCACTTATGGTCATCGGCGAGGCCACCGGGAAGATCTTTAGTCCAGTTGATGTTCAGGGTTCTGTCATGACGGGAATTGGTTTGCTTGCTCTGGCGGTGAACGCGCTTTGTTTTGCAATGCTGTCGCGTCATAAAAAAGACGGAATCAATATCCGCTCGGCGTGGATTTGTTCGCGGAACGACCTTCTTGCCAACATGGGAGTTCTCGTCGGTGGTTTGTTCGTCACAGCAACGTCATCAAAGCTGCCGGACATTGTCATCGCACTTGCCATCGGATGCTATGTACTGAAAAGTGCGGTTGATGTTTTGCGGGAATCAAAAGAGGAATGCGCTCACCATGACGTATGAAACGACACCACTTGCTTATCGCTTTTATCATGCCGATTCCAGTACTCGTGTTGGTTTTGTTTCGTACTGTTCCTGCAGCCGAGACACCTCAGTTGCTGCCAATTATTACCGCTGAACAAACCGAAACGACAATTACGGAGCCTGCGGCCGTGGATGAAACGGTCACGAAGCGAATCGTTGGCTATTCGGAGAACGGACGCACTATCGACGCTTACCAGTTTGGGAACGGAAGCGAATGTCTGCTCTTCTTTGCAGGTATTCACGGCAACGAAAAAGGCACGGTGGACATGCTGAGGACGCTTGCTGATGTATTGACCGATCAACCAAGCACGGTCTCTTCCGAAAAAAGGGTTGTCATTATCCCGCTTCTCAATCCGGATGGATATAGCGAAGACCTGTACCGAACAAACGCGAACGGCGTAAATCTGAACCGCAATTTTGCCACTCCCGGTTGGACGACGAATCCCGACGAAGAAACCTTTGCAGGGACGGAACCGTTCTCGGAAGCGGAAACGCGCGTGTTGCGGAGCGTGGTTCAAGAATGCGCACCAAGTATGATGATCGCTTTTCATTCGCAGGGCGGAGTGATCTCGCCCGAGGCAAGTCCTGAATCCGCTGCCCTCGGAGATTGGTATGCCTCCAAAACTGGCTATACGATTTATAACGATTGGAACTATCCTGGTACCGCCACCCAATGGTTTGCGAATACCACGGGAAACCCGGCCATCACTGTCGAGATCACAAGTCACGACAAAAGTGATTGGGGGATTAACAGAGATGCTCTGTTAGAATTGATTGGAAAATTTGAATAAAATATACATAACTTCCCCTTATGAAGCGAAAATCATTCTGGCTCCTCGGGAGCATTGTGCTCATCGTCCTGACTGCCGGAACGTTCCTATTTACCGGTATATATAGTCGGCCTTCGGACAATCTTCCGGACGTCGCGTCGCTTCCGAAAGCTACCGACACGCAGATCGTCGACCTTAAGGATGGCGACACGTATGAAATGACCGCGGGATACGTGCAAAAGGAAATCGGCAATCGAGAGTACGCCATGCTCGCATACAACGGATCGATTCCTGGCCCGATCTTGCGCGTGCCGCAGGGCGCGAATGTCACCTTGCGCCTCAAGAACAACACCAACATCGAAACGCTTCTCCATTCCCACGGGCTACGCCTCGATAACGCATCTGACGGAACCGACCTCGTCCAGGACGCGATTCCGCCGGGAAGAGAATTTACGTACAACCTCTCGTTCCCCGACGCGGGAATGTACTGGTACCATCCGCACGTGCGCGAAGACCTCGCGCAGGACTTAGGGCTTTACGGAAATTACTTCGTTACGCCGGAAGAAGCCGGATACTGGTCGCCGGTCAACCAAGAAGTTCCCTTGTTTGTCGACGACATCCTCATGGAGAACGACGAGATCGTCCCGCATGGCACAGAGGACGCGACGTACGCCCTCATGGGACGTTATGGCAACGTGATGCTCGTAAACGGCGACACGAACTATCAGTTGAACGTGCGGCCGGGAGACGTCGTGCGATTCTTCATTACGAACGCGGCGAACGTCCGACCGTTCCGCATCGCGTTTTCAGGCGGAGCGAAGATGAAGCTCGTCGGCAGCGACGCGAGCGCCTATGAACGAGAAACATGGCAGGACGCAGTGACAATCGGCCCGTCGGAGCGAGCGGTCGTCGAGGTGATGTTCCCGAAGAGCGGAGCGTATAAACTCCAGAACTCCACGCCAGAATCCACGACGACGATCGGCACCGTCGTCGCGTCCGGCGAGCCCGCCTCGCCGTCCTACGCCGATACGTTTGACGTCCTTCGAGAGCACACGAGCGTCGTCAGCGACATCGATCGCCTGCGTCCGTTCTTTGACAAGTCGGTCGACAAGTCCCTGCGCCTCTCCGTCAGCATGAACGCGCGGATGAGCGGCATGATGAAAAACGGCACCCACTCCATGGGCGGAGGGATGATGATGAACGGCGGCATGATGATGGGCGGATCCAAGGACGGTATCGAGTGGGAGGATACGTCGAGCGCCATGAACGCCTCCTCCGACACCTCGATGGTCGACTGGGACATGATCGACACCGCGACCGGCAAGAAAAACATGGATATTAACGATTGGAACTTTTCCGTCGGTGACGCGGTAAAAATTCGCATCGACAATGACGATTCGACCATGCACCCCATGCAGCACCCGATCCACTTCCATGGGCAGCGTTTCCTGATCCTCTCGCGCGACGGCGTTGCGGAAACGAACATGGCCTGGAAGGACACAGTACTCATCCCAAGCGGCCAGACCGTTGAAATCCTCCTTGAAGTGACGAATCCCGGCACGTGGATGGCGCACTGCCACATTGCCGAGCACCTTGAGGCGGGCATGGCGCTCCCATTCACCGTAAAAGGCGAATCGGCAGTACAATAAAGAAATATGGTGAATACGATCATGGTCAAAAAAGCGTCCGGCGAACTTGAGGAGTTTTCGCAAGATAAGTTGCGGGGATCCTTGGAACGATCCGGCGCCGACCCGATGCTCGCCGACGAAATCGTCGAGCACATTTCGGGGCAGGTCTACGAAGGCGTGTCCACGAAGGTCATCCATGATCGCGCGCTCGCGATGCTGAAGACGCACCGCAAGTCCTTCGCCGCTCGCTATAACCTCAAGAGAGCGATTTTCGCGCTTGGCCCGAGCGGCTTTCCGTTCGAGCAATATGCCGCCCGGCTCTTCGACGCGATGGGATACAAAACGCGGGTCGGCGTTATCGTCCCGGGGAAATGCGTCAGTCACGAAGTCGACGTGATCCTTACGAAAGATGCCGTTCACGGTTTTGCCGAATGCAAATTCCATAACACGCCGGGAACGAAGTGCAGTGTGCAAACGCCGTTGTACGTGTTCGCGCGGTTTGAGGATATCTGCGAGCGTGAAGGAAAGCCGTTCAGGGGAGATCGGAATCGCGAAGGCTGGCTTGTGACGAACACTCGCTTTACCGACGATGCCTTGGCATACGGCTCCTGCGCCGGACTCAAGCTCCTCGGCTGGAACACCGGTCCGCTTGGCGAGAGCCTCGAGCGGATGATCGACGTGCGGGGACTGCATCCGATCACCTGTCTTACGACGCTCAAAGTTGGCGAAAAACAAAAGCTTCTTGCCGAAGGCATCGTCCTTTGCCAAGATCTCTTTGAGCGTCGGACAAGCACAACGCCAATCCTCCCAGCGGAAACATTAGCCAAGGCGGTTGCCGAGGCTGAAGAGCTGTGTAAACACCAGGCCTATGCAAAATGAACACATGAGCGGTCACGTCCACCAAGAGCACGAGATGCAAAAGATGAGTCACGCCGACCACGAGGCGGCGATGACCGACCCCGCGATGGCCAAGGCCATGGAGGCCGACATGCGCCGTCGTTTCTGGGTGGCGTTCGTTTTGTCGATCCCTGTGTTTCTCTATTCGCCCGTGGGCGAATCGTTTCTCGGTACTCTACCAACGCCCATTCCCACGTCATGGCTGTTGTTCATCCTTACGACGCCGATTGTTTTTTGGGCAGGCTCCATCTTTATCACCGGCACCTACCACGCGCTTCGCAAGCGCAAGCTCAACATGTCGGTGCTCATCGCCACCGGCGTGTTGGCGGCGTACGGGTTTAGCGTCTTCCTCACGCTGACGGTCGGCGGCGAGACATTCTTCGAAGCCGCGGCGCTCCTCGTTACTTTTGTGCTCTTCGGTCATTGGATGGAGATGAAGTCTCGCCGTGGCACGTCGGAATCGCTCCGGGCATTGTTCGATTTAGTTCCTCCGAAAGCGTTGGTGATCCGCAATGGGAAGCAGCAAGAGATTCTTACTTCGGAAATTATCATCGGCGATACCATCGTTATTCGTCCGGGTGACAAAATTCCGGTGGACGGGTCAGTGACTTCCGGAGAAACGACGATCGACGAATCGCTCGTGACCGGCGAATCTCTTCCCGTCGTCAAGAACGTTGGTGAGAAGGTTGTCGGCGGGTCGATTAACCAGAGCGGAACAATTAACTTTCTCGCAGAACGCGTCGGCAGCGACACTGTCCTCGCCCGCATCATCAAGCTCGTTGAGACGGCACAAAACTCCAAGGCTCCCGGCCAGCGCATCGCCGACAAGGCGGCGGCATACCTCGTCGTGCTCGCGATTGCTTCCGGTATCGTCACGTTTCTTGCCTGGACGTTTCTCGGCGATGCTGATCTCGTCACCGCGCTTACGTTTGCGGTTTCCGCCATTGTGATCGCGTGTCCGGACGCGCTCGGCCTCGCGACGCCGACTGCCGTTGCCGTCGGAACCGGCATCGGTGCCAAGCATAATATTTTGATCAAAGATGCCGCGACGCTTGAGTTGACCTCGAAGATCCAAGTGGTGGCAATCGACAAAACCGGCACGCTTACGGAAGGGAAACCAAAAGTTACCGAGGTCGTGACCACTAATGATTTCTCCGAAGATGACGCGCTTGGGCTCCAGGCCGCAGCGGAGGCCGGATCCAACCATCCCGTCGGGCTCGCCATTCTCCACTATGCCGAATCCAAAGGAATTTCCATTCCCGAAAAGGCGGATAGCTTTGAAGCCTTGAAAGGGCTTGGAGTGAGCGCGGTCGTCGACGGCAAGGCGATCCTTGTCGGAACGGAACGGCTCATGAAGGATCGCGGGGTCAATCTCGATCCGATCACGGAGGCGATGAATCGAATGGTGGGTCGTGGAGAGAGCGTGAGCATTTTGAGCATCGACGGGAAGGTCGCCGCGATCATCGGCGTGGCGGATGTCGTGCGATCGTCCGCAAAGCACGCCATCGACGGGCTTCGTGCGATCGGCGTCGAGGCGGTCATGATTACCGGCGACCACGAAGGCGTGGCAAAGGCAGTCGCTAACGAACTCGGCATCCAGCGCTACTTCGCCCGTGTGCTTCCTGAGGAAAAAGCGAGCTACGTCAAAAAGCTTCAGGACGAAGGAAAATTCGTCGCCATGGTCGGCGACGGCATTAATGATGCGCCGGCTTTGGCGCAATCCGACATCGGCATCGCGATTGGCGCGGGGACGGACGTCGCCATCGAAACGGCGAACATCGTCCTCATGAAATCTGACCCGGCAGATATTCTAAAAGCGATCACGCTCTCGAAGGCCACGGTGGTCAAGATGAAACAGAACCTCTTCTGGGCGGCGATTTACAACGTCCTCGCGATTCCTGTCGCCGCTGGAGCATTTTATACCGCTTTCGGCTGGATGCTCCGTCCGGAAATCTCCGCGCTCCTCATGTCCGCGTCGTCCATCATCGTGGCCACGAA
>CAZPQJ010000010.1:0-38981 GCA_964588955.1 uncultured Gammaproteobacteria bacterium
GAGCTGGAGCTGGAGCTGGAGCTGGAGCTGGAGCTGGAGCTGGAGCTGGAGCTGGTTTTGGTTTAACAACAGGTTTTGGACGTGCTGAGGCTGGAGCTTTTCCCGACATAATCTCGACAACTGCCGTGCGCGCGTCAATAAGATCAATCAACTTCCCTGCTTGCTCGGCGGCCAACTCAAGTCCACCAACCTTAATCGCCCGGCCCATAGTTGCAATTACTTGCTCACGCGTGCGTACAGCACGTACGTATGAAGTCAACAAAAACTCCAAACGATTTTGCAGCTCCTCGTTAGCCAACTGCAGCTTCTCCGCCGCTAAAATCTCTTTCACTAATCCTTCTGGCGTAGCGCGTGGCTTTTCAATTACTTCAACTGGATAGGCTGCACGATCAACTCCCAACAAGGCAACAGCATCGGCAAAACGAGCATCCAAAAACTGCTCGATCGGCAACAACCGCCAGCCGATCAAATCTTTGACGACCTTCTGCGTCTGTTCATCTGTCAGCTTAGAGACTTCCTTCACTTTGGTAGGCAAATCCGTGAGAGCAAGATCCCCCAACACCACATCTTCCGTCAGCAGTAACAACGGAAAAGCGACATCATCGCTTAAACCGTCTTTGCGCAACACATCCAGGATGTCTGCTTCCTTCTTTTGGTCAAAAAGATAGTCGCGAACAACCGCAGATAACGCGTTATATTTTTCTAATCGCGTAGCCATACTCCCCCGTTATCGATTACACACCAAATTTTTCACGCTTGTACGAAAGTCGAGCCAAGGCGTCGTCATTGACGTTTCCGGGGCCAGCCCCAGCAGCTTTTGGCTTGTTCGTGTTTATCAAAACCTTATTCAAGTTATCAATGGCCTTTCTCGTTGCCGCCTGTTCTCGATTAAATTCATTGATTACATCTGGACTCGCATCCGGTGCTGGTCTTGCTTTGTTAGCTTTCTCAATCAACTTATTCATGATTGCCTCGCCGTTATTGGCGTTACGCACTCCTTCAGCAATCGCTTCTGCCAGTTCACCCTTGAAATTCCCAAGCGCAGTGGAGAGCTGTTCAAGAACCGCAGGTTCATCATTGACCATATCCTGAATAACGACTTTGCGAGCGTTGTTCGCAGTGTCATCCGCACCAATAAACTTCCCGTCGCCAATTGTGCGATCGTAATCTCCCACCACCCCCGCACGTGCGCGAGCTTTTTCCACAGCAACTTTTTGTTTGGCTCTTTCGTCAGCATCTAGAGTGAAGTTTGCCAACATCTCACGTCGATCAAGACCTTCAAGGAACTTGCCTCGTGTAGCAGGATCAAGAGCGGCAATGACTTCTGGTTTGGCATGCGTACCAAACGTTTGCGCGAAGTCCGCATTATTCATCAAGGCCGGCGTGATCGCTCCTTGACGAATATCATCCGCGGTTAATTTCTTAATCACCCCAGCAAGCTCATTAACAGCCGTATTGAGTGCCGAAGTATCTAGGGCAGGACCCGAGCGAGCACGTTCAGCGGATGCGTTGAACGCCTGGGCTGCTTTTGAAACTTCGGTATTCGTTTCACGAGCCAACCCAACTTTGTTGTCTTTAAACCATTTCTTCACCATTGGGTCTGCAACACCATCTTGTAGTTTTGACCAAATACTCCGTCCATTTTTGTCTTCCACTTCTTTGGCCGCTCGAATAAACAAACCGGCATTTTTTCCCGTAAAGTTTTGTACTTGAATTTTTCGGATAGATTCGTTCTTATCCGCAACAGTTCCCAATTGACGCACAATAGCCTGATATTGTTCCTCTTCCGTTTTTTCTTTTGGATCGAACGAAGCCGCTTTCGGAAAGGCCACCAACGTACTGCTGCCATGTTTGTCTTTTTCCTTTTCCGGCAAATCACTACCAACCGCGTCCATGGCGTGCATGGAACTTTCCAAATCTTCGTCCTTAATTTTTGCCCAGTGTTTCAAGTTCTGCGGTAGTGTCGCAGAGGCGACTTCGATTTTCAGCTTCTCTTCCTCTGTCATCCAATTGCTGACAGGAGTCTTTGCCAAAATGGACTTATCCTCAAAGGACATACCCGCCAACGCTTTGGTGGTTTCTGTAATTTCATGTTCCTTGTGAAGATTTTGCGCCTGCAATGTCTTGAATCCCAAGTTTTGAACCGTACGACCCATTCCAGAAATAATAGGAACCTTGGCGACCATGCCACCAAAATCTCTCAAGTTCTTTCCAACGCCTCCAACAAGATCTTCGCGCGCTTTGGTTGCGCCAGCACTCTTCCATCCCTTGTTGGCAGCCAAAGCGATACCGCCAGCGGCGAGAGTCATACCAGGGGCTAAGGCCACAGCCCCAGCAGCGGCGCCGACAGGGACACCGACTTTGGCGAGCGAGCGGGCGAGACCAGGGATACCTTTCACACCCGCAGAGGCCATGGCTCCGGCACGGCCACCAAGAGAGCCCGCGGTTTGTTGAGAGACTTCAAATCCGGCGAACAGGAGCGCCAAAGCGATAATCAAACTCGTCATGTGCTGAGCGTCAAAGGCTTTGGTGATTTCCCCACCAATTCCAGCCACTTCATCACCATTAGCTTGTGATTCAAACCCTTGTTTTTCTGCCAGGTTTCCCGAACTGGCGGCAGCCAAAGAAAGCCAGACAAAGAAAGCCAGGATTGGTCCAAGCGACACGGCGGACGTGAAACGCTTCCACCAATCCGCGTAATACCCTTCCGCTCCACCAATTACTCCTTTAGCTCCTCCCAAAAAGAACGTGAGCGGAGCCACAATAATCAAACACCAAATAATCACAATGCGGAACGCAAGCAAACCAGCAAGAATAATCATCGTTGCCAAAATGACAAAGGTGAGCACCATGGTCAAAAAGGCCGCGCCAAAAAAATCAAACACTTCAAATCCGTTACCGCTGGCGGTAGAACGAGCGATGGCGTCTTTACTATATTCAAATAACGCGTTGAGTCCGAACAGCTGAATGAAGTTACCGCCAGCTACATCGGCAATAGCATTTACAAAGGTAAACATCACCACCTGACCAAAGTCCACCATGATACCAGCGATGGTGCGTGAAAAGTTGATCACCACTGCCATAATCAACAAACGCGGCACTTGGCGTTTCCAGTCGGCGCGACCGACACCGAAAATTGTTTGGAAGGCGATCAGCAACAAAATAACGACGAAAAACATGTTCACAAGATCACGCACCACTGCCCAACCTTGCGCCACCACCGGTGAACCAACAAAATTGTTGTAACGCATGATCGGCACCACTACCAAATCAATTACGATCACGATCATTTTCACCACATGTTGGGCGATCCAGGCGAACAACGTGGCGATCCACAAAGCAATCTTGCCAATCACGGAAGATTGACCTGTTGGGTCACCGTCTTGTGCCAATACAGGTAAAGCAACAACAAGCACCGCCAAAACACAAACAACACCAATCACTTCATGACGGTGTAGACTGAGCCAATTGCCCACTTTTCGCAATCGCTCCCTGAACTTCTCCATAGGTGAAGAAATTATAACACAGGTTGCGACGTATGGGGATGGATATGTATGACTAACATACTGCCGCACACGCGCAACCAGCCGGGAGGAGTACCCCCGGCTGGTGAAACGTAGATTGGATGGATGAAAGAACGACTAGGGCACGAAGAAGAAGGCGTCGCCGCCGGTAAGGCACGGGTCGCTGGCCCAGGCCGAGGCGCTCCAGGGAGCGGTGGTGACGCTGACCGCGGCGCCATCGACCGTCAACGTCCCCCGCCAATCGATCGACAAGCAGAAGTCGTTGAAGGCGGCCCACAGCACCTCACTGGAAGACGCGCCCATATACCAGGCGTTCATCTTCACGGACTCGCCGCTGACCATTGTTTCGGTGGCGCACATCTTGGTGTCGCCGGAGCTCGCCTCATCCGCCGGCGCGGTGTCCCAGGCGGTGAAGAACCCACCATCCAGGTACAACTCCCCGGCGAGCATGGTGTCCCCCGGGGCGTAGCAGATCTCCACGCTCTTGGTGGAGCTCCCGCTCTCCGTGCCGGTGTCCGTGGTCGTGCCCGTGTCCGTCGTCGTGCCCGTGTCGCTGACCGACGCGGTGTCGATGGTCGAACCCGTGTCCGTGTCCACCGAGCCCGAATCATCCGTGGCCGTGTCGATCACGCCCGTGTCGATGGTCTGACCGGTCTCGCCGGTCTCCCCCGTGTCGACGCAGGTGTCCCCTTCGTCGATCTTGCCGTCGCAGTCGTTGTCGAGGCTGTCACACAATTCGACCGCGCCCGGATTGACCACAACATCGTTATCGTCGCAGTCGTCCTCGGCCAAAAAACCGTCACCGTCGAAATCAGCCTTGCCAGGATCGATGGTGTTCGGCGGCACGTGCACCTTGAGGGTGCAGCCGATGCCGGTGTCGTAGAGCGTCGAGGAAACAACCGGCAGCACGTCGGCGCCGAACTGAGCGTAGGGCTCGCCCCACATCGTGGGCTCGAGGACATCGTTCAACTCGCAGCCGTAGTGGTAGTCCATCTCCTCGCTCTCCTGGACGACGAAGTAGAAGCTCACTCCGCCGTCGGGAAAGTCGCTCGTGGTGTAGATGATCTCTCCGCCGGCGTTGTTGACCTCGTAGAGCACGCCGTCGTCGAGCACGTTGCCGTCATCGGTCACCACCGTGCCGATCAGCAAGGCGCCAACCGCGTCGAACCCGTCCGGCGGCAGGTAGGCGAAGCCGAATTCGCCATCATCGATCTCCCCCTCGAGCATCGACGATGCGCTGACGACCTCGTTGCCGCTGTCCGCGTTGGTGTTCTGTCCGCTGTCCTCTTCGTTGCCGGTGTCGCTCGGGTTGCCCGTGTCTTCGGCGCCTCCCGCATCACCTCCATCATCCGCCGTGCCCGTGGCGCAGGTCTCGATGAGCGCCTCGTCGAGACAGTAGGAGTCGGTGGCACAGTTGCCGACCGCCCCCTGCACCGCGCTCACGTCCCCGTCCTCAACGATCACGATCGGACGGTGTGCCCAACCGAGCTTCAGGAGCACGTTGTAGGAAGCGATCGGCATGGCCACGCCGTCGGAAACAGCGTAGACGTCGCTCTTGGTCTCCTCGCGCACGAGCGTGCCGTCGCGGAAGACGGCGGTCTGCTCGCTCGCCGGATAGGCTTCGAGCTCGGCGTCGCTCATGCCCGGCGGAAGGTCGCTCAGCCGGTAGCCGAGACCCCAGCTCTGCAAAACCCCATCAGCTCCGGTGGTACGCACCCGGCTGCGATAGCGCTCGGGGTCGCTCACCGTGCCGACCAGGATCCAGATGAGCCCGCTGTCGTCGGTGACCGCGGTGATGGCGGTCTCGTTGTCGAGCGGCTCACCCACGTCGTAGCAGGCCAGTTCGTTCGGCGAGATGAGCGCCACGTCGGAGAAGTCGTAGCCGAGACTCCAGAACACCGCCTCGGTCTCGATCCAGCGCCGCGTGCCGTTCTCGATCAAGTAGACGTTGGCGTCATCCGGCGTCTTCGTGAGGCTCCCGTCCGGGTGGAACGAGGGTACGGCAAGCTTGCTTCCGTACACGTGGCCGGAATCGGCGCCGCAGGTCATCGCCTCGGAACCGACCGTCTGTCCTTCCTCCCCGGTGGTCACATCGTCGAGCCAGTAGCTCGTGGCCACCGAGGTGCCGAACTCGGCCTTCTCGCTGGCCTCACCTTCGTGCAACCCAATGTGCACGTGGTCGCCGGAGCAGTTGCCGGTGCACCCCTCGTAGCCGAGCAGTTCCCCGGAGGCCACCTCTTCCCCATCGCTCACAAAGATGTCCGCCATGTGGGCGACCACCACGTAGCTCCCGTTGCCGAGATCGATGTTGACGTGGTAGCCGAAGTTGCGGCTGGCCGACTCGGTGTGCACGCTCGCCACTCCGCCCACCGGCGCGTAGACGAGATCGTTGACCCCGTTCGGGGTGTCGAAGTCGACGTCCTCCTTGGTGGAGGTGCCGGTGTGGGAGTAGCTCCCCTTCGCCCCCTGGGTACAGAGCGACTGGTAGCCGCTCGCGAACGGCAGGTCGAGGACCACGTCCTCCCACCCGCCACCCACGTCACCCGCCCCCTCGATGGTCGGCTGATCCGGCGAGTAGTGCGGCGAACAGCCCGTGAGGACGATCGGCGCCATCAGCAGGAAGAAACCGAACACGGACCACTGCACGATCAGATTGACACGGTAACGCTGGGACACTTGCCACCTCGTTTACTTGCCCGGAAATGGGCCGAGGGATTTGTCGAAATGACTCCACCCTCCCGCACCGCGCCAGTACTTTCGCAGTGTCGGGAGACCGATGATGTTGGAAACGTTTAACCCCGAATCCGTCGTGGTCGTACTCGTTTGGCTTTCTTCCAAAAGCAATCTGCCAAACAAGGGACGAGTTGGATAGATCTCAGCGCAACCTTTCCGATCTCATGGTTCCAATCTATCGCAAAAATCCGCTTTTGTCAATGCTTTTTTAGCTAACTTTAGCTACTTTTTGTCAAAACCAATAAACACCGCCTTGTGGAAAAGCTGAAAAAAACCAACGCTAACGCGAGCAATATGTCTGTCAGACATATCTGACAACGTCTATCAAAATCTGTGCATAATTCCTTGCACCATGCCGACCCACGTCGTATGATGAAAGAAATAATCATGAATCACTATGCTCGAAGGATTAAAACGATTCTTAGGAAAGAACGACCAGCCAGACCTGAAGACCGAAATGAACACTCCAGGAGCGATTCCCCGCCGTAATCCTGGAGCCTACATTGATTCCAATCCTGGCGCGGCACCACGCCCCGGAAAATCACGCGGTAAAGGAATGGAAGGAAACTACGTCTACACCAAAGAACAGCAGGGCGAGACCCGAAAAGAATTATTTAAAGAGGAGTTACGCGCAGCCTTTGCTGGATCGGAGCGCCAAGATAAACTCGTCGACGTGGCCATGGATTTGGCCACGGAGGACATCGGCTCAATGTCAAAAGAAGATCGAGCAAAACTTGTAGAAAAACTTGTCCCTCAAGCCAAAGCGGAAGACACCTTCAGACAACAACAGCTTGAAACTGCGACAAAAAAAGCCATGGAAATGGCTCCGGCGAACGAAACAATCGTTGAAGAAGCAACGGCAAACGAAGAAAAGTTGGCCTAACAAAAAACAGATCGACCAAAAACCCCGCCGGAACCGGCGGGGTTTTGATGGATAAAATACGTTATGTAATTCTCCACGAGCCCGGCAGTGCACAAGCGTAGCGTTCTGAAAGATACGTCCGCATTTTTTTAACAAAAGACAGACGTCGAGATAACGGCGCATCGGAAAAAATCTTTTTGAGCATTCCAACAAATGTCTGATCAAGGGAGGAAAGCACTTCGAGCGTTTGGCGCATCGTCCGCCAGTAGGAACCGTGTTTACGCAAAACAACCTCCATGGCGTTTTGAGTGAACAACGGCAAATCTAAAGCAAACTGCAGATGATCGTTGCGTTCAACGTCGCGTTGGAGGTCAACCAAAAAATCATCAAGCGAATAGGCGTGCATCAACATGTCGCTTTTTGTTGATTTAGTCTTTGCACAAAGATTATTCTTCGCTAGACGCTGCAAACGACGCAAGTCACTCGTGCGTTCGAATAGAATCTTCCCTTCCGCCAGCATCAACGACGCCGGACGACGAATATATCCACGTTCTTGAACCAAAAACTCCTCGGCAACTTTCAACGAGTCAATCAGCACGTCGATCGAGTGGCCAACCACGGAAAAACTTTCTCGCGCGTAACGCCCAGACTTGCGGGTGAGCACATACACATCAACATCGGAAAACGCATCCGCCTGTCCGCTTACATACGAACCGAACACCATTAATCCAATAACATTACTGTCATTCTGATAACGAGATAACAATTGCGGCTCAATTTTTTCCAAAAATGTTTTCATAAAAGAAAGCGGGGGTCGATCGGATTGTACACCCGTCGACCCCCTGTCGTCATGTCTGTGAGAAGAAGCCGTTCAGCTCAGCGGCAGTTGCTGGGCAGACGGCAGGTGTTGAGCACCTTGCGCGGCGGGAGCTTCTGGGCGACGAGGGTGCCCTTCGGCTGTGCCGGCTTGGCCTCGACCTGGGACTGGTTCACGGGGAACCTCCATGTCAGGGGGGTTGCACTTCCCGAATCCCAGTGGCGAGACCATCTCGCAACTGTTCGAGAAGGAGTTCTTGAGTCATCTGGCGATAGAAGTCGCACATGCGGTCGATCTTGGCCGTGGCCGTCGCTCGGGCAAACTCCTGGGTGATGTTGCATCCGCCGCCACAGGCGCCCTCGATCATGCACCCGCGGCACATTTCCATAGCGCCGGTCAGATGATCGCGAACGAAACCGTGGTAGCGACCATCCGTGGCGGTGAACTGATCGAATCGACCGATCTCGCCGAGCTGGGTGTTGCTGTAGCCGCAGCCGTAGATGTTGCCCGAAGGACTCACACACATGCTGTTGCCACGCACGGCACCACAGAAAGCCACATGGGCTTCAAGCGTCGACTCGTTGAGGTTCTCGGCCGCGCGGGACCAGAATCCCACGACTTCCACGCCGAAAGTGGCGGCATAGCGGCGCAGACGCATCAAGCGGGCGACGACATCTTCGATCGGCACAGCGACCATGCCGATGACGTCGATGTCGATGCGAACGTCGTTCATCCCCCGGACGACTGCCCAGTCGATGATGCCTTCATCGAGACTCGTGAAGTTGAGCTCATTGACGGTCACGGCGATGCCGGTGATCGGATACCCGACCGCGGCCAGGGCGTCAACGCCGGCGACGATGGCGTCGAACGTGCCCCGCCCAGCGTTGGTGACGCGCACCTGGTCGTTGCCATTCTTCAGCCCGTCGAGGCTGATGGCGATCTCCACGCCGAACTCCTTGAGGACCAGGGCGACCTCGTGGGTGATGAGAGAGCCGTTGGTGTTGATGGAAAAGCGGAAGTCGAAGTTCGCGCCGTGTGCCTCGCGGCAGTACAGAAGCACGCGGTGCATGATCGGCCAGGCGAGAAGGGGTTCCCCTCCGCCGAAGTTGATCCGCGCTTCACGCTTGCCATGCGAGGCGAGCAGTCCCAGGTACTTGTCGACCGTCTCCTTGGCACGATCGAAGGTCATCAACTTCTTCCCGGCATCAAGACGAGAACCCGTCTCCAAGTTCTCGAAATGAATGCAGTAGGTGCAACGGAAATTGCAGGCCTCGGACATGATCAGCTCGAGGTAGTCGAGATGCGAACCGTCCGTAGCGTCGACTTCGCGCAGCCCCATCTGCTCGGCGAGGAAGGCGCGTTCGTCGAGATCGGGCGGCACCAGGAATCGAGCGTTCACGAACTGGTCGACGATCAGACGATCGGCGTCGTCGAGCCCGATGGCATCGAAGTCAGCCGGCTCCTTGAACTGTTGGAGAAAGCCGAGCGTGGCCACGGAGACGACGGTCGGATTGCCGAAGATGGAATGCCAGATGACGGCGTTGTCACCCTCGACCACGGACTGAAGGAACGGAGAAACCTGAAAGACGTTGGACATGTACTCCCCAAATGAGCAGACTAGAGAGTACTACGGCACTCCATGTTCAGCAACCCCCATGCAAAACCGCTATCCAATCGGAACGAACGTAGAAAAGTCCGTATCAGTTTTAAACCCGCAGCAGGGATGATTGACACGCGTTTGTAAAAGCTCTTGCGGATCAATCTCCGAAACATTTCCTTTGTGCCGAATAGATAACTCTACCGCGCGCAAAAAGAAATCATGACTGACGCAAATCGTCGGGACTGTCTGTTCTCGTACGATACGGAAAACTTCTTCAACGCGCTCCAGAGCTGCCGACAATGCTTCGGCGTGCTCCCCCGTCATCATTGCCCGCAATACCGCCTCATTGAGCGCGTCCATATTTACCCCTTCAGCACCAGGCGAATAACAGTGAGCGAGATCAAAAGAGGCTTCACCAAGTGCTTGCAAAATCACAGGCGGGGCAGTGTTGGCTTTCTCCTGAATCATCCGACCCGTCTCCTGAGCACGCTGCCGCGGACTGACAAAAAGGACAGCCGGCTGTGTTTCTTCTTTTACGAGCGCTAACAGTGGGGCAAGCAATGATTCAGTAATTTCTGTATTGATTCCCGGATCCAGTTTGCCTGAAGCCAAATCACAAAGAATGGAAAAAGGGATTTCGGAATAAGAGGCAAAAGATACATCCGGTTTGCCGTGGCGAATAAAGTAAATGGCGTTGTTCATAGAAAGGAGTTGGTTGCGGACGAGGAGTGACCTCGCCCGCAGCATTGTATCAGGACTCGGAGAGAATCTCGATGTGACCCTGCGGACCATGTACACGAACGCGCATACCGGTCTTCAGGATCTGCGTCGCGGAAGGAACGTTGAGGACAGCGGCAATCCCCATCTCGCGGGCATAGACCGCACCGTGAGCGAGAATACCACCGACTTCCGTAACAATGGCACCCTGCCGACCAATGACGGCAAGGACAGGCGTCCAGGCCGGGTCGGTCGTTTCAGTGACGAGGATGGAGCCCGGCCGCAAGCGACCCAAAGCGTCAGTGTCATCGAGAGAACGAACGACAACCACTTCCCCTTCGGCGATGAAGTTGGTGACACCAACGCCAGAGAGCGCGTTGGCACCATCAAGCGGCGGCGGGCGACCGATAGCCTCAAGGTTGTTACCCATGAGGATCGGCGGAATGTAGATCTGACGATTCTCGTCCCAGCGCGTCCGGCGAAGATCCGCCACACGACGCAGTTTCGTCCAGTCGATTTCGTCCAGGACGAGATCGAGCGGATCGAGGTGGAAAATCAGATCTTTCGGCCAGCCAAGGTGAGTCTCAAGCCCCCTGAGCAGACGACGAATGAGGTCGTAGGCCCGCAGGAATTCGAACTTGATGACTTCGCGCAGCGGAAGGAAGCGCCGCACAACATCGATGTCGTGAGCGAGGTTGGGATCATCAATCCCAGGCGAGGAGCCGAGCAGTCGACCGCGAAGGTTTTCTGCTTCTGCCGCAGATGCCGCAAGTTCGTCCGCGGGATTTCCACGGATCTCTTCAGCAAGGCGTGACAGACGATTCGGTTCTTCACGGTAGCGCGGCAGGGAGATATCCATCTCATGGATACCAAGATGTCCGAACTCGACGAGCAAGCCTTCGGTAGAAAGATCTCCGGCCTTCCAGGCCTGAAGAGCCATACCGAAACGCAGGTTGGGATTGAGCTCAGGGGGCACGCCGGCGGTGAGGACATTCAAGTACGCATCGCCTTCCTCTCCGTAGAGAGAACAGAGGCGACGACGCAAACGGTCGAAGGCGAAGAACCCGACACGCGCTACCAGCACGAACTGCCGACAGGCATCGGTACGCAACGCCTCCACAAGCTCACGGAAGAGCGCGGGAGAAACGTCGCCCGTGTCAATGCGGTCGGTAAAGGATCCAATCTTCGCACGCCAGGACGGCAGCCACTCGAGGCGACACTCGCGATCGAGATCACTCTCGAAGACACTGAACCCGCCGTGGAAGGCGTCGTAGCATCCCGCGATCGTCTGGACCTCATCGCTTCCGAAGACTTCGGCGAGCCAGCCCTCAGTCGGCCACTGTTGGTAGAGTCCAATCTCCGGATAGTTGGCCCGACGCGGATCTTCGGCGATGAGCGCCAAGTAGTGCGCCAGGGCACGCGAGTAGATCTCGGGACTCACACCATGAACCCGGAAGGTCAGGGCGTCATGGACGATACTCGCCCGCGGCTGACCACCGACGAGGACAACAAACCCCCGATTCATCTCGTCCCCGATGTCGTAGCCCATGGCGTTGCGACCGGTGCGGATGCCACCCTCGCCGTGAGCGAAGATGTAGGTGAACATCCCATAGGTCATCTGACACGGATGGCGAGTGAGCAACTCCCCCACGTTGGTGTCTGAGAGAACGTCCTGGCTATAGGTGATACCGAGAGCAGACAGACGTTCGCGTTCAGTTGCGAGCATCTCCTCGGTTTCACGGATCACCCGAGCCCGGATGGGTTCGAGGTCTGCAACCTGAGTCGTGATGTCGCGACACTGGGTAAGGAAGAGCTGGCCTTCCATGTCGATGGCCCACTCGGCATCCTGAGGACAGCCGAAATCGGTTTCGAGTTTGCACCCTACGGCGAACAGCTCACGGAGAAGTTCCGGCGCGAGCACCGGCGTTGCTGCGCCGTTTTCGCGGAGCACTTCCCCCGTCTTACGACAGAGGTAGTAACGCCGAGGTTCACGGCTTCCGGAAACGAGGGATTCACCGACACCGTCGACGGCTTCGATGACCATCTCCTCTGCCCGCGTGGTCGGATCGCGAGTAAAGAGGACTCCAGCCACCCTAGCCCAAACCATCTCTTGGACGACGAGAGCCAGTCGCGGGAGCGGGAGGTTATGGGTGATGGCGTAGGAAGCAACGCCGTCGGAGTCGAGAGCACGAGCGCAGGAGAGAATTGCTTCCTCGAGCACACTTGCGTTGACGAACAGACGGGTGGCGAACTGGCCGGCCCAGGAACGCTCGCCATCCTCATCGGTAGCGGAACTCCGCACGGCGACACCATCCGGATCGACAGCGAGACTCACCGAGATCTCCTCGAGAAGAGCCGATGCGACCGAACCGACGGCTCGGATCTGATCGATCTCATCGACGTTGATGACAACGCCGGGCTTGACCGAAAAACCGAGTTGGATGAGTGCGCACAAACGCTGACCCTTGCCACCAATGACGGCACGGGTGACGGACGCGGGGGCGGTGTGAAGGAACAACATGCGGTACCTCGTAACAGAATGGGTGGAACGACTGGGATCTTTGGGACAAAAAAGCCCCACCTTCGCAAACCTCAAGAAATAGAGGTTTGAGAGGGCGGGACTTCGTGTCCGCGGTGCCACCTCTCTTGTCTCAAGCAAAAAGCCTGAGTACTTTCACGCACGCTCGAAAGTTATGCGTTTGCTCATGATTACGGGAGCTGCCGGACGACCACATTTTCATGCAGGCATCACCTCTTCCAGGTCCAATTTCGCCGCGCGCTGTGATAGGGCTTGCACTGTCCCCTATTCGCTTCGGGCAGGGAGCCCGCGGGTACTACTTCCTGAAATCCAAACGGTTTTACGTATGTGAGGAACCGATAAAAAAAGTCTCCCATAACTGCGTAAAGCTGTCAAATGAAGAGATCTTTAAAATGACGAAGCCGACCCAGGAGTTCCAAGGCCGGCAAAAAGATCGCTTGAGGAAGGACTGCATTCAGGTACTGATCCAAGGACCTTCAGGAAGAGCATCCTCCCGACGCAGAGCGCGCAACTGAGCAAGTTCAGGGTAGAACTTCGCTTCCGCAGCCACAGCTTCGAGGAAGGCCACGCCCGTCGTGTGACCCGTTCCGTCGTGCCCCTTGAGCTGCGGACGCGTAACCGCGATGTGGATAGTGCGCCACTCGTACCAGGCCACCTCCAGATTATAGACCCGATCGCAGAGCAGCTTGAGCCACTTGATCTCTTCTTCTCGATTCGCGTACGACGCGGGAAGCGGTTGTTTGTTGCGGAGCATCAACGCCAGGTCGTGCAGATCATCCAGAGTGATGCCAGCTCGCGCAAGCACCTGCTTAAACAAGCAGACGACACTCGGCTGATTCGCGAGCTCAGTGAGTTCCGCGGTCCACAGGCGGGTCTTCGGTTCATTATCTCCAGGACCCGGAGGACGGTCGAGGAACTGTCGATAGGTATATTCCACTTCCCGCTCGGTGACGTAGGGGGAATCTGCACGCATCCCTGAGAGGAGCTCGATGCGCCGCGCGCCGATACTTTCCAGTCCAGACGCGGGCTTGAGAGAAGCACGGAAGACGAAGAAGTCCGACTGACGCATCGTACGAAGCGGCTTGACGATAGCCGTAGCCACCTTGACGCATTCCACCACGCGCCAAAGAATATGCTGCGCTTCCTTGATACTATCTGCCCCGCCCTCCGTAAGCGTAGTGACGGCACGCTTGAGGTTGAAGACCACCTCGTCGAAGGCGAGTTCAGAAAGGTGGTGGACGCGAATGAACCAGTGTTCGTCGTCGTGTTTCAGGTCACGTTCGATCGCACAACCCAGGTGCGGCCTGGCCGGCGGCAAGCGGTCGATGGCGATGTAGGTACAGTAGTGGGACTGTGACGCGTCGAGCACCTCGTGCCCGCACGCAAGAACCACCGGATGCCAGTCCCCCTCCGGGGGTACGGGATTGCTCATGGATTCCTCCTAATAGCCGGGGGTACCGGCGATGTCCTTGACTTCGTTGACGGTGGGGGCGATGAGGGAACGAGCACGAACACCGTGCTCGTGGAGAACTTCTGTGGCGAGAGCGATGCCGCCCTTGTTGTCGAGGTCGAGGCGACGCTCCCGGATTGGAGCGAGGACGGTCTCGACACGGTCAGCGAGAAGCACCTTGCAGTCGCCGCAACGCAGGGTGGCGTTTGCGCATCCGTTGCGGATGCTCTCCAGATCGGTTCCTGCGAGTCCGGTCTGCTGGTGCAGACGGAAAACCCGACATTCCTGCGGCTTGCCAGGACCGTCGCCGACACGAGGATCGTCGAGCAGAGTGCCCGTCACGGGATCCGCCAGACGCTTGTCCGTGCGCAGGAACTTCTTGCGAGCTTCCTTGACCGTGTCCGCGATGAAGACACATCCACCCGGCAGGCTCTTGCTCATCTTCCCCGCGCCCATGAGACCCGGCACACGCACAGCACCACGTTCCCGCAAATCGGGCACCGGGAAGAACCCAGGACGCTCGAAGTGCTCGTTGAAGCGGCGGGCGAGATCACGAGCGAGCTCGACGTGCTGATGCTGATCTTCTCCGACCGGCACCACGTTGGCCTTGGGGCCGAGGATGTCCGCGGCCATGAGCACCGGGTACAGGAGAAGTCCGGCCGTTGCACTCTCGGTCCCGGCAGCCAAGCGGGCACGCCTCTCAGCGAAGTGGTTCATTCCAGAGAGACGACCCGATGCGGTCAAACAGGAAAGAATCCAGGTGAGCTCGGAGATCTCCGGCACGCTCGACTGTGCATAGAGAAGCACGTTGCCCGCCTCGACGTTGAGTCCGGCGGCGATGAAGTCGAGAACCATGTTCGGAAGATCCTGCTTCATCTCCGCCGCCGCCTTGTGGCTGATGCCGGTGGTGAGCCCGTGCAGGTTGGCGATGAAGTACATGCCGAGATTGTCCGGCTCGCAGGAAAGTTCGACACAGGGCAGGATCGCCCCGTACAGGTTGCCGAGGTGCATCACCCCGGTGGGACGAATCCCGGAAAGGATAACCTTCTTCATGACGCTACTCCTCGTGGACGGTTCGTAGGTGGGCAGGGCTCGAGGCCATATCGACCTTAGGGTAAAAAAAGCCGACCGTCAAGGGTCTGAACTTAAAAAATGATGTCTCACTTTAAGCTTACTTTGACTACTCGAAAGTAGTCCTTTAGATTTTGATGCGTCAGTAGACGATCTACCTCTTCCGCAAGAATCCATCTTAATACGTCTCCTTCATTCTCCGAAATGAGCCTCTGTCGCGGATTGACGGGGGTTACGAGATACATGTTTACGACAACCTCTTTCCCAGCATCTGTGTGATAGACGATCGGGGGAAGCGGCTTGCTAATGATGACCTCTAGACCCGTTTCTTCTTTGAGCTCCCGCCGCATGGCTTCTTCCGGCGTCTCCCCGTGTTCCATGTGCCCCTTAGGAAAACTCCAATCATTTTGCTTCTTTCGGAAAAGCAAAAGCACTTCCAATCCTGTTTTCACCCTTCGGACAATAACAGCTCCCGCTTTTTGCATATAAGTTTCAGAAACCAAACGTTACGCGCACAATCTCACACGCTTCGCACAATTTCGTGCTCGAAGTACTGTTCTTGGTAGTGCACCAATCGTTCTATATCTTCATCTGAATATGTCGCGCCGCCCGGAACAACGATCAACTTATCGTCATCGTCGGTTAATCGATGAATAAAGGCGATTACCGTACCCGTGAATCGTTCAAGCGGTTGATCAACTCCCAAAACGTAGACATCAAGCTCTTCTGTCGGGAGCCATGACTCCGGGCATGTATCCATAATTAACCGGATAAACAAATCCGTGCTTCGGATGCGTAGAACCTAACGGACGATCAATAACCACTTGGACATCTTTTCCAAGAAGGGTTTGACAGAGAGCATAAGAAGCGGTGCTTGTATGAGACATAGTGTTGATTTTATGCAGATACGATAACACAAATAGCACCGTACTTGCCATTAAAAGTACGATCGCATAAGCTACCAATGGAGGTAGACATGTACCTGGGAATCGACTTCGGAACCACGAACTCGGCCATGGCGGTTTCGGACGGTACCACCGTTCGCGACGTCGTCTTTGCGGATGGAAAGACCCTGCAGAAAACCCTCTTCTTCTTCCCCGAAGGAGATGCCAGGAATCTCCAAATCGGCAATAGTGCGGCCGAGGCCTATGAAGATTCGGGCGCAGACGGACGCCTGGTGCAATCTATCAAGCGTCATCTCGCCGGGAGCCTCGATCAATTGAGCTTCGGGAACACGACCTGCAGTCTCGTTGATCTGGTGGCCCTGTTCTTGCGCTTCCTGCGCAAGGAAGCGCGGACCTCTACCGGAATCAACTTCGAAAAAGTTATTCTCGGACGCCCGGTTCGTTTCGATCTTGACGACGAAAAAGATCAACGCGCCGCACGCAGGCTCGAACAAGCCGCGTATCAAGCCGGATTCCAGAAAGTCGTATTCCAACTGGAACCGATTGCCGCAGCCCTGGCATACGAGCAGGGTGTCGATCACGAACACCTCGTGCTCGTCGGGGACTTTGGTGGAGGGACCTCGGACTTCGCCATCGTACGTGTCGGTCCGCGGCGTGGCCTGCAAGACCGTTCAAAAGACGTGCTCTCCGTAAGCGGAGTACCTCTCGCCGGCGACGCTCTCGATCGCGTCATCATGAAGACACAACTTCTGACGCTATTCGGCGAGCATGCGACCTACAGTCTTTCGCCGGGACTTCCGCAGCAACCGTGGACTCCGTCGCTCCTCGGACAAATCTGCGATCTACACCATCTGGCGATCCTGCGAAATCGACAAAACGAGGACTACCTCCGTAGGATGCTCGTGCGCGTCTCCGATCGGACGTGTGTTGAGCGGGTGCGTGATCTCATCTTTCACGATCTTGGTTTTTCCCTCGCTCGGGAGATTGAGCGGGTAAAAATCGGGTTGAGCAAAGACACCACCGTCCAACTGCGCTTCCACGAAGCGTCAATCAACATCAAGCGGCAAATTACACGGTCTGCTTTCGAGGCGGGCGCACAGTCCATCGTGGATAAAATCGCCGACGCTGTCGACCAGGCTCTCAAAGACGCCCGTGTCAAAGAAAAGGACATCCGACGTGTCTTCCTGACGGGCGGCACGTCCCAGGTCCCGATGATCCGCCGCGTCTTCACGGAGCGATTCGGTATGCAGGCCGTCAAAGACGGAAACGTGTTCTCGAGTGTCGCCCAAGGTATGGCACTCTCCTGGCCCCTGCTTGAAACCTGAACCTCCTCTCACATGACCACGCCATCTAGGCGTGGTCAAAAAATATCTGTTGACACCACCATTCAACGGCTCTATTCTGCCTAATTGAGAGGCTGACATGGCACATGTGTTCTTCTTCGGCAAAAGTGGCGTGGGAAAATCAACACTCATCGAATTTCTTCTTTCCGACCCGTTCTTCTACGTTCCAACCCATACCGTAACCCGGCCGCCCCGCCAGGACGATCTCCCTGGAAGATTTGACCACACAGACACCGCCTCCTATCTGCGACTACGAGCTGAAGGCGCGCTGATCTACGATGCTGATGATGGACAACGCTACCACGGAATTCAACACCGAGCGTTGCGATCTGACGAACGTATCGCCCTCTGCTATGGTAGCCCCTATTGCCTCCCTGATAAAACGCAAGGGGCATTTCAAACCATTCTGGTGGAAGGAGATGCGCAGAAAGGCCTTCATCTTCGTGGTGACCCACCCGACCAGGTAAACACGCGCATGGAGATGAATAGAATGCTCGATGAGCGCTTTTACAGCCAGCCGTTCTTTCGACAGAAGATGAATATCATCATCACAAACACCTTTCAAGAAATTGAAGGTCTTGCCGAATCTGTCCGGGACCACCTCGTCCGTATGGGGGCGTAACATTCTTGCCCCCTTTCATTATTGATACGTATTATGCAGAAACTTCACCTGGGCGTTTACGGAATTATTCACAAAGATGATGCGATACTTTTAGTTAAAAAGACCCGTGGTCCTTATACGGGTCGATGGGATTTACCCGGAGGCAAAATGGAACATGGGGAAACCCCTGTTCAAGCGCTCCGCCGCGAATTGAAGGAAGAAACCGGTTGTGAGGTTACGTCGGAACATTTACTGAATGTCCTTGCCCGCGTCACGGACTTCGTGCACGAAGGAGAAGAAATTTCTATGCATCATGTGGGGATTATTTTTAACATTGATCACTACGACGAAACCACACTCAAAACAGCTATCCACGAAGAAGATGTCGATGGATGTGCTTGGATAGAGAAAACAAATATTACGGAAGAAACGGTTTCTCCTTTTGTCTGGAGCATCACGCGAGAATAAAACTATGCGAAAAAAAAATAACAAATCAACACTCTTTATTGTTATCAGTAGTGAAGACGACGTCTATCGAGTCGCCGGCGGAATTGGCACATACCTCGGCCTTCTCACCAGAACACAACGAAACATCGACCCCACCTGCGAGATCCATTGGATTACCAAGTCACCCACGAGCCGTTCTTTCCAAGAAAAAGATCCGGCTGGAGTTTTTCGACATTACCTCGGTTGCAGCCAAAATTCGCGGCCTTTTGCAAGACTCCCATGGAAGGCTGATGAAAATCTGTTCTCTCTCTTATCTTTTCAGCGAGCCGCATCGGACACGGTCTATGCACTTATCAACAAGTCTCCCCAACGTCCCACTATTATTGAAGTTGGCGACTGGGAAGGCCACGGCGCAGAAATCTTTCACACCCTGTCGCAACATACTATTCTAAAAGTCGCTCGACTACATACACCGCTTGCCACGTGTATACGGCAGAATCACCTTCCGAGTTCAGCGGCAAATTCCTTTCAACTCTTAGCGGAATACCAAACCCTTGTCGGCGCCGACCTACTTTCCGCAAGTACCCAACATGTAAAAAAGATGGTGGAGCAAGATGTGTTTGGCAAAAGAAATCATCAGCACCCCCCAATTTCTATTTTTCCAAATCCAATCGATACGACCTTCTTTTCTCCACAGCCACACAAAAGAACTCGAGCCATACAGACGATCAATCGTCTAGCGGGTAGAATGTTTTTAACACCTCAGACAACAAACATCTTTATCGTTGGAAGTGTAGAACGACGAAAAGGCGTTGAGGTCGTCATGAAGTCCATTCCAGCCATCCTACAAAAAAACCCTTTAGCCCGGATCTGTTTTATTGGGCACCATGGCGGGAATGCAAAAAGTCATTTAACCGCAAACACCAAAATGGATCCGCGTGATTTGTATAAAATGATACCGAACACACTTCATCATTCTCTCTTCTTTACTGGTTACATTGATCACAAACAATTACCCACACTTTTGCAAGCGGGAGATCTTTTCCCCATTATGTCGGTAAACGATAACTTTCCTGGAACCGTCGCGGAAATTTCTTTAACAGCAAAACCGATTATCTACTACGCGACAGGTGGGGTTAAAGAGATGCTACAACGACCAAATGGATCCCCCATCGGTTATTCGCTGGGAAGTGACACGAATGGCTTAGCAAATCGCCTGGCAAAAGCGGTAGATCATTTGAGCAACGATAAAGACTTACAGCAAAAAATAGGAATTGAACAAAGATCGTTGATGATTTCCAAATACGACCCGACCACAATCACAAAAAACATGTATACCTATTACCATAAAGTTCTTACCCGTAAAATGGGCAATGGGAAAATATGAAATGGGTCTACTGGCCGAGTTTACAAAAAGAACTGGAAAAGAACGAGTCTCACCTTAACGGCAGAATCCTCAATGCTGGATGCGGAACCCGGACAATCACCTTCACCAACGGAAAGGCGGTGATAAATATTGATATGCAAGCGGCAGATACTGTCGATATTGTTGCTGACTTAGAATCGATTCCACTGGAAGCAAAAAGTATCGACGGTATTCTTTGCGTTGCTGTACTTGAACACTGTAAACATCCATGGAATGTCCTAAAAGAATTTAATCGTATCACAACCGACGGGGCACGTGTCGTATGCGCGGTTCCTTTTTTTCAGCCCATTCACATGGTGCCAGACGACTTTTTTCGTTTTACACCTAACGGCCTAAGAAGTCTTTTTGAGGAACAGGGGTTTAAACTCATTACCATGGAGTATACGCATTCCCTATTTCATATCCTGGGGTGGATGTGTGAAGATGGCCTAAAACGCGCTCCAAAAACTTTGCAATACCTTTTTGCGCCCTGCGCGTTGGCCTGCTATCTCCTCACACGCTTTGCACCACCAATCAATTTAGGCACAGCACCTTGTGTCTTAACGATCGTGGCAGAAAAAGTATGATGATCAAGCGGTTTACGCACGGTGTCGACAATGAGGTTTATTTAATGAAAAACAAATCTCAATCCATTGTTGTAAAAAAATACACAAAACGCCATTGGAGCGATGTGAGACGTATTGCCAATGTCATGAAAAAGCTTCATGCCGCGTCTTTTCCCGTTCCACGTATTTACCACGTAGTACAATCTACAAGCAAGCAAGGAATCGTTCTAATGGAAAAAATGCCAGGTAAACATCGACGGCATCCCAAGCGTGAAGAATGCGCAGAAGTCGCGACTTTAATGGCCACGCTGCATCGAACGTTTCGCGATCAAGAACTACCCTTTGTTCCACTGAATAAAAAGAATGTTCTTTGTTATCGATCCGCCTGTATGAATGATGAGATTACGAACTGTGTTGATCGCGTATTCTCATCTTGCAACAGACTGTCCTCATTGCCGGTAACCTTTATCCACGGGGACTTCTCTCTGTCTAATATTCTCTTCCGCGGAAAGAACGTTTCAGCTCTGCTCGACATAGATCACGCGGCAACGTCTTTTGCAATTATTGACTTGGCGCGCGCTCAAATCTTTTTTTCTTTTGATAAAAATAATCACTACCTACCGGAAAAAGCGGAAAACTTTATCCGTTGCTATGAACGCGTTCGTCCGCTCACAAAAAAAGAAAAGAGCGCGTACTTCGATGCCTTGCGACTATCTCTTATTAAAATGCTCTTGGACACGTATTACTTCGTAGAAATAGCTCAAGCAGTGCCCAAAAAAACTTTTCGTTCCGACTTCAACCAATCCCACCAAACACTGCTCAAAAAACTCATGTCTCTTGAAAAGTACGAGCAGCACCTACTTTCGTAGAACAGAGCTAATCGCAAATCAATAACCTTATTTAACGCAAACCACTTATCTGATTGGCCTGAAAAAAGGCTTCGATCTGATCAAACACTTCATCCGGGTGGGCGTAGGCCGCAAAATGATCTTCCGCAGGAATTTCAAAATAGGTTGCGTTATGAAGATACGGCTTCATCGCCTCAATCGCTAACGGCGGAACTAGCGTATCGTAACTTCCATATTGAATAAACACCGGGATGTCTTCCATACTCGCCAACAAACCGTAATGCGATTCTGTCAGAATATGTTCGTTGTCGTTCATGGCGTCTCCCGCGGCGATGGTAGAATCCGGCAAGCCAGCGTCATGCTTTGGGCGACGAAGAGCTTCTTTTTGCAATAATCGTTTCTCTGCGTTACTTGCTTTTGTCGTGACAAAGTCGGCTATGTTGCTAATGCCATTGTTCAACGCATTGATTTGTTCAGCTCCCTCTTCAACGACTCGCTGATCAAACGTGCCTGGAGAAAACAGAACGTAGGCTTTTACATTATCCGGATGACTATCCGCGTAGGCAGCGGCAAGCAATCCACCAAACGAGCGCCCCCAAATAACCACGGGGTGACCTGGAATAACATAGTTGCGAAGTTCGTTAATGTCTTGAATAAAGCGAGCGAAGGTTATGCTACTCGGCTTCACGTTCGGATTTGTCTCATAGGTATCTGACTGACCTCCACCACGCTGATCAAAAACCAACAACGAGCCAAATCGATCCGCATATCCATCTGGCATGTAGGTATCGCGAAAATCATGTGAGCCACGTCCAGGTCCGCCGTGCAAAAATACCGTCACCGTGTCTGAGCCTCGATTATAAAACCAATAGTGAATACGTACATGATCATCTGTCATCATGTCCCCTTCTACTTCTACGTCATCGCCAGGAAGAGATTCAGTTGCGTGTACAGATGTTTCTGTTTGGTTTGTACCGACGTCTAGTGCAGAAGAACGCCAATAAAAAACGCCTCCTCCCACAAGAAGAAAAGCTGACGCGACAAAAATGATAATCTTTTTTTGTGTCATAGGTTATCCTGGGAACTGCGAGAGACAAAGCGACTAAGTGCCTCAATAAAAGCGTCTGACTGTTCAGAAAAAAGAATATTGTGGCCAACTCCGGGAAACTGATTAAACTCGGCATCTGGCATATACGGCCGCATGGCATCAACTTGAGCCGGGGGGATATTTGTATCCAAAGCACCAGAAACAACCAGTGTTGGAACAGTGATGGAAGATAGCAACGGTAAAAAATCACGTTCGTTCAGCCATTCATTTTGATACCACGCCGCTTGCACTTCTTTATTAGTATCCTCAGCTTTATTTTGCAGCATGCGAGCGTGTTCTTGATCTGTTTCCTCATACGCTTCCGGGGACATTGCGCCGCGATTCATGGCACACAATCGTTCATTAAGCCACGGAGCATCGAGTATATACCCGACCACGGCAACACCATCATTTGAAGCCGCATTTTCCACCGCTAACGTTGCTCCAAAAGAATGTCCCCAAAGAATAATCTGTTTATTGTTGGCGACAGTTGTAACGACTGTTTTCAGATCGTCAATTGCTACAGGAAATGTATAGCCCGATAGTTCTCCCACGGAAGACTGACCGCCGCCTCGTTGATCAAAAAATAACAAAGAACCGAGTGCTTCGCTTAACGTCGTACCGAATGTCTCGCGTACAGCAGATGTATTTGATCCTGGTCCACCGTGCAAATAGACAACGACCGTTTTTGTACCCCGATCATAAAACCAGTAACGCAGATGTACCCCATCCGCGGAAACAACATCGCCTTCCACAACGGTTAGCATGGTCTGATCTATAGGTTGGTTCGTCAATTCTTCTGTCGGACGATGAGAAAATATGACAAAACTAATCGCTGCAGCGATAGCAAGAATGGGAATAAAAAAGTAAAAAAATGTTTTCATAGTGATACGCGGCCTCCCGAAGGGGGAAGCCGCGTGAGGGACGAACGCACTAGTCGTGGTCGCAGTCGCCGGTCCAGTCGGTGAACCAGTAGGAGAGCTTGGTCACGGTCGTGCCGGTCACCTTGACGGTCACCGTGCCGAGGGCGAGGTAGCCGCTCGAGCCGGTCCAGTCCTTGTCCATCCGGTAGTAGGTGTCCTTGTAGAACCAGGTGTCGCCCAAGGACGTGGTACCGCCGGAGGTCAGGCTGTCCCAGGTGATGCCGCCACCCGAAGGGGTGACAGCGGTGAGACCCGTGCCCTTGGCCGTGAGCTGGAGAGCCGTGGAGCAGTCGGCCGTCGGATTGGAGACGTAGTAGTACGCCGTCTTCATCCCGGTGGCGGGGTCGATCTCCTCGCGGCCGCTCTCGGCCACGAAGTTGCCGTCGTCGTCCATCTCCGGGAAGTCGTCCTCCTCGGCGCAGGCCGGGAGGAGGTTGATGAGACAGAGGAGCGGGAAAGCCCGCGTGAGAAGGCGCATGGAAGCACCGTGATTGCCTGGGTGTGGATTTGTCCAGGTAGCGGTAGTCTACCCGAAGATAGACCGTCTAGTCAAAGTTGCTCAAAATATGGCATTTTCTACTAACACAGACTTATCCACATGACTAAATCGATCTCCAAATGTTGACTTTTTGGCTAACCTATGATACGTTAGTGACGAAGTATTAGGTCGATCAGCTTCTCAGAAATGCGACGAATTTGCATAAAATTCGGGCAGTTTTGAGAGAGCTGATCCCGATATGCGGAATCCGTTCTTTTCCACTGGGAATTGAAGAGGCCACGCTGCGTTTTTTTTCTGCGGCTCCTTTGAAACCCACCTTCCCCAGCCTTGGAGGCATCCGATGATGTTCATCATTCTCCTCGCCGCGTGCGGCGAAGGCAACATCCCTGTGGACGGTGGCAACACCGGACACAACGCCGGACACAACACCGACGGAAACGTCGGTGGCGACGAGACCATCTCCGCCTACATCCCCTCCGAACGGACGTACGCGGAGATCGACGGCAACACCGTCAACCACTGGTCGGAACCGACCGAGTCCGTTTCCGTGACGATCACCGGAACCGAACCGACCTACGCGGTCGAGACGGTCTTCACCGGCGACATCGCGGTCAACTCCTCGGCCACGATCGACCAGTACGACGGCGCGCACTTCGTGAGTGAGACGGTTCCCGTCGAGAGCATCGACGAGGACAGCCCGCTCCGCGACTGCGTGGATCTCGCCGGCGAGTGGGTCATGAAGTACGACGGCTTCGACACCGAGTACCCGTTCACGGTCAGCGAGAGCTCGTGCAGCCCGACCATCCCCGAGATGGACGATGTGATCACGGTCGACGGGTTCTACTTCACCTCCAACGACTGGAACGGTGTCATCTCCGACGACGGGAACACCATCCAGTTGATCGTGAAGAACGACTCGTCGATCCACGCGACCGCCACCCGCCAGTGACCGACCGCATCCGCCCATTTCCACCTGCCCCATCAACCTCCACCCCTTCTTCGACCAGCTGAAGCTCTCAGCTGGTCGAACTTTTTATAGGCTCATGCGAGCTTTTTTTTTGTTTGGATAAGACAAGGCGGGGCACAGTGGCCCCGCCTATACATTTATCTTTCACCACCCCTAACCCCTCCTCGGAGAGGAAGGAGAAATTATCCCCTACGGTTCGATGGTGATAACACCGTCGTAGTAAACCCAAGGATCATCTTCTGTAAACGGACTGTCGTTCGGGCGATCTAAATCACATTCATCATCTTGATCAGTACTCGAGGTAATATCCCCATCCGCGTCATAACATCCATTCGTACCATCAACTCCCGTAACACTATCCAGACACGTACCCGTGCACCAGCCCCAGTTGTCGCGGATGTGGACGCGGGGTTGGTAGGTGCAGCTTTCACCGTCGGTGGTGCAGGGAGATTCGGCCAGCTTGCCGTCGGCATCCAACGAGCAGGATGGCAGGGTGTTAATGAACCCTTGTGAACAGGTGTAATAGTGCTGAGCGTTGAAGTAATTGCTGTCGCAGGCGTCGGTGGTTTCACCCCAGTTGTCGGCATTGGAGTTGTCACAGTACTGCGAGTTGGTGGAATCCAAGCCGCGGCGGTTTTTGTAATAGTTATCGCCCGTAATCGAACCCGCATAGTCTCCACCAATTTCATCGGCCCAATCCACAATCACCCGACGAATCGGCAGCTGGTTGGGGTTGGCTTCCACGAAGAACTTCAGATCGGCAAAGAAGGTGCCACCGGCGCCAGTGAGATCATTGGAGTCTTCGCCATTGACCGTAAACTTGTCATCCGCTCCCTCGCGGCAATATTGCCCCACGCAGGTGGAACCTACCGATCGCACCACAGGCCCACTTGGCGGACGACCGTTGGTGAAGCCATCGCCCGTGTCAGATTTAACCGTATCAAGTCCCGTGTCCCATCCGCTGGCAGCGGTTTCGTATTGTTGCGCGGAGTCATTCCACGTCCAGGCAGCAATGCCTGTATCGGCAAAGATTTGTCCAATACGATCAATCGCGTCGCTAACCGCTTCGCCAACGAAATTGAAATCATCCTTCAAGTATCCCGTTCCCTCCGTGTAACCGATATTGACAAACGAACGTCCCGGAGGCGAAGCATTTCCGCCGCTTCCCAATGCCGCAGGAGCCTCGTACGTCGAACAGGTTGAGAAAGCAGTTCCCGTCGGTAACGCGATTTCCATGTCTTCAATCAAATACGATCCAAGATCAATACATGGCGTACCTGAACAAGCAGCTTTTTGCGCTTCCACATAACTCTTGTAAAGATCCGTCGGGGCTGATGTTTGCTCAAGACATGAGGCGATCGGCACGGGATAAGCATCTTCCGCAGTGTTTTGCACATTTGGATCCAATGCCGTACCAAAGGGGTTTTGTTCCGTATCTTTCGCATAGAAGAGCGAGGAAACATCGCCAGCAGCGTCATCGATGGTAAAGCCACCAGCACTTCCGGAAAATAAGACACGATCTGTCCAAGCTTTATTTCCTTGCGTGGTATCACTCGTTTGAACAACGGTTTTACAAGCCGGGTAAACGTCGCCGGTGAAGAACAGGAAACGATAATCATCTCCGAACGCTTCCACTCCTGTATGCGCACTGAACCCAACGAGGTTGTTATAGAGTGCGGCATCCTCTGCCACGCCCCGCTGTCGGCAGGTTTGATAGTAATCGGCCACCGTGTCAAAAGTTGCTGCCTCTTCGGCCTCAATGGTGTACACCGGAGTACTATTTATTCCTGTGGCATTACCCACGGTAAAGGACACGTCGAGGGTAGAATCTGAAGCCAGCGCATCTGGCAATTCACAGGCTTCCAGATTTCCATCATCCGTCAACTTTGTCGCGTTGTTCGGTACGCAAACAAATGGGCAGTCGTTGTCGTCATCTGTTCCATACCCCCCGGCAGTGGCGGTAAATGGTTCATAACACCCTTCAGCCAAGGTGCCGGCTCCATCTCCCGTCTCTTCCTTTCCGTCATCAACCAGACAGCGCCCCATGATCGCGAAGTAATCTTCAGGACACTGAACGGAATCCGCGCAGTCGTAAAGTGATGTGGCATTATCTTCACATGTTTGTGGCGAACCGGGAGTTGCCCCCTCGTGCTCTGCGCAAGCGGAAATATTATTATCTGTGTCGAAATACGATGGCCCAAGATCGGCGTAGAGAGCCGGTTCGGCGCAGTAGAAGGTGTCGGTGAGGGGGTAACCGGCTTCGGTGGCTTTACCAAACAAATCTGTGGAGCCGGAGGCGCGATCAATAGGGAGCCAGGCCAAACACGGAGCTTGGTTAGGGTCTCCGTTCATGGTAAGCGCGGTATCGCGTTGCAAACAGAAGCCTTGCATGCCGATCTTGGTTTGATCGCCATCTTGATAGGTACAGGTTCCCCCACCGTCTTCACAGGAGCTGGATGATCCAGCCAGCTGCGGCAGGTTGCTTTCATCACAAGCGGCACCATCATAATTTCCACCCACGCACAGGTACGACGGAGCGTCGGCGGCGCCTTGATCGAAGTACAACGTATTCGTACCATAACTCACCGCGTCGTAGGCGCAATCGCAGGTTTGACCGCCAGCGCAAGTGTTGACGTCTTCAAAAGTGGAGAGCGTTTGATACGGACGATCGTCGGAATCCGTAACCGGAGTTTGTGAAAGCGTTGCCGAATCAACCCAGGTTTTAATCACCTCGTTTCCAAACGGCGCTTTAGTTTCCGGCCAGGCACGACAGGTTAAGGTTTCGGCATCGTCAAAATTGAACGGATCTAATTTGCCGTCGTTGTTGTCGTCGGCTGGAGTAGCCAAACAATTGTTGTTAACGCAGGTACCGGCTTGCGTTTTAGCGGCTTGGACACAGCCCGGAGGACCAGCACTCCCGTCCGTGTCTGTACAACTACTTGTGCTTGTACACACTTCCGACGTTTGACGCTGACAATATCCACCATCAACATAACACGTGGAAAACTCGCCACTACCAGCACAATCCGCGTCCGTTTCGCACGATTGCGTTACTAACGAGTAGTAACAATACCCCGTGCCGCAGGCGGCGCCAGAATTACAATCGCTCGAAGTGGAACATGGCGAACCCGTGTCTTCGCAGAATCCAATGGTGCAGGATTCGCCGTTGTCGGTTGTGGTGGTGTCGCAGGCACCCGCGTCGAGCACCAGACGGAAGTCTTCATCGGCACTCACGCAACTTGTGGCGTCACAATCGTAATCTGGACAATCAATATCGGAAGTACAAGACTCCCCTGTTGAGGCGCAAACCTTTTCCGTGGAATCACACAAGGTGTCGTCGGTGGAACAATCAATGTAAGGAAGATTGTCTCCCGCAATCACGGTGCCATCAGCTTTGGCGCACCAACGCGCGGGGTTGACGTTCTCTTGCACCAAGTGCGAAGCGAGAACCGTATTAGGAATCGAGAATCCGGAATAGTCATGGCCGTACCAGCTGACATCGCGATTTTGATACTCCTGCGCGGTCAGCACCGACGGCACAGCATCAACCACCCAGTTGGCGCAAGAAGTAGTCTCACCAAGAGAATTGTATTCGTTACACAGACCGATCGAGTCGCAGACGTTCACGAACTCCTGGTTGTTTTCATCCCACACCTTGGTGGTGGAGTTACAGGAAAGCCACTCGGCGCAGGCGCGGTCGAGTTCCACTTTTTGAATTTCGTTGGTGTCGTTTTCTAAGGCTGGCACCGTTACAGAAGAACTGTCGGCTCCCACAAATGTTCCGCTCTCGCAGCTACCATTAACCGCGTCTCCCCCGTCGCTCTTCACCGACGGACAATCGACATCGGTCAAACAGGAAGTGGTGAAGGTGTAGTCGCTCGTTGTGTAATCATCATACGGGTGGACCAACACGCTTTGATAGGCGCAGCGGCTGGCGCAGACATCGTACGAAGTACCGTCGAGCGCGGTGTAGCCACCGCCGTCTGGACAAGAAACCGGATCAACCAAATCGTAACTGGTAGAATCGCTATAAAACTGATCGGCATGGACGGAGAGGTTGTATGAAGCGGAAGCGTTGTAGTTCAACTCCGCG
Source organism: uncultured Gammaproteobacteria bacterium (assembly GCA_964588955.1). GTDB lineage: Bacteria > Patescibacteriota > Patescibacteriia > UBA9934 > CAMTUG01 > CAMTUG01. Next base: position 28,998 of record CAZPQJ010000010.1, read on the forward strand.
TTGGTGGTGTTTTCAAACAGTACGCAACCTTTCTTTTGACTTACTTGTCCGTTACAGCGCTTGGCCGAAGACAGGTTGCTTTCGTCGAGCAAATCGTTATTCAAGAAGAAGGAAGAAGATCCGGCAGAAGAATCATAGAACTCGCCGGCGTCTTGATCCACGTCGACCGGATCAATAAATTCCGAGCACAGGTCGTACTGCGAGGAGCACTCCCCTGTCCAACCGTCGAAGTCGCTGTCGCCGTTGCGCCACATGGCAGACTCCGTGCCACCCACCAAATAGGTACCCGTGTCGATGGCGCAGCTATCCACCAACTCGTCGGTGGAACCAGTACAATCGGAGTCGGTTTGGCAGGCGCTGCCAGAAACCGTGCAGGTGCCAGTACCGTAACAGAACTGATCGGTACCAGAGCGGAACCAGCCGGTGTATTCGGCACCGTCAATCGAGACACCCGTGCGATACTCACAGGTTTTGGTTTCTGGATTCTTGAAATAGTAGGTGCCGTCTTGAGTGGTGTCCCAGGCGTCGCAGAACAAGGCATCTTCCGAGCACAAAATATCGCTGTAGCTGTCGACCACGTCGAGCAAATAGGTGTCGGTCCAGGATTCCACCCGCGTTTGATCGGCGCTAAACGTTGGCAAACCCACAGCGGTACAACCCATCGCTCCGCTGTCGCAAGCATAGGAGGTGTCAGCCACGAAGTAGGTAAGGCTGTCTGGAGCGACCACCCGAGCGTCAGGACCAAGCTTTACTTTCATCCCATAGCTTGAACCAAGATCTTCGTAAGGTAAGACCGCGTCACCACTCACGTCATTTACATCGCGCGGCACGGCACCTTCGGCAATCGTAAATTCGCAAGATGACTCCCCCGCTTCGATCGTACAATAGGTGGTGCCATCCACGGCACACGTGGTATTGCTGGTCACAATCACAGGCGCAGCCGTCGCCGGGCGATAAGCAGTACTAGGCGATTGACCATATTCGCACGAGAGATTGTAGACAGCAGCGTACGGTGAGTCGGAAGATTCCGTGTTATAGAAGGCGTCGCAACCAACCTTGTTCTCCGAGCACAGCCGAGTAAACGATTTTAAGTAGGTGTCGGTGCCGGAAGAATCGCTGTATTGCTGACAGCCTAAGTAGTATTGCGGCGAGCTAGCGCCTTCTGGCGTCTCATCACACTCCGCTGGGGTGTTCCAAGAATCTTTGACCACCGTGATCGCTTCTTCGGTTTGACGCAAGGTAATCGTATCCACATACACCTGACTGCCACTTGCCGGAAGGACAAAGGCGAGCTCGGCCGTATCATCGAAATTGGCAAAGTCGCTGGTGTCGAGTGGTCCCACGGTGTAGCGCTCCCAGGCAGTAGACAACGTAACCGTATTGAAATCGCGACCCGTCCCCGATCCACTTTCCTCAATAAACTTGGGTAACATCGTCACACCGTTAGCTCCGGCTTTGGCCCAGAACGACAAGACGTAGGTTTTGCCGCTGGCTAACTCATCAACCAGTTCTCCACAATCCGTCGAGCCATTAGCGACCGTACAGCTAAATCCAAGCGAACCTTCCGAAGCCGCGCATCCCGCCGTGTCGGTACAGGTAGATGAACGTTCAGCGTTCCCAACCGAAAGGTATCCCCCACTGGTGCCGGCGGTGATGTGAATGGAGTGGCCGTCGGTGGCGATGGATTCGTTGCTCACCTCCACGGTCGCGTTGGTAGCCGTATATTCATTGACGTCTTCATCTTCCACATCGTCGCTATAGACAATGCTGGAATTGCGACCGGTGCCGCCCGTGTATTCACGACAACCGTTGAATTCGGCCGGGCAGGAAGTGGATTCCTCTGGCAAACCGTAGAAACGGCACTCGCCGATGGTTCCATTCCAATATCCGCCCGCCTCCGTACAGTTGGTTTCTTGTTCCACCGAAGTGTCGCCAGCGATAGTTGTTTTGCGGTAGTCAGCACAGGAGTCGGAAACCGTCACTGTGTCGCTGAAACGGCGATAATGGATGTTTCCTTCGGCATCATAAAACTCACGACAATCAGGATCGCTGAAAATGTCGTCGTGTTCATTACAGGAGAAATCCACTGCCAAGGAAGAAGCGCTGTCGTTACAGACAATGGAGTTAGAGGTCGTTGTCCAACTGGTGCATGGCGCGGACTCAGGATGGGCATCGGCACTCCAATCGTCTGAGGAAGAAAGATCAGAATCCAGGAGTGACCAGCTCTTCAATTGGAAGCCCTCTAAATCTGATCCCTCCCAGGTGTAGTAATCGGCCTGCGCGCTCGTTTGTTCAGGAGTCAGACAGGCGCGCAAGTAGGTGTAATACTCCAACGACTCATCGGCCAGATTCGTAAATTCATCACAACCAACGTAGGTTTCTGAACAGGAAACGGCGGTGGAAGGAATGAAATAGACGGGGAAATCTCCGGCCGGTTCGTAATTGGTCGGTTCTTGTTTGAAGGTATCGTAACCCACGCAAGTGCTCGGACAGGAGTCGCCGTCATTCACAATGCCCGGCACGGAAGGATCGCCATTCTCGGGAGTGTACAAATCGCAACCCACATCGAGCGCGGCGCACACCGGAGCGTAGCTACTGCACTCCTCCGGATCCGTGGCTTCATTTCCGGTACAACCCAAATAGCTCGGCGGCAACTTAAAGTATTGCGGATCCAAGTTAGCAATCGTCTGACCATAACCTTCGCGATAATCGCTCACGTCCTCCCCCGCCTCCAGCTGCACACCGTCAATCAACAAACCGGTGGAGATGAAATCCAAGTACTGCACGCGCGCGCCGAGTGAAGAATCGGTAAACGTTGGCGAGGTAAAGGTACAAGTGAACCGTTCGTAAGAGTCGCTCGCCGGAGTAGCGGTCATTTGGATTGTTTCTTCACTTCCATCGCTATCTAAGTCGGCAAGGGAACAGTTGGCAGTTTCGTAACTTGAACCACTCAAATCCACGGTTGCTGATCCGTCTTCACTGGCCATTACCGCGTAAACCGTAGCGGAATTGTTTGACGCGCTGGTTTCCTGGGCGGCGTAGAACGACAAGGTGTAGAAGGTAGACTGTTGGATCGGCAAGTCGGTTTGATAGATAATGCCGCTTGTTCCAGCCTTACCTGCGTCGGCGGCATCAGAACCAAGCTGCGCTTCCCCAGCGTCCGCGCTATAAGCGGAAGCGCCTGTTAAAGCCCAGTGATCAGGAATGCTGTCACCATCGTCATCGGTTTCAAAACTCGGATTCAAGACAAGGTTCAAAGCAACGTCGCTGGTTTTTTGAATCACCCGCGTACAACCCGCGTCTTCGGCGTCGCACGTTTCCACGTTGTTATTCACATACAACCGGCTCAAGTACGTCCCCGCAGAAACATCGAGCGTCGGCACATCATCAATATTCGGCCAAGCGAAGGCACCGTCGGTTTCTTCTTTTTGCGTGGAGTACCACAAACAGCCGGCGTTGTCGGCGTCACAGCCCTCCGTATCTGCCGTGTTTAACAACCAACTACCGTTAACACCGTTGCCATTATCAAAGGAAAGACAGGTGGCGTATTGCTCCGGACATTCCGTACCACGGAAATTCCACGTGTTGGCTTCACGCGCGCAGTAGCCGTAACCACCCACACAGGTTCCAGAAGCGTCTTCACGGATACAACTTGGCGCGTCCACGCATTCAATGCCACGATCGGTGCCAATGTCGGAGACCAACTGACCAGGTGCCAACACGTTGCATTGTGTGGTGGGGTACTTCAGCACCCAGTTTGGATCAATCAAGTGATAGTACTTGCTGGTTTCATCATCAAACGCGTCGATCACCGTTTGTAAAGTATCGGTGCTGGATCCGCTTTGTAAGCTCGCGGCTAACTCCCAGCCATCCGGAATCACCCGCGCCAAACGCATCCGCACCAAGTTGGCATAACAGAATCCGTAGGTATAACAATTACTGTCCACGTTGCGGGAGTCCGTTGGGCTAATCAGCGGCCAATCCCCGCCAATCAAGCCTTCATCGATCGCTTCTTGCACGGTGAACGGATCGCCCGAGTCGGCCGCACCAACGGCAGTAGCGAAGTTAGAATCCATCACGCAGTTGTCGAGGCCGCGGGTGGTGGTACCAGGGCAAGTGGTGAATTCACTGACCATGTTGTAGCTGTCGAGTTTGGTGGGAGAAAATGCCAACAGCGTGCGGAAATGATCTTCCACCGCCTGAACTCCCCCGTTAAACCCGGTGCTGGCCACATCGAACGGACTACTGTTGTCAATCTGTACATCAAACAATCCGCTATACACGCGGTCGGTAAACTTAGACAAGAAGGTATTGGTGAACATGCTGAGCGCCGAAAGTCCCAACTGCCCCCACAAATCCTTAGCCGAAATGAGCCAATTAAAAATGGCGCGATTTTGATCTTGCGTGTTAGACGGCGCGTAGGAGCGCTTCCAGGTTTCATCAATAATGTTGGCTGGCGTTTTGACGTTGCCGGTAATCACGTCGGTGGCGTCTTTAAAGTTATGATCACTTAAGTATTTGCCAAAGCTGACCGACTTATTCAAATCCTCGTCTTCAATAACTTGGGTATACAAGGTGATGCCGGCGGTTAAGTCTGTGGTACGCGGATTGATAGCTTGAGCAAAGTTGGAAAGCAAGAATTGATCCGGGTTGTCGTCGCCAAACGAATCAGCCACAAACCCTTGCCAGTTGCTGGTGAGACTTTGAAAATCACACACTGGCTCCGGACGTTGGGTCATGGATTTAATACCCAGCTGCAACACCAACCGTGCCGCCGGGGCTTGGGGGGCGCACAAGTTAAAGTGAATGTTGACCGCTTCCAACGTTTGCGACAACGCATCTACCGCCGCACCAGCCACATCTTCCCCCAAGCCGATGAAGTAGGATTGGGGATCTTCCAAGTTGATGAGCGGTTCTTCCCCATTCCCCATGGTTGCCAAGGCAACCGCCGCGTCATAAGCAATGCGTTGGGAAACAAACTGCATGAAATTCCAAATCACGGTCATGAAGGCGACCTGGAAGGGTTTGGCCACAGCCTCGGTTGCCGCTGTCTTGGCGTCTTCATAAGGATTAGCAATAATCGACGTTGGTAATTGCGCACTCGCAGCCAACGGATAAACGGTCGTCATCCCCACCAACAACAAAAACCCAGCGGCGAAACCGCGGACGCGTCGACGGCGAGATTGTGTTCTCTCCTCATCCATAGCTTAGGGTGTGGTGCTCGATGCGCCAGCTTGATATTGCTGTAACACCTGGGTGTAAAGTTCCATCAACTGCGTGTCGGTAAGCGAGCGCACTTGCGCTTCGTCGGCACCGTTGCTAATCAGCAAGTCGCGTAACTGATCCGGCGTCATACTATTGATGACATCTTGCTCGTTGACGGGGGTACCGTTGGTGGAAGCAGCGTCAAGAATCTGCTGTGCCGCGCCCAAATCTGGAGCCACCGGCGCGGTGATGCCGTTCAAAATGGTATCGCTCACGTCTGCCGTAGCGTCAACCGAAGCGGAACCCGTGCAAGTTTTGCCAACCGGACAATTCGGATCACCGCCGGAAGTAATTTCCGTTTGATCGCTCGTTCCGTCGCCATCAGAATCAGACAAATAGGCGGAAGTTTTGTACACGTAGCGTTCATCGTAATCGTTTAAGCCGTCAGCATCGGTGTCACGCGCTTTAAGTTCGTCGATCTGCGCCGCTTCCTGTTCGTTGGCGCTCAAATATTGCGGACCAGAATAGGAAAACGAAAACGGCATCTGCAAATTTTTGCCCATGTAACGGAAGCCAAAAAACAATCCGCCCATCCCAGCAATAATCAACAACACTAAAGCGGCCTTCTCCTCTTTAGAGAACGCCGGACGTGCGGGCAGCAAGACTCGCGGCTCTTCAGCCATAGCGATAACGATCCCGATTAGAGATCTCTGAGATTATACCAAAGATTGCTCCAGGCATCTACGGATAATTCCTGTGGACGTGCCAGTTCGTCCACACCCGCCTTTTGAAAGGCTTCGGCAATGCGCTCTTTCGGGGCTCCAGTGGCTAAAAGATTGCTTTTAAGGAGTTTGCGACGGGAGCGGAAGCCGATTTTAGCAAGGGCTATCACCTGCTCATTGTCCTGCCCCGCCACCGAGTGACGTGGTCGCAAGCAGACAACCGCGGAGTCGACTTTAGGTGGAGGGCTAAATGATCCCGGAGGCACGTTCACTACCCGCTTCATAGTGGTGTACAACTGGCAAGCTACCGAGAGCACGCTCATCTCCCCTGGCTTGGCCTGCATTCTGTCGGCCACTTCTTTCTGCACCATCACCACCAACATTGAAGGCGGATGATCAGCGGACAAAAACTTTTCCAGAACGGCAGAAGCAATGTTGTAAGGAAGATTTGCCACGAGCTTGTATTTGGGAAATCCGAAATCCGAAGAACCAAACAAATCCGAAATCCGAAATTTTAAAATATCGGAAAAAATAACTTGAACGCTTGATCCAAACTTCTCTTCGAGCTCAGGGATGAGATCACGATCAGCTTCCACGGCAATCACCTTCGCTCCAGCCTCCACCAATGCCTGCGTCAGCACTCCATGACCTGGACCAACTTCAAGCACAACATCACCCGGTGTAATCTCTGCCGCTTGAACAATTTTTTTCATCACTCCCGCGTTGCGCAAAAAGTGCTGGCCGAATGATTTTTTGGCTTTCATAAACGGATCGTTCCTTGGCGCAATACTTCCATCGTATCACCGATGACTTTGACGAGAGTTGTTGGTTTACGCTTCGGAAGCGCTCCCACATCGACACACGCGTCAACCCCTTGGGGAACCTGTCGCAAAAACGCGCGCACCGAATAACACGGCGGCTGGCCAGACAAATTGGCCGAGGTTGCCACCAATGGTCGCCCAAGTCCTTTGGCTAGAGCGCGTGCCACGGCATTTCCCGAAACTCGTAAGGCAATCGTTTTGTCTTGCAACACCGCTTTGGCGATCGGACTCCCTACCGGCAAAGGAGCCACAATGGTCAACGCTCCCGGCCAATAGTTCTTGGCAAGTTTCTTTGCTGTTGGAGAAAACACCCCCCAACGCTCCGCCACAGCTAGCGACTCCACGATCAACGGCGTCCCCTTTCCATCTGGTCGCCCCTTGATCGCAAACACCTTGCGCACCGCCCGCGCGTTGGTGGCGTCGCAGCCAATCCCATAACTTGTTTCCGTGGGAAATACAACCACCCCGCCGGCTTTGAGTATCTCCACCGCTTTTCTCATTTCTAATTTGTTTGAAACGTTGAATTTCGTATGGCGAATTTATTTTTGCGTGCGGAACCACTCAACGGTACGCTTCAATCCTTCCTTAATCTCCACCTCCGCCGACCAACCGAGCGCGCGCTTAGCCAAACGACTGTCCAGAACCGAACGCAAAATGTCCGCCTTGCGTGCCGGACCCATAATCTCCGGTTGCTTGGATCCTGCAAACTTTTTAATCATCCGAAAAATCTCCAGCATGCTCGTCTCTTTACCCGTTCCAACATTCAAGGACCCAACAAACGGCTTGGTCATGGCCAACACCGCCGCGCGAACAATATCATCCACAAAAATAAAATCGCGTGTCTGATTACCCGTGCCGTCGATGATTGCCGTTTTCCCCTTAAGTAAACGGTTGGTAAAAATAGAAATGACTCCCGCCTCTCCCCCGGAGGCCTGTCGCGGTCCATAAATATTTGCCGGGCGCACGGCCACGTAAGGAATATTGTAGATGCGATGATAGAAATCCAAGTAACGTTCGCTGGTGAGTTTGGCGATGCCGTACGGAGAAGCGGGACAAGGAGGAAACACCTCGCTCGTCGGCGGTTTGGCCGCGTTGCCATACAACGCTCCGCCGGTAGAAAAAGCGATCACCTTTTTGACGACTCCAGGAACGGCACGACACCCTTCAAGTACATTAACAATCCCTAGAATGTTCACCTGAGCATCATAGAACGGATCCGCAACCGACTTTGGCACTTCAACTTGCGCTGCCAAATGAAACACGTAGGCCGGCCGCTCTTTTTTAATGATTTCCCGCGTCTTTGGTAAGGTGACGCTCGTTTTGTAATATTTGGCTTTGGGATTTAACCAACGCATCTTAATGTCTATCACCACCACCTCGTAGCCCTTTTTGACCAAGGCGTCGACCAAATGCGATCCCACAAATCCGCTGCCGCCGGTTACCAAGACTTTCTTGTTCGTTGCCATAGAAAAAACATCCAAAAGACTAAACTCTCAACAAATACTAATCGGAAACGACAAATGCCGCAAACGGAAACTTAGGCCTTCTCTCCAAGCTTCCACCGCAAATAGGCCTCCACAAAATCTTCCAAATGCCCCTCAAGCACATCTTCGGCATCAGAGGTTTCATAATCCGTACGATGATCTTTCACCAACTTGTACGGCTGGAGCACATAGGAACGAATCTGGTTCCCCCACTCGGGAGAAGTAAACTCCCCGCGCAACGCATCATTCTCCTTGCCGCGCGCCTGCACCGCCAAGGCTTGCAGTTTAGACTTCAACACCTTCATCGCCGTCTCTTTGTTCTGTAACTGCGAGCGTTCGTTTTGACAAGTGACGGTGATACCGGTCGGAATGTGTACGATGCGGATAGCTGAATACGTGGTGTTGACGGACTGTCCGCCATGGCCGCCTGCCAAATACGTATCCACCCGCAAATCTTTTGGATCAATCTCAATATCTGCCACGTCGTCGAGCTCGGGAAGGACTTCGATCAAAGCAAAGGTGGTGTGGCGCATCTTCTCGGCATCGAACGGCGAAATGCGCACCAAGCGATGTACGCCAGACTCAGATTTTAAATAGCCGTAGGCGTAGCGGCCGACCACGCGAAACATAATGCTTTTAAACCCCGTCACTTCCCCGCGCGATTCGGAAAGCACATCAACGGTAAATCCTTTGCGCTCCGCGTAACGGAAAATCATCCGAGTCAGCATCTCCGCCCAGTCATTAGCTTCCGTGCCACCACTACCAGCGTGAATGGCCACAATCGCCGCATTGGCATCGTGCTCCCCAGAAAGCAATTTACGAAACTCCAGCGCGTCTATCTCTTCTCCTATTTTCTCCAACGTTTCCTCTATCTCCTCCCCTATCTCCATCTTCTCTTTCTCCGCCTCCTCCACATACTCCGCCAAATCCCCCAGCTCCTTGCCCATCGCCTCAAAGGCGTCAATCTCTTTTTTGATCTCCGCGGCTTCACGACTCACAATCACGGCCTGTTTCTGATCCGACCAAAAATCCGGCGACGCCATTTGCGCCTCCAGATTTTGGAAGGTGATCTTCATCGCATCAACGTCAAAGCAAGCCCCACATCTCGTTCAGCCGAGATTGGAGCGATTGGATCTTTTGGACAGTTTCATTCATAGGTTGTGTAAACCCGAAATCCGAAGCATCAAATTCGAAACAATCGGAAATCGGAAAAAGGAAAGCTAAAAACCGGTTTTTCGTTTTAGGATTTCGGATTTAGGATTTCGGATTTTCCATTTTACAGTTTTATCTCGCGGGCGTATTTCCCAAAAAACGGCATCTCCCAATACTTCCCCGCCAAGGCGTTCATAATTCCCATAATCGCCAACACCACGAGCACGACCCATCCCGCCACCATGGCGAGCCAACCAAGCACCGGAATGAAAGCCAAAATAAATCCAGCAAACCACAACACCACCGCGCCGATGGTTAAGGTCAGCCCTTGTTTGCCATGAAATTGGGCGAACTTGGACTCCTTTTTCCCAAGCAGAGGCAGCAAGCAAAGAATGAACAAATAGCCAATAGCGGCCACCAAACGGTTTTCCTCCACGTCTTTCTGATCCGCTCCGGTCGGGTGTTGTACGTCTTCCATACATGCGTAAATTATCTGATTTTCTGCGATCAGAATAGCAGGTTTCCCCCGAAGAGCCAAGATCATCGAAAAGGACACGACGACGGCTTTTTTAACCAAGGCAGTGATCTATTTGGCTCCGC
>CAZPQJ010000011.1:0-35474 GCA_964588955.1 uncultured Gammaproteobacteria bacterium
CTGCAAACTCTATGAAAGTAGAGTGCCTTCGAGGGTGCTAGATAGGTGCTGCATGGTTGTCGTCAGCTCGTGCCGTAAGGTGTACCCTTCAGTGGGGTAACGAGCGCAACCCCTATTACGTGTTATATGTGTCACGTGAGACTGCTTTCGTAAGAAAGAGGAAGGCGGGGATGACGTCAAATCAGCATGGCTCTTACGTCCAGGGCGACACACATGCTACAATGGTCGGTACAACGGGTTGCCAAACCGCAAGGTGGAGCTAATCCCTTAAAGCCGGCCCCAGTTCGGATTGTTGTCTGCAACTCGACAACATGAAGTCGGAATCGCTAGTAACGGTGCAACAGCTCGGCGCCGTGAATACGTTCTCGGGTCTTGTACTCACCGCCCGTCAAGCCAAGGGAGTTGGTAATACCCGAACGTCGCCGTAGGGCGGCGGAAGGTAGGACCAATAACAGGGGCTAAGTCGTAACAAGGCATCCGTAGCGGAAGCTGTGGATGGATCACCTCCTTTCTAGGGAAATCGTTCAAAGAGACATTGAACACATCCCAGGTCGAGATCAACTTCGGTTGATCGGAAACGAAGACGTTGCAATCACACAGAAGATGACTGTGGTGCATCAAAACTTGAAACTTTTGGAAAATACAGCCCGCTGCAAAGCGGGTTTTGTGTTTCATTACTTCTATCGTGTTTGACCCGCTTTGAGGGTGGATGCTTGACTAAAATGTAAAAAGTGATCTAGGATCAAGCTGGAGGTTACCCCATGCTTCTTTCCATCACCCTGTTCGCCTGCGTCTCCCCCTCAACCCTCCGCTCGACCGAGAGCGGTCCGTACGACTCCCCCGTCGCGGACAGCGCGGAGACGGCGGACTCCGGCCTCACCGAGACCGCGGAGACCGGCTCCGGGGACTCGCCCACCGACACCGAAGTCGACACCGACTCGGGGTCGAACTCCGGGTCCGGCACCGCCCACTGCCCCGAGGGCATGTCCCTCATCGGCGACGATCCGGCCACCCAGTTCTGCATCCACACCTACGAACCGGTGGTCACGGGGAACTTCGGTGACAAGGATCAATACGCCACCGGAGCAGTGCCGCCCTCGGACATCGTCATGACCTCGACGGCGGGAGTCATCCCGACCGTCGGCTACTCCACCGACCAGGCCTTCGCCTTCTGCGATGGGCTTGGGTGGCACCTGGCCACCTACGAGGAGTGGCGACTGGCCGCGGTCGGCGGCAGCGATGACGCCTACCCCTACGGGGACACCTACGACCCCGAGGCCTGCGCCACGCTGACCACCGTGCCGAGTCAGGAGATCCAACTGACCGGGAGCTTCAGCTCCTGCGTGAGCCGGAACGGTGTCTACGACCAGATCGGCAACATCTGGGAGTGGGTCGACTCGGAACAAACGGTCGATGCAAGTGCCTTTTTCGCCAACATGTCGGCGAAGGGTGCGCACATCTCCGAGGGAGACGACGGATCGGTGCAGATGGATCCGGCGTCGGTCAACCTGTCGCGTCTGATGATCGCCGGCCCGGCCAACAATGCGACCCTGAGCCTGGACACCGAAGGGAATGTGATCGTAACGATCTCCTCCAGCACCGTCTGGAACGACCAAGACAGCGGATTCCTCACCTACGGGTGGGACGGATCGCACAACGCCGACAGTACGCCCACCCTGGCCGAGAACGATCTCCCGATCCAGATCATCCTCGACGACACCCCGAGCACCAGCGCCCCCTACCAGGGCCACCTCGTGGTGAACCATGGACTCGACGGTACACCGTTGGTGGCGAAAGTCGGCGCCGCCGACTATGTCGGCGAAGACCCGTCGCAGTACACGGTCGACTACGTGTACATCGGGCACCTGCACGACTTCGACGCCACCGCGGGCGGCCGCTGCGTCACCACCCCCTCGTACGACTAGCCGCGCGACTTCACGCGCCGCTCAAGACCGCTTCCCTCTCGGGAGGCGGTCTTCACATTTCCCCGCACCCCTTTCCCGTCGACTCTAGTGGCCAAAAGAAAAACTTCCAGCATGTGCTGAAAGTTTTTCTGGTGCCGGCCCCCAGAGTCGAACTGGGCACGCCTGCCTCTTCAGGGCAGCGCTCTACCGATGAGCTAGGCCGGCAGAATAGTTTCCTAAAATTCTTCTGTCTACAGCGTTGCGGGTCCCTGCCACTTCGTCGACGTACTTTTTGGTACGTCTCCGAAGCTGGCATCCCGCGCCTTGTACCCAGAATTTTTTAGAAAACTACGATCTCTTTTGACGCTTGAAAGCGCCTGGTGGGCGTGGATGGACTCGAACCATCGACCTCGACATTATCAGTGTCGCGCTCTAACCACCTGAGCTACACGCCCGTACCGCAAGTAAATGCGGGGTTATTTTATGTTATTTATGCCTGAGCGTCAATAGGAAACTCAAGAGGTAAAAAAGTGGGTTTGTTGACGAATAGTAGCAACTTTTCTAAGATCAATTTTGAGGTGCTCATGACGATCTCCCTCCCGCCCGACCACTGGGAGCAGCCGTCCCCCGACCGCCGATCCCGCCCCAGGCCCCCGCCTGACCCTAGCTTCTGATCCCTTCGCGCGTCGGCCTTTCCGGCGCGCTTCCCCTTTTGTAAAAGCGGACCCCCGAAGCCTGCGCTCCGGGGGTCTTGACGTAGATGAAGAACCGTTCGCTGCGTGCCTACTCGACCGTGGTCGGGTAGCCCTCCAGCTCCGGGATGGGCGCGATCCAGGTGACGCCCGTGGCGTCGCTCCGGGTGGCCACCACGTCCTCGGCGAGGAGGATGGGCGAAAACTGCTCCGGCGGGGTACCCCCGCAGGTCGGCGTGAGCTCCAAGGTCAGATCCATGAAGACGACGTCGTGCGGGGCGAGACTGGTCACCCCCGTGAACACGACACTTCCGTCGCCGGTGACCGCCTCGGTGCTGCCGTAGGCGGATCCGCTCGCGAGCGCGAGGTCCGCGCTCGTGAAGGTGAGGGACGGATCCCCCCAGACCACGTCGATGAAGAACGGGATCGTCGAGACGACGACCCCACAGGCACTCTCGTTCGCGATCAGAAACCGCATCGCGCGGGGAACCGACTCCCCGCAGGCGACCGCGGTGGTCGGCAACGGATCGAAGACGAACCGCAAGGGCCCGGCGCAGGGGCCGGTATCCTTGGTGAACGCCTGCGACTCGACGCTTTCCGGCGCGGTCGTCCGCGCCGGCGTCGCATCCAGCGCCACGTTCGGGGTACAGGACACCAGTAACAACAACATGGAACCTCCGTGCGAGGGAATCTCGCGAGAGGATATAACCACTTTTCCGCTCTCACGTCAATAGATAAAACTCAAAGACGTTGTTTCAAAATACGTAAAAAAGAAAAACTTTCTTTATAAGAACGCCACAAATGCATTTTACTTTTTCGCTTACCGTGCGGGGCTTCCGCCCACTGAATCGGAACCGCGACAATGGAGAGGCCACATTTGGTCGCGAAGGCGAGAAGCTCGGTGTCAAAAAACCAACCGGTGTGGGTGAGATCTTTTTTGATCTTTTCCCATGCCGTTTTTTTCATCGCTTTACATCCGCACTGTGTGTCCTTCACGGGTAGCTTCAAGAACAGGCGACGCAAAAAAACATAAGCGCGTGAAACAAGCTCTCTCTTCAACGATCGCGCACAGGTGGATTGCGGGTGAAATCGATCCCCTACCACAATGTCGGCTGAGTCGAGCGCGGCAAGCAAGTGCGGCAAAGCTTCAAGATCAGTCGAGAGATCCGCGTCCATGAAGGCGTAGATGTCCGCTTGATAATCTGTCCACGCCCCGCGCACGGCTAATCCTTTCCCTTTTTGTTCGCTCGTCCAAAGTAACAATCTTGGTTCATCGATCGTCAGCCGACGTACAATTTCGCGCGTCCTGTCCGTCGATCCATTATCGGCAATAACCACATGCCAATCTTCAAACTGTTTCATGGCCGCCAAAATCAACCCGACGTTTTTCTCGATAATCGCCTCTTCGTTGAGCGTAGGAATCACCATCAACATCTTCATACTACTTGGCAGCATACAGGTGCACGGAGCCATCGGCAATCACCTCTTCAAACAATCCCGAAGCTTGCACATTCTTCTCAAAGTCCGACTGCATGCGCGTATCCACCACAATCACCGAAGAGTGAAAGTGGGTGATGACCTTCCCGACATCTGCGTCTGTACCGTTAACCAAATCAGACCAAATCTGATAGTCCTCCGGGTACGCGGAGTACATGTAGGTAGGATCAAGTCCGACGAGATAGCGATGCGTGTCATCGAGATAAAAAAGCGTCAGCGAATAATCCCAAGCGTTATGGAACACCAGTTCACCTTTGGGCACGTGTTGCTGAATCCAATTGGTTGATGGACGGAACTGCGCCGCAGTGAACCGTTCTTTAGAAGGCAGCACTTCTAGAACTTCAGAAAAAATGAAGCAAGCGGCAGCGAGAATAACAGGAATCACCAACCATCGTCGCCAAGCGATGGCAGCGAACCAGGAACGTACTTCAGGAACGAGCCGCTCGCGCACAAACGACTCCGAAAACACAGACAACGTACCGGCGGTAAGGGCCACGCACGGCACGGCGTACTCCATGAAACGACTCGACTTGAGCGAGAGAATGAAAAATCCACCAGAAAGAAAAAACCAGCTCATGACAGACGTGATGTGTGGACGTGTCGGCAGATCTTTTTTTTGTTGCGCCGCAAGGACAAATAACAGAAGGGAAAAAATAAGGGCGGCACAGACAAACACCGCACCGGAAAAAAATCCAATTGGAGTCGTTGGATACCATTCTGTGCCAACAGGAATCACCGACTGATAATTAACGATTGCCAGTTTGAACACGTCGCGGGCAGTGTATAAAATATTTTGCGGAAAGTAGGGGTTGATCACAAGCCCCGAAGCAATGCCCGCGAGCACTGCCAAAATCGTTTTCACGTACGGCGTGCGACGTTCCTTCAACACGCGTCCGGCAACAACATCGGCAACAAGCACGGCCAAAAGAACAGCAAACAACAACGGCCATCCGTAATAAAACCACACGTACGCAAACACGCCCGCGTAGGCCATCCACGGTTTCTTTTTGATGATAGCGCCGGTAATCAGCAACAACAGAGCAACCGAAAGCGATGGCGCGCGCGGCAAGGACATGCGGTGAAAAAACGTACTCGACATGGCCGCCAGCAAGGTAAAGACTTCCGGACGCGGAGTTCGAAACCACTTAAGCACGCGATACAAAACGTAAAAAGCGATCAGTCCAAATACCCCCGCAGCCACTTTCATCCCTACAAGCGGATCGAATATCGTTACAAACGGGATCAGGAGGATGTGATATCCCAAATGATAGTCAACGTAACGATCTGCAAGAGTGGTGTATTGCAGCCAAGGAAATTGATGAATGAAGCCCTGGTCGCGAATGATCAAGGCCATTTTGGCGTGATAGAACGAATCCGGGTCGGGAAACTGCGGCCGAGCCTCCACAAAGGCCAGCATTCCGGCAATCAGCAAAAACACGGCAATAATGGGCAAATGGCGGCGCATAATGCTCCCTAGTTTACAGGAGCTGGACGGGGTTGACGAGAGCG
Organism: uncultured Gammaproteobacteria bacterium; assembly: GCA_964588955.1. Taxonomy (GTDB): domain Bacteria; phylum Patescibacteriota; class Patescibacteriia; order UBA9934; family CAMTUG01; genus CAMTUG01. The sequence goes on from CAZPQJ010000011.1 coordinate 5,603, forward strand.
GGAAAAAAGCGTATAAACAGCTGTCCCAGGCCAACATTCCCTGGGAGATAGAGGTCTCATGTCGAAGAAGCCTGCCAATGGCGCCGCCCTGCTGGCTCTAGCTGCCGTTACGGCCGCCTGCCCCGACGTCGAGCCGGGGGCGCTCTCCATGTTTCTCGAAACCGCCCTCAAGGCGTGTGGGGGGAAACACCTCGTCCTGCTGCAAGAAAAAGGGGATGACCATGTCATCCTCGGGCAAGCCGGGGTGAATAAAGAAACGCTCAGCGCTCTCCATGTGGCTGTCGTGGGGCGGCTCAAAGACGTAGAGGGTCGTAGGATCGTACGAGTCAAACAGAAGGAGAAAAGCGCATCCCGCATTCTCCTCGTCAGCGACGACGAACTCGATCTAGAAACACTTCGGGCACTTGCCACAATCGTCGGGCAGATCCTCTATGTCCGCAGCGAGACGTTGGAGGACTCAGTCACACGACTCCTCAACCGCAAGTCGCTCGAGCTGCACATCAGCAGTCTCGAAGACGAGGCGCGTCGACACCTGCGACCGGTCGGAGTGCTCTTCGTGGACATCGACCGCTTCAAGCAGGTCAATGATGCCCACGGACATTCTGCAGGGGATTCTGTCCTCCGACAGGTCGCCGAGTGCTTGGCAAAACTCCGCCGTCCTGGAGACATCCTTGGACGCTATGGCGGCGAAGAGCTCGTTTGGTTGGGAGAAGTCGACTCGCCGGAAAAGTTGGCGGTCATCGCCGAACGATTCCGCACAGCAGTTGAAACACTGCAGCTTCGGAAAAACGGAACGTACTTCCCCTTCAAGGTCACCATCTCTGTTGGTGGGACGATCTTCAAGTCGGCGGGGCGTTTTGACCCGCGAACGATCGCCAACGCGATCGAACGGGCGGACAAAGCCATGTACCGAGCGAAGAAGGACGGAAGGAACCGCGTCGTCATCGAAGCGTGACTCACACAGCAGGCGCCCGCCACTCGGGAGCCTGCTGTTCGCTTTTATGCTATACTTTCGCTGTATGATCAAATATCTTTTTCTCCTTCTTTCACTTTTCTCCTTCCTTCTCCCAAACCCCATTCACGCCGCCGAACCGGTGTACGCCTCAGCCGTGATCGGTCAATCGTCGAATGTTTTAACTCCCACCAACGCTCTTGGCGCGGCAGATAATCTGTTTGCCGATTTCCGCAGTGCAGACGCGTCACTCACTCTCGATATGGGAGCAGACATGAGCGGCGACCTCACGATTATCTATCGCATTTTTGATGTGGGAGCCACCGCGCGGGTGGAGTTCTTGGACGGCACAAGTACAGAACTGCAAACCACTACAGAAATTCTCGCCCTTCACGAAGATGCGTTTACCGTGAGCTATACCGCTGCTACACCCTACCGCTACGTGCGGATTACCGAGGTCGAGTCTGAAACGTGGAGTGTTGATGCCGTCAGCACGACGCCTACTAGCGACACGACGACCGAAGAACCTGTCACAGAAGAGCCGCCGACCATTGAAGACACTACAGGGCAACTGGTAAAATCGTCCTCCAACTCTGCGGTTTACGTGCTTGGCAGTGATGGCAAGCGTCACGCCTTTCCTAATGAAGCTATTTTTTACACCTGGTACGCGGACTTTGAAAGCGTTTCGACGATTGATGAGGCAACACTCGCCAGTTACAAACTAGGAAAAAACGTTCCCGTGCGTCCAGGAACGTATTTGGTGAAACTAACGACGGATCCAAAAACCTACGCCGTGGAACCGGGAGGAGTGTTACGCTGGGTAACGAGCGAGTCGGTCGCCACAGAACTCTACGGAGCCGACTGGGCGCATCGTGTGCTTGATCTTTCCGACACCATGTGGCCGAACTATACTGTTGGCGACAACGTAACCACCACCGTGCACCCAGACGGAACAATCATTGCCGACGGAGCTGTTCGCTGGTACATCACTAACGGCAGTCGCTTTGAAATTTCCACTTCTGATTTCACCGCTTTGGAATTTGCCGATACCTTTTTGATTACAGACGCTCAAGACGCCTTGGACGTCTACGTGGATGGAGGAGATTTGGAACTATCGGATGAAGTCCAGTACCCCTTCTAATTTCATTCACACGATTCAAAAAGATCCGAGCCTTGACGAAGGGCTCGGATCTGTGTTAAATGCAGGCGTCCCTGCCCCGTTCCCACCCCCCCCACCCGGAGCCCACCATGAGCCGCGCATCTTGTACGACAATCTCCCCCTACGACACCTCACGTGTCTTCGCCCTCACCTACCAAGCCCACAATGAGACCGTACTCGTCGTTGGGAGGATCGTCAGCGTTGAGGAGGCGATCGGAGAGATCACCACCACCGTCGAGACCATCGACGGGCGGCGGGGGATCGAAATTCACACCGATGGCGAACCGCGAATCAAGGTCTACAGCTGCGCCCCGAGCCCTCACGATGGGATCGTTCCGGCGACGACACACCCACTGACGAGCCTCGTCGTGGTCCGCGGAGAGATGATCGCTGAGTGGACACGCTTCGCGGCAGGCAATCTGTCGATTGGGCTTGCCCGCCAGGCCACCGAAGCGTGCAATCATCCGATCCCCTTCGTTGCGGTCGACGGTCGCACGCTCTGCGGCCTGGTGGTCAGTGCTGCTGACACCTACCTCGTCCGGCGCCCTCGCGCCGCCTGAGGGTACACGCGCCCACTTCTCGCGCCGAGCCGACCCACTTCTTCCGGGTCGGCTCCTGCATTTTCAAGGCTTAACCCACCACTTTACAAATAACGGCTTTTCGACTATATTTGTACGGCATCGAGGCATTCTCGAGGCAATACCAACATCGGTCCGTGGCGCAGTTGCTCGTGCGCCTGGTGCGGGAGTCGAAGCGGAGCGAGGAGCCAACTGCTTGGCTCCGAGCCGCTGAGACAGGCATGACGATGTGCCGAAGGCACCGGCATGCCAGAGGCCGTGGGTTCAAGTGACGAAACACCGAAAAGCAGAGTACCAACATCGGTCCGTGGCGCAGTTGGTAGCGCGCCTGGTTTGGGACCAGGAGGCCGTGGGTTCAAGTCCCACCGGACCGACCACGCGGGTATCGTATAGCGGTTATTATCTCAGTTTTCCAAACTGATGATGGGGGTTCGACTCCCCCTACCCGCTCCAGAAAAAGCATCTCAACAACGAGGTGTTTTTTCTTTGTGTTGAGCGAAAAAAAGATATATCTAATTACCTATCAATAAACAACGGTTTGCTACTGTGGTTACTTTGATTAAAAATTCGATGAAAGAATGCTACTTTTGGTCAAAAAGCGTCATAATTTGACTTACTACGAATATTTGTGTAACATATTCAAATATGATTAGAAAATACTCTGCTCGAAACTTTTACTCCTTAAAAGAAAAGAACGAAATATCCCTACTTGTAAAAAATTCAGCGGGGCATGATTTAACTAATGAGCAATCAATAGATGGCAAGAATCTAATTTCAAAGGTGACAGCCATCTTTGGGTCAAACGCCTCAGGAAAAACAAACCTCTTGAAAGGTTTAGCCTTTCTAAGGTGGTTTAATGTATCATCCTTCCGAGATGGCGATCAAAATGGTTCAATCCCACTTAAGCCTTTCCAGTTTGATCCAAACACAAGAGAACAAAAAACGGAGTTTAACCTTGAGTATGAGTTCGAGAACTCTATATATTCTTACCAGTTAATCCTAGACGGGAAAAAAGTTTGGGTTGAAGAGTTGTCAAAAAGATCTGAAAAAACAAGCTACTTCAACTTCATCTTTCGTAGAGAGTGGGATGGCGAATTGAATGATTATACATATAAGTCTAAGTCCGGTTTTAAATTGCCATTCAACAAAACATTTAAGCCGAGACCTGACGCCTCAACACTTTCCACAGCCGCACAGGCGGGACATGAAGCAAGTCAAAAGCTTTTAGTATTTTGGGATGGAATCATTGGTAACATCGTTGAACATGGACGTAAACCATATTATTCCGATGATATCATGCACAACGATCACCTTAAACAAGCGTCGAAAGTCCTGAAAGGGGATCCGAAGCTGCTTCAAAGTGTGCAAAAAATACTACAAGATTTCGACTTGGGAATCAAAAAGCTTGAAATAACAGAATCTCAATTTACAGAAAACGAAAAGACAACAAAAAAAATAGTGCCTACACTCTTTCACGAGGCGCACGGTGGAACAGTTTTGCCTTTGGCATTTTATTACGAATCGGGAGGTACACAAACCCTTCTAACAATAGTTACAGATATGCTTGTGGTATTGAGCGTCGGTGGTATTGCTGTCTTAGATGAGTTTGATTCTGACCTTCATCCACACATGCTCCCGATGTTAATGAATTTATTTTACGATAAAAATAAAAATCCGAATAAAGCTCAGCTCATAATCAGCGCGCATTCACCGATCTTATTGTCTGAACTGAAGAAGGAGCAAATTATCTTGGTAGAGAAAGAAAAAACAGGAGAAACAACGTCGTGGCGTTTAGACACGGTGAGTGGTGTTCGAAAAAGAGACAACCTCATGGGGAATTACCTTGCGGGCGCATATGGAGGCGTCCCGAACTTTGACTAGATCCCTATGCTCAAGCACATGGCAAAAAAGGAAGTCATTTTTACCGTATTAGTCGCGGGAGAAGGCGACACAGAAACAGCATTTTTACGTTACTGCAAAAGCCTTTTTTGCCCTCGTGGGTGCGGTAGGAAGGTCACGCTAAAACAATTGCACGGTGGAAGCCCAAAACAAATGATTAACGACGTCATTGCACACATCAAGATTTCTACTTACAACAGATCAGTTTGCGTTCTGGACGCAGACATCACAGTACCTGAAGCAATCAGGAAAAACGCTAAACAAAAAGGAATAGAACTCATTCAACCCGATCCGAACATTGAAGGACTCCTGCTACAGACTAAGGGGCATGATGTAAGTACATGGAGTTCAAGAGAATGCAAAGTCTACTTTGAAAACAACTATTTAGATGAAACAAAAAAACTCAACCCGGAAAATTACGCAAAGCTCTTTAGTGCAAATGAACTTCAAACGGCAACAAATACTATCCCACCAATGCAAAAGATACTAAAATGCTTTATCGATTAAACCAAGTCTTTTTGACTGGTCTAGAAAAAACATCTGATTTGCTCAGATGTTTTTTCTTGTCTGAAAATTACGTAATAATCTCTGTTCCGAGAGTCACCAAGTTCGCGTCAGACAAAATCCGATACTGGACGCGTTCTCCACGCAGAGCTTGCAGCAACCAAACTTCATCACTCTTCCACATGTTGTCCCAAGGTAAATCAGCGAGAGGAAACCACTGTGGACGCATTTCATCGGACTCCGTCAGCTCGCCGCTAAACACTCTGGCAAGAAAAACCGAGCAACGATTGGTGTTCTCTGACTGACCTTCATACACAAACTCCACGACCCCTACATCAATCAAATCATCTGGCAACACGCGCAGCCCAACCTCTTCCCACACCTCACGGCAAGCTGCATCTTTCATCGATTCCCCCACCTTCACTTTACCTCCCGGACCATTCCACTTACCAACGCCGTGTGAGCGTTTCTTCATCGCCAACAAAACCTGATCGCCGTGAAAAATGTACACAAGATTAGTGAGCATCATACGTTTGGTCGTGCTCCAGCCCCGCAAATCGCAATCGCAAGCGCGTCAGCGGCGTCATCAGGAGTGGGAGCTTTATCTAACTTCAAAATGCGACAGACCATGTCCACCACCTGTGCCTTATCAGCTTTGCCGTATCCGGCCACCCCCAGTTTTACTTGGGTTGGGGTGAACTCAACGATGGGCTTTCCTGTTTTTTCCGCCACAAGCAAAACAATTCCACGTGCCTCGCCCACCATGATTCCGGTGGTCACGTTCGTTGTGAACAACAATTGTTCAACGGCAATAACATCGGGATGAAATCGATCCATGAGCGCGATCAAATCTGCTTCCAGCTCCACAAGTCGTGAGGGCACTGGTGTGTTCATGGGTGTTGAGATGCACCCGAAAGCCACGGACAGCAAATCCATTCCTTGAACCTGAATCACTCCCCAGCCGGTGCGGCCAAGGCCAGGATCGATGCCGAGGACAATTTTCGCTGGACTAGAGGTCATTTGTGTAAACATTTACGACGTCGTCATTCTCTTCCACCGCATCAATAAACTTCTCAAACGCTTCTTGCTGCTCGGGTGGCACAGCCGTTTTTTGATTGGCCACATATTCGAGCTCGGCAGATACTACTTCCAGTCCTTGTTGCTGTACAACCTCTTTGATGGTCTGCAGAGATGTTACGCCGGCAATGATCGTTGTGCCTTCTTCTGCCGCCTGTAGATCTTCCGCACCCGCATCAATCAACAAGAGCTCCACATCATCGCTCACGGCTCCGCCAACACGCACGACAGCCTTCTGATCAAACATCCACTTCACCGCGCCAGGGGCGGCAATAGAGCCGTCGGCCTTGGTGGCGATGGTTTTGATTTCTGCCACCGTGCGATTGCGATTGTCTGTGACCGCAGCGATGAGGACGGCCACGCCGCCAGGAGCAAAACCTTCATACAACACCTCCTCGAGGTTAGCCCCTTCGCCCCCGCCGGTTCCACGGGCAATTGCCCGATCAATAGCGTCTTTGGTCATGTTAACCGCCCGGGCGGCATCAATTGCCGATTGCAACCCCGCCCCTTCCCGCGCTGCCACCGTGATCTTTTTAGCGACTTTGGTAAAAACCTTAGCCCGCTTGGCGTCGGCCTTGCCTTTGGTAAGTTGAATATTATGCCAGTGACTATGCCTTGCCATAAAACAAAATTAGCTAGCCATAGACTAGCATGCCCGGGGTGGGAGTTCCACCCCGGGCTGACACAGATGTACGGTCGGACTCGGTACTACCCGATCTCGTTCAGATCCTAGTCCTCATCATCTACAAACTGAATGCCCGACACGACGACGAGGAGGTTCGTCTCGTTGACGACGAGGTGATGGTAATCGATCGACTGGACAGGACTACTGTGCATCCAGTCGTTGACCTGCTTGTCGAGTTTATCGTGCGCCGCTGCTCTACATGCAGGAGTAATCCGACCACCGTCCATAGAGATGGACTGGAAAAAGGACTTTTGGTAACGATGGGTCATGTTTTCCTCACGGTTTTGTGCGAACCCCATGTCCGCAACGATGTAGAATAATTCGAAAAGTTGTATCTGTCGATACTGTTAGTCTGTGTAAACTGTCATTTTTTTAATAATCTTAGATAAAAAATCAATTCTCATATTATTGTGTCAACGATAGTTGACACGCTGTAGACTTCGTGCTAGACTCGCATTTATATGGGCACATCCGATCAAATTCAAGAAAGTCTGGCGACTTCGCTTGAAAGCGCCGGGTTTGGTAAAACGGAAGCTGCGATGTATGTCGCTTTGCTAGAGCTTGGTCGAGGGACGGTTTCGCAAATCGCTACACGGGCGAAGATCAGTCGAACGAGTGGCTATCACGTGCTCTCTTCCCTCGTCGGCAAGGGTCTAGCGACGATCTCTGGACGCGAACCAAAACAAGAGTACGTGGCTGAGCCACCCAGCAAGTTGCAGCGCTTGGCGGAAAAGAATCTTGAGCGACAAAAAGGGATCACCGCACGGGCGACGGCTGCCGTTGCTGATCTTGATAAAATCTACAATCGTGGCGACCGCCCGCGGGTGCGCTTTTTTGAAGGTACAAAGGGCTTGCGTGATGTGTATGAAGACACCCTCACGTCAAAAGAAACGATCCTTGGCATCGCCAACGTCGATGACATGCACAACGCCCTCCCCAATTACTTTCCCAACTATTACGAGCGCCGGGCGCGCAAAGGAATCAACATTCGCGCGATCATCCCAGACACCAAAACGGGACGCGAACGTGCCAAACACGATGCGGAAGAAAAACGCGACACGGCTCTTGTGTCGAACAAAGAATTTTCTTTCTCCCCAGAAATTAACATCTACGACGACAAAGTGATGATCGCCTCCTGGCGTGAAAAACTCGGCATTATTATCGAAAGCCACGAAATTGCCGACGCTCTCAAAAAAATATACGCCCTCGCCTGGGCAGAAGCGAAACGACAAGATGCGGCGATTCGAGATTTCTAATTTACTTTTCTGCCTTGAATGGTGGTATCGCTTCGGCGATCGTGTCCCACATCTGTTTTAAATCCTCAACCGTTAATCGTGTTGTCGTACATTCTATCCAAATCTTTCCTGGCTCAAAACTAATCGTTACGCCATAACGCTCTTCAATTTCAGATTTCGTCACTTCTGGTAATGGCAATAAAATGGACTGATCCGACTTGAGCCAAATCGTCTGTACGCTTCCAAAATGTTCAAAACCGGAATATCGGGTCTTGTATCCTTTAGCACGCAGCGTTCGTACGGCTCCCAAAACCTGAGGTTCAATGTGATCAACATACACCCCGAGTTCTTCTTCCTCATCTGTTTTCTTCCCTTTCGGCCATTGACGCTCTTGATGAACTTCGTCTCGCAGACGCGCCCAATAACGCATTGACTCCATCTGTTCATCCGAAAGGCCATTTAGTGCTTGCAGTTCCTTCATCTCCGAGTCTGATCCGGAAACTAAAATACCCACAATCACCTCTTGATTGCGCAACTCATGTTCCCTCGCCGCCCGTGCACGTTCATCGTCTATCATAATAACTCTATTCTAGCACAAACGAAAAACGAGGCACGTTGACCTCGTTTTTCCTTCGATAATCTCTTAGACGATTCGTGAATGTCCCGCGGCAAGGACGGCCACATGGGCCGCCCTTACGTTTTACACCGCTTCGGTTTGCAGAGATTCGACGTCTTCGCGATCAATGGTTGGTTCTTCGTCGTGGGTGTGATCGTGGCCGAAACCGGTTCCGGCAGGGATGAGGCGTCCAATAATGACGTTCTCTTTCAACCCCTCAAGCTTGTCGATTTTACCGGTCACCGCAGCGTTAATGAGCACACGCGCAGTCTCTTGGAAGGAAGCGGCCGAAAGCCAGGAATCGGTAGACAAGGAAATCTTGGTGATACCCAAGAACATGTCTTCGCTGGTTCCCTCTTTGCCACCGGCTTCACGCGCCACGTCGTTTTCGTCTTCCACACTTGAGCGCGGCACCGTTTCACCCGGCAACAAGGTGGTGTCGCCTGGATCCATCACCATCACACGAGAGAACATTTGGTGAATGATCACCTCGATGTGCTTGTTGTTCACTTTCTGACCTTGCGAGGAATAGATGAACTGAATTTCCTTGGAAAGGTACTTTTGCACAGCATCTTTACCCTTGTGCTTAAAGAGCGCGCCAAGATCCATGTTTCCTTCGGTCATCGGATCACCTGCGAGCACCTCATCCCCGGTTTTTACAATGAGTGCCGTGCCCGGCGGAATGATGTATTCACGCACTTTGTCTCCCTCATGAATCACCGAGATTGACGATTTGGTGACCGTGACCGTACCAGGAACTTCGGACTTGATTTTGGTTTTGCCAATGACTGCCAACACATCGCCTTCCTCCACGGTGGCGCCATGTTTGACCTTCACATCGGCTTCTTCGGTAATTGGATAGGTGCGTTCGTCGACGCCTTGATGCTTGATGCGAACCACTTTTTGCCCAGGGCTCATGTCGACAATCTTCTTGCCGGTCTTCACTTGAATCGTTTCGCGTTCAGCGGTTTCGACTTCGATTGTTCCTGAAACTTCCGCCATGATCGCCTTCTGTTTCGGCGAACGCGCTTCGAATAATTCTTCCACGCGTGGGAGACCTTGGGTAATGTCTTTACCTGCCACACCACCGGTGTGGAATGTACGCATGGTGAGCTGCGTACCTGGCTCACCAATCGATTGAGCAGCCATGATACCGACAGCGGTTCCAAGTTTGACCAGTTTGTTGTAGGCCAAGTCGTAGCCGTAGCACTTCTGACACACCCCGCGGCGAATTTTACAGGTCATCACCGAACGCACATGTGCTTCTTCAAGCGACTCTTCGGATTTTTCCAGTTCGCGAATCGTATCTTCCGTGATCAATTCTCCAGCCGGCACTAAGACTTTCTTGCTGCCCGGCTTCTTGATGTCAGACAAAGCAATGCGTCCCAAAATACGCACAAGCAACGCTTCGCCAATCTCGTCCGATTCTTTCTTGGTAAGCACCACACCATGGGTGTCGCCACAGTCTTCTTCGCGCACCACCATGTCTTGCGCCACGTCGACCAAACGACGGGTGAGATATCCAGCGTTGGCTGTACGCAAAGCGGTGTCGGTCAACCCCTTACGCACACCGTGGGAGGAAATGAAGTACTCGAGCACGCTCACACCTTCTTTAAAGGAAGACTTCACCGGAAGTTCGATAATGCCACCCGTCGGGTTTGACTTCAAACCGATCATACCGATCGTCTGGGTCATCTGGCCCCACTGACCACGAGCTCCGGATTCGATCATGGTGTAAGCCGGGCCGGATTTTGGCAACGACTTCTTCACGTGTTCGGCAATGCGGTCTTTGATCTCCGTCCACACTTTCACAATCTGCGAGTGGCGCTCTGCCTGAGTCAACAACCCCTGAGCAAAGAAATCTTCCACTTCTTGAATGCGGCGTTCCCCTTCGGTAAGCAAAGCTGCTTTCTCCGGGATGTCTGGCAAAATAGCCATACCGTAGCTGAATCCAGACTTGGTGAGCTCGGCAAATCCCAACTCTTTCAAGTTATCGAGCAAGACAGCCGTTTCTTCCATACCAAAGAACTCAATAGAGTCGCGGACGATTTGTCCCACGTCTTTCTTGCCCATGTTCTTGTTGAAGAAGCCCATCTTGCGTGGAAGCTTGGCGTTCACAATCAAGCGACCAACCGTCGTTGTGACCATCTCGCCGGAATCCAAACGAACGCGCAGCCAGTCGTGCATGCCGAGTTTCTTCATTTCGAAAGCGTACTTGGCAGAACGTTCGTCACTGAAAGACTTGAGATTCTTTTCATCCGGTTCACTCATGGCCATGGTCAGATAGAAGATGGCCCAAACAATGTCTTTACCTGGCGTTGCTACTGGGTGACCGTGAGCAGGTTTCAACAAGTTACGGGTGGCGAGCATCAACTCCTCGGCTTCTTTGCGTGCTTCGGTGGTAAGCGGAACGTGGACAGCCATTTGGTCACCGTCGAAGTCCGCGTTATAGGCGTCACAAACAAGTGGATGGATTTGGATCGCTTTACCTTCAATCAAGGTTGGGCGGAAGGCCTGAATACCAAGACGGTGAAGAGTAGGAGCGCGGTTCAGAAGAACGAAGGCGTCTTTGGTTACTTCTTCCAAAATGTCCCAGACTTCCGTTTTGTCCGCTTCAATAAAGCGGTTGGCAGAACGAATGTTATGGACGTATTCCCGTTCAATGAGCTTGGCAATAACGAACGGTTTGAAGAGCTCAAGGGCCATCATCTTTGGCAAACCACATTGTCCGAGCTTCAAGTGCGGACCCACCACAATGACCGAACGACCAGAGTAGTCGATACGCTTACCAAGCAAGTTCTGACGGAAACGACCCTGCTTCCCGCGCAACGAGTCGGCCAGCGATTTCAACTGACGCTTCTTTCCTGTGGCGGCAATAACGGTCTTCGAACGGCGGGCGGAGTTGTCGATCAAGGCGTCAACCGCTTCCTGCAACATACGTTTTTCGTTGCGGATAATCACCTCTGGCGCGCCGAGTTCGAACAAGCGCTTCAAGCGGTTATTGCGGTTGATCACGCGGCGGTACAAGTCGTTCAAGTCAGAGGTTGCGAAACGTCCGCCATCGAGCGGCACCATTGGACGCAAATCTGGTGGGATTACCGGAATCGCTTCCAAAATCATCCACTGCGGTTCCACATCGTTCAAGCTCAAACTCTTCAGGAGCTTCAAGCGGCGAATCATGCGGTCGCGTTTGGCACCGGCAGCTTTTTCTAATTCGGTTTCCAACATCTTCATGGTTTCCACCAAGTTGACGCGGCCAAGCAGTTTAGCAATCGCTTCCGCTCCAATCGAGGCGTCAAAGATGTGGCCGTATTTGAGCGACCAGTCGCGGTAGGTGGCTTCGGTAATAATCTTCAACGGCTTCAAATCTTTGAGCTCGCGATCAACGGCCAAAAACTCTTCTTCCAATTCTGCGGCTTTGCGATCGCGAATCTCGGCCAAGTGGTCGGTCTCTTCGGAAACTTTGGCGGTGTTGTCTTTAAACTTCTCGCCCAAGCGACCAACGTCGCGAGTGAATTCCCCTTCGATCATCTTTTTCTTGGCTTTGAATTCCGCTTTCAATTGTTCCAAGGCTTGTTCGCGCGCCTCTTCGTCGACATCGGTAATAATGAAGTTGGCAAAGTAGACCACTTTTTCAATGGCCATCACCGACATGTCGAGCACGGTACCAATCTTCGAAGGCACGCCGCGCAGGAACCAAATGTGGGTTACCGGGGCACACAAATCAATGTGTCCCATGCGTTCGCGGCGCACAATCGAATGCGTCACTTCCACGCCACATTTATCACAAACGATACCCTTGTAGCGAATCTTTTTGTATTTGCCGCAGTAACACTCCCAGTCTTTGGAAGGCCCGAAAATCTCTTCGGCAAAGAGACCGCCCTTTTCTGGTTTCTGGGTGCGGTAGTTAATCGTCTCTGGCTTGTCGACCTGTCCGTAGGACCACTGGCGAATGGCCTGCGGAGAGGCCAAGCGCAAACGGATCGAGTCGAAGTCGGTCGTTTTGAGGATGTCTTGTTTGAAAATCATAGAAGGAAGGCTAAAAGCCGTGATTAGGATTTTTTAGCCGTTGGTTTTCTGTCCTCGGCAAATTCGACGCGTTTGCCGTTTTTCAGGAGCTCGACGTCCAAACACAATCCTTTCAACTCGCGGATAAGCACGTTGAAGGATTCTGGCGTGTTGACCTTCTTGATCTCTTCCGCTTTGATGATCGACTCGTAGGCTTTGGAGCGCCCAGTGACGTCGTCGGACTTAATGGTCAAGATTTCTTGCAAGGTGTGCGCTGCGCCGTAGGCTTCCAGCGCCCAAACTTCCATTTCACCAAAGCGCTGTCCACCGAACTGGGCTTTACCACCGAGCGGCTGCTGGGTGATGAGCGAGTACGGACCGATCGAACGTTGGTGGATCTTGTCTTCCACCATGTGGTTCAGTTTCATCATGTACATGAAGCCGGTCGTGGTTGGGTGCTCGAACGGTTCGCCGGTGCGACCGTCGAACAAAATGACCTGACCACTTTCTGGGTGCCCCGCTTTGGCAAGCTCTCCTTTAATTTGCCCTTCGGTGAGACCCCGGAACGGCGGACACGCTACGCGGTAACCAAGAGCGTTGGCAGCAAGTCCCAAGTGAACTTCCAAAATCTGTCCAAGGTTCATACGAGAAACCACACCGAGCGGAGTCAGAATGACGTCAACCGGAGTACCTTCATCGGTGAACGGCATGTCTTCCATTGGCACCACTTTGGAAATAACACCCTTGTTTCCGTGGCGGCCAGCGACTTTGTCTCCCGCTTGAATTTTGCGCAAGTCGGCAACGGTCACCTGAATTTGGCGAATCACGCCTGGTGGCAAACGGTCCCCTTCATCGCGCGAGAAAATTTTGATGTCGACAATCTTGCCGTGAGCGCCATGTTCCAAGTACAACGAGGAATCACGCACGTCGCGAGCTTTCTCTCCGAAGATGGCACGCAACAGTTTTTCTTCGGCCGACAATTCCGTTTCACCTTTTGGCGTAATCTTTCCCACCAAAATGTCTCCAGACTTCACTTCCGCACCGACACGAATGATGCCGTCCATGTCGAGGTTCTTCAGTTTCTCCTCGCTGACGTTCGGAATATCGTTGGTCACCACTTCTGGCCCAAGCTTGGTGTCGCGCACATCAATGGTGAGATGCTCCAAGTGAATGGACGTAAAGCGATCGTCGTGCACTAATCGTTCGTTGACGATGACGGCGTCCTCAAAGTTGTAACCGTCCCAGCTCATGAAGGCGATCAACATGTTTTGTCCAAGAGCGAGTTCACCATTTTTGACCGACGTACCATCGGCGATCACCGTGCCCTTTTTCACCTTTTGTCCCGGCATGGCTGTTGGCACCTGGTTGATGACCGTGGAAGCGTTGGAACGCAAGAACTTGGTCAAGTGATAATCAAAGGTATTGTTCTTACTATCGGTGATTTGGATGCGGTTGCCATCAACGTAGGAAATAACCCCATCTTGTTCGGCTAACACCACGTGTCCAGAATCCGAAGCGGCGCGCTTTTCCATGCCTGTTCCGACCACGGGAGGTTCTGGTTTGACGCATGGCACCGCCTGACGTTGCATGTTCGTTCCCATGAGGGCGCGCGTGGCGTCGTCGTGTTCCAAGAACGGAATCAAGGCGGTACCAATCGACACAATCTGCGCCGAAGCCACATCCATCAAATCCGCTTCTTCGGCACGCACGGTACGTGGCTCGCCGAATTTACGCGCTTCACAGTACTCGGCAGTAATGTAGCCTTCTTCATCAACTGGCGTGGTGGCTGGCACGATAACCACTTTTTCTTCACGGAACGCATTAACGTACTCCACTTCGTCTGTCAATTTTACGCGCGTTTTGCCACCCTTCGTTTCTTTCGCCAATTTGCGGTACGGCGTTTCAATAAATCCGTACTCGTTGATACGGGCGTAAGAAGACAAGTGACCGACCAAACCAATGTTCGGTCCTTCTGGAGTGGCGATCGGACAAATACGGCCGTAGTGGGTGGGGTGCACGTCGCGCACTTCGAAGCCCGCACGTTCACGGCTCAAACCGCCCGGACCCATGGCAGACAAGCGACGCTTGTGTTCAAGCTCGGCCAAGGGGTTGGTTTGATCCATGAACTGGGAGAGCTGTGAAGACATGAAGAACTCGCGTACAGCACCGATCACCGGGCGAGCGTTAATCAATTTTCCCGGAGAGATCGACTCCACTTCTTGGGTGGACATACGATCTTTAATAATGCGCTCCATGCGAGCCAATCCCACGCGGAAGCGAGACTGAATGAGCTCGCCGACCGCGCGCACGCGACGGTTACCCAAGTGGTCGACGTCATCGGCATCGCCCTGCACCACGTTCAGACGCACAATTTCACGGATGATCAACACCAAATCTTCTTTGGTAAGAATGCGATTCGGTTTTGGTTCCACCGCTTCACGGGAGGTATCCAAGTCAAAACGCAAATTGAACTTGTAGCGACCGACCGTTCCCAAATCGTAACGATCGAAGTTGAAGAACATCGAGTGAATCAATTGGCGAGCGTTGTCGACCGTGGCCAAATCTCCTGGACGAATACGGCGATACACTTCTTTCAACCCTTCTTCTTCGTTCTTAGAAATGTCTTTGGCAATGGTGGCATCAACGTATTTGTTGAGCGGGTGGGTGTCCACGTCTTTAAAGAGCTCAACAATCTGTTCGTCGTTGTCGTAACCGAAAGCGCGCAACAGTGCGGTTACCGGCACTTTGCGTTTGCGATCAATCTTTACCCACATGACGTTCTTGGTATCCGTTTCAAACTCGAGCCAAGCACCGCGGTTCGGGATAATCTTAGCGCCGTAGTAGCGGCGACCACGGGAAACCTCGGCGGTAAAGAAGGCTCCAGCAGAACGCACGAGCTGCGAGACAATCACGCGCTCCACGCCGTTAATAATGAACGTGCCGCGCGGGGTCATGATCGGCAAATCACCCAAATAAATTTCCTGTTCCTTAACCGTGTTCAGACGACGGTTGGTGAGCTTGGTGTTGACGCGCAACGGGGCCTCAAAGGTGACATTTTTCTCGCGCGACGTCTTTTCATCAAACTTTGGTTCGTCGAGATAGTATTTCTCAAAGGTCAATTCCAAATCGCGGCCGATGAAATCCTTAATCGGATTAATCTCGTCGAACAACTCGCGGATGCCGTTCTCAATAAACCACTTGTACGAGAACGTCTGCACCTCGATTAAATCGGGCAACGACATAACCGTGTCGTTCTGGTCAAAGAACTTGCGGTCAAGCTCCTTCGGGGGCGTGCGCTGAAATTGCGGCATAGAACACAAATTCCCGCCTCTTTACGAGACAGGTTTAATTGACGCTAATAAAATTTCCGATCGCCCAGTCTTCGGTTGATCACACCGTGAGAGAGAGTCGATTTAAGCCGTACCGATAAGTCAGGATATTGCCTGTTTTCAGCGCAAAAAACAGACTGAAAGCATTGGGAGATTATCACGAGAGAATCCGCGTGTCAAGCATTGAAAAAACTCTGTCAAGTTTTAGCGTTTTTCGCTATCCAGTTTGCTAAGGTTAGCCAAAAAGACTTTTCAAGTGTCGTCAATTGTCCCCATATTCTCTTTGTTATCCACAGGTTATGCAGAAATGCCTTCCTGATCGTCAAAATCTCTTGAAATTGCTATGATGACTTGACTAAAACTATGTTACGAGATAACCCGATCTTTTTTCTCGCCGGAAAGTTATGGCTGTATTCCAAAGGAAACCGCCATAACGTAATTTTGTTTTTCGGTTTGTTTCTCCTGGCGAACACGGTCGCATTTTTTGAGCCATTCATTGTCGCCAAAATCCTCGATACCATCCAGATCGAGGGGGTAACAAAGAGCAACTTGTCCCATATTCTTTTATTGTCTTCGGGGTTTGTTGTACTTCAAATTGGTTTTTGGGCTTTTCACGGCCCTGCCCGGGTGATTGAAAACAAGAATGCGTTCATGGCTAGAGCAAATTACAAAATGGAGCTCTTAAACGGCACACTGAATTTACCCGCAGCTTGGCACACAGATCATCACTCAGGCGACACCATCGATAAAATCGAAAAGGCCACAGGAGCCTTATACCAATTCAGCTCACGCACTTTTGAAATAATTGAAAGCATCGTGCGACTCGTGAGCTCGTTTTTTATTCTTGCGTATTTTGACATGCAGGCTGGTATCGTCGTGACATTCATGGTCGTTGTCACGATTATTATTATTTTAAAGTTTGACCTTCGTCTCATCGCCCAATATCGCGAGCTCAATAAGTTTGAGAACAATATCTCGGCTAAAGTATTTGATGTCATCAGCAACGTCACGACGGTGATTATTCTGCGCATCGAGCGGCTGGTGTCTAAATCAATTATAAAAAAGATCTTCCTCCCATTCGGACTTTATCGAAAAAATGTTACGTTCAACGAGGTCAAGTGGTTTCTCGTTTCCTTATCAGGATCGATCATGGTTTTTTCTGTCCTGTGTTTGTATTTTTACAACCACGCACGACTCGGTCTAACGGTAACGATCGGTGCCGTTTACCTTCTGTACAGTTACGTCCAACGTGTAACAGACGTTTTCTTTCGCTTTGCCTATCAATATGGTGATCTCGTTCAACAAAAAACGGCTCTACAAAATGCGGAAATTATTTCCAATGAATTTCGTATAAAAAAATACTTGCCAGCCACACCGATTGGGACATCTTGGAAAGAACTCCGCATCGAGGCGCTCTCTTTTTCCTATCACAATGAGGATGGGGCGAGCCTGCATCTCGACCATGTATCAATGACGATGAAACGCGGCGAACGCATCGCTCTTATTGGCGAAAGCGGCAGTGGAAAAACGACGTTTCTTAAGTTGCTGCGAGGGCTTTATAAACCAAAAGACGTGCGTATTTTTCTTGATGGAGCTCCGGTTTCCAACGGACTTGAGGCCATTAGTGCTCAAATGGCACTTATTCCTCAAGATCCAGAAATCTTTGCCACAACGATCAAAGAAAATATCACGGTTGGAGTAGACGAATCACTGCCAACGATTAAACTATACGCGGACATGGCCCGCTTTACCGAAACAGCCGAACGACTTCCACACAAGTGGGATTCATCAATTGTGGAGAAAGGTGTGAACTTAAGTGGTGGAGAAAAACAACGTCTCGCGCTAGCACGTGGACTCATGGCTTGCGCCGATAAAACGATCGTTCTTTTAGACGAGCCGACGAGTAGCGTTGATTTAAAAAACGAATCGACGATTTACGAAAATATTTTCCGCGCCTTTGACGACAAAGTTATTATCTCTTCCATTCATCGACTCCATCTTCTCCATCAATTTGATCGCATCTATCTTTTTGAGGCAGGCCAGGTGTCGGCCTCCGGTTCGCTCAATGAACTTCTTGCAACTTCGGCAAAATTCAAAACGATGTGGGCAAAGTATCAAAAGACACAGAAAAAGTGGCAGAAGATAACAAAAAAATTCTCGACATGCTCGTGAGCAATTCGAGAATTTTTTGATCCTGCCCCAAGGGCTGCGAGAAAATTCAATGTTACGAGAGCCAAGCCAACACGGCAGAACGCGAGGAGAGAGATTTTGCTCCACTTTTCAGCGAAGCGGCGCTCATGGTGATGATCTGACAGCATCGAATTCCTCACAGCCCTCGAAGGAGGACGCTGTGGAAAGGAATCTAACTTTACCATCGAAACAACGGTCTGACAAGCCTTTTTTCGTCTATGGTTGGAGGAAAAGAACTCGACAGTGACTTGTGCAAGCACGAGTTTGTCGAAACGACTACCTGCGGGTGGAGGGCGAGCCAAGGCCCGGTCTCCATCAACATCATAGCCGCGTTTTCTCCCCCTCCTGCCGTAAACGAAAAACGACTGGCGGAATACGCATCTTCTTCGAAGATACGAACTCCCCAGTTCGTTGATTGCCGCTGCTTAGCGACCGGAAACTATAGCAGGTTTGGCGAGTTTTGTCAATGGAGCTATACTCAAATGGCTATGAACAAAGAATTATCTGAACAGTTTGGATCTGCCCCTATAGAAAGCGGGGAATCGGAAGAAGGCGTAATTCCAATGGGGGAAGTGATCGACAGTGAAGCAGTGGAACTTCCGGAGGGGATGAAACAGGCAATAACTAATCGCGGCATTGAAGCGTTTCGCACTATTTTCGACGGACTGAAAAACTACGTTGTTTTTGCCAGCACCGCCGCCTACCTGCAAGGTCGAAAACGCGAGATTCCTGAATTGCAACGGGCACCGGGTGATTTTGACGTTGCTGTCTTTGACGAACGCACCTTTAACGAAATACGGGAACGATTGGTGCGTTTCGCCGGCGTTGAATTCGCCAACAACGAACCGACGGAAAAGGAACAGAAAGAAGCAAAACGATTCCTCACCCAAGACGATTTAGCCAAGGGCCGCGCAATGGTCGTTAAACATTTTCCAGGCGAGTCAACAAGCGTCTTGCAAGGACGTTTGATTGTTGAAGTCACCACGGAAATTGGCCAACAAAAGTTTTCCATCCCTTTCGAAATCTTTTTGCATTCCCGCATGGTTGATAAACGATTGCACCGCTACCAAGATACCGCCGAGGGATTAAATACACTTTCCTTGGAGGGCCTACAGAAGCAATACTTAAACAACTTAGAAATGGAGTCGCGGCTTTCCAAAGCGGTGGAGAAAGTACAAACCTATCTCGACAGCGAACCTATACGCACCATTCTTTGGCGAGAAATTGAACGCAAGGACGCTCTGAAAGTAGCCGGTGGGTACCAACCGGATTCAGGTGTCGCCAATCTATTGCTTCCGATGGATCTTTCTCTTGATGACGTCGAACGTTATTTCACACTTTGTCCCGATCCTGCAGATCGTGCTTCTTTAAATCCCGCGGAACGACAATTGCACGAAGAGGCTGTTGCCAAAATCTTCAGCGGAGGACTGAAAACCAAGTTAGAAAAACGCCAAGCAAACGCGACACTTCTGCGCGATCTTCAAAAACTTCAGGTTGGCCAGAGTGAACAAGATGAGCCGGTGGAAGAATTACTTGCCGCGAAGTAACCCCTCGACGTTCACTTGCTTCATCCTGGCGGTTAATCCTCGCACGATAGTAATCGACGCCTTTTTTACCTTTAGTTCTTCCGCCAAAAAGTCGACCAAGGCCTTATTCGCCTTACCATCCACTGCCGGCGCCGTGATTTTGACTTTGACGGTGTCTTCATCGAGCCAGGTGAGCTCATTGCGTTTGGCATTTGGGGTAACGTGGCAGGTCAGGAGCATAATTACTTCGCATCGATAAACAGTGGCCAATCTCCACGTCGGTAATGCTCTAAAGAAACTTTGGCGGAATCGAACATCGGCTCGCCGATTTCGTCGAGATCCATCCATTTGAAAAACTCGGATTTGTCTGGTTCAAGATTCGCTGGTTCGCCACTCAGCCAGTCCGCCATCATGGTCACGTGAACATAATGCTTCGGCGCGTAGGCGAGCATGTTGTAAAGCAGAAAAAATCGTACATGTTGAATTTCGATTCCGCATTCTTCACGAACTTCCCGCTTGGCGCATTCCTCAAACGACTCAAGATTTTCCAAATGTCCTCCGGGAAATGCCAACTGACCAGACCCGTGCGCTCCGATTCGCCTAGACATCAAAATTTTTCCATCTTTAACAATGAGCACTCCGACACCAACTTTCGGACGCAAAACTTCTTCCATATTATTTTCCGCGGAACTTTTTAAGATACTTAAGATCGGCGGCGAGGCCGTCATCCCAAGGGGTTTCCAAAATTAAATCAAGATGCTGGAGTTTTGGATGGGCGACGATAGCTTTAAATCCTTCCAGGCCGATATAGCCTTTGCCCAAATGTTCGTGGCGATCTTTGTGCGTGTCGAATTCGACCATTGAGTCGTTGCAATGACTGGCAATCAACTTTTTAAGACCGACAGTTTTATCGAATTTCTTAAAGACGTCGTCGACAGATGCTTTGGTACGCAAATCGTAACCAGAAGCAAAGGCATGCTGGGTGTCGAAACACACCCCAATCTCTTTGCCCCGCTCAGCGCCGTCAATAAAGGCAGCGATTTCTTCAAAGGTATCTCCCATCACCATCCCTGCACCGGCAGAAATCTCAATCAACAATTGACACGTGCCTGTATAGTCGTCGAGGATGCGATTCAATCCTTCCACCACCATTTGCACGCCCTTTTCCTCGCCAACATCTTTAGCACTGCCCGGATGAAACATCATGGCTCGAGCACCAATCTGCGTCCCGCGTTCAAGCTCTTGGCGCAACATGGTTACGGATCCATGACGCGTTCTTGGCGTCGACGAAGCTAAGTTGATTAAGTACGGCGCGTGAATATACGTCGCCTCAATCTTGTTGGCTTTGGCCGCCTCGCGATAGGCTTTTGCCTCGTCATCGGTAATCGCTTTCACCGCCCAGCTTTGCGGTGGACGGGAAAAAATCTGAATCACCTCGCACCCTAACTCACCCCCGTTTTTCGGGGCGTTAAATAATCCTCCGGCAGCAGACACATGAGCTCCAAAACGCATAGAAGACGCATCATTATGATACGTCTTCCAGCTTAACGGATTTGCTGTTATTTGACCATCGCCTCTTTCAGGAGCGCGATCACTTTTTTGTTGCGCAGAACATTTTCCATATACTCACGGTACATAGGACTATAGACTTTGTCTTTCAATTCTTTCTCTTCATACCCCTCCGCCACCTTGTCGATTTCCGCGTCTAATTCCTTGGCGTCGACTTCAATGTTTTTCTCTTTGGCAACGGCACGCAGCACCAACATCACTTTAATGCGCTGCACGGCCTGAGCGGAAAAGTCGAGTTTCATTTGTGCCAACGTTTTACCGATCGATTGCAAGTAGTTGTCGAACTTCATCCCTTGCTCTTCCACGTGATGCTCCAACTCGTGGATCATTTTGTTGACCTCTTCCGTTACCAGCAATTCTGGAATGTCGGAGAAACGGCACTCGTTGGCAACCGCTTCGAGGAGTTCGCGCTCCAAACGCATTTCTTCTTCACGCGCTTTTTCGTCCATCATGTTTTTCTGTAACAACTCCTTGAGCGTGGCCATGTCTTTCTGGCCAAGCTTGGCGGCAAAGGCATCATCTAATTCTGGATGCTCCAAGTGATAAATCTCCTTCATGTTCACCGTGAAAGAAATATCTGCTCCCGCCAAATGCTTTTGATAGTGCTCTTTAGGAAATGGCAAGACAAATGTTTTCGATTCCCCCTCTTTCATGCCAATAATCTGCTCAGAAAAACCTGGGATGTAGTTGGGTTCATTCAAATAGACGTTGTAGTTTTTGGCTTCGCCGCCTTCCACCGCCACGTTATCTTTGAGCATGTTCATGTCGATCACCGCTTTGTCTTCTTTAGCAACGGCTGTATCTGCGGAGGCACGCACTTCTTTGGTTTGCATGGTTTGCAATTCCTTGAGGGCTTTGTCCATGTCGGCATCACTCACCACGGCCGGAACAAACTTGACGCTGAGTTTGGTGTAATCCGCCAGCTTCTCCACCTCTGGCATCAAGGCGACGAGGGCAGTGTAGACCAAGGGATTTCCCGGAGCCATTTTCTCCACGCCGATCTCCGGACTTCCCGTGGTTTCCAGTTTTTCGCTCATGATCGCTTCCACGAACGTCTTACGAACAATCGGTTCAATTGCCGCTTCCAAAATCTTCATCTCCCCAACGTTGTTTTTGACCGCTTCGTAGGTGGCATGCCCTGGACGAAATCCCGGCACTTTCAACGTTTCCGACAACTCTTCAGCCGCGGATTCCAAAAACGGCTGCATCTCGTCTAGCGGCACTTCAATGGTAAGTTTCACGCTGCGCTTGCCCGCATCTTCTCGTTTAATCGTAGCCATAAAATATAATTGTCTAAGTTGGCGAAGTGTAGAAAAAATAGGGGAGATTGTCAATCGGCGCATTGACAGACGAGCAAAAAACAATTAGACCAAGTGTAGACCGAGGTTGTTATGATTACAGATCCGGCCATCATCCGCTACCTTGAAGGGGCGATGGAGACGGCAATTTGGCAGGCACGCCGAAGCGCGCTTACGGGAACCGAGGGACGCGTCTATCGCTCGTTCTTCGTGGGTAGTTGGATCATCGGTTGGGACGGTTGGATTCCGCCCACATATCGACAAGCCCAATGCCTGATCGAACCCGATCCCGCCTATGTTCCGCTGTCCCCGCACTTCCACCACGAATGGGGGGAGAACCGCTACCCGAAAAAAGGAGGCGACAAGTTCTGCGCAGAACGCATTGCTCTCGATAAGTTCATCGTCGTCCCGTGGGTGCGTTACATCCCGCTGGTAGTCACCGCCGGAGACAATCAACCCGACGGCGAAACAGGCATCGACGGAGCGACGCTCCCGCCCTGCGGTGGCTGCCGACGTATGATGATGGCCAGCTCCCTCTTCGACCTCGACACACTCATCGTCACTACCGGTCTTCACGAGGATAGCCCGATCGAATATCGAACCCTTGGCGAGATCCTCACCATCTACCCCACCCGCCCGGCCTAGAGGACTTCTCCTCGGCCGGGCTTCGCTTTAAACGCAAAACGAGGTCATTACGACCTCGTTTTGTATGTTCGTAGTCAGGTTTAGGCAATCAAACTGACGATCAGCAAAGCGACGATGTTGAGGATTTTGATCATCGGGTTGATGGCCGGACCGGCAGTGTCTTTGTACGGATCACCCACCGTGTCTCCGGTAACCGCGGCCTGGTGAGCAAAGCTTCCTTTACCGCCGTAGTTTCCCTTTTCAATATACTTCTTGGCGTTGTCCCATGCGCCACCACCAGTGGTCATGGAAATAGCCACGAACAATCCCGTGATGATCGAACCAATCAACAATCCTCCAAGAGCGATCGGACCCAAGGCGAAGCCAACAACGATTGGCGCGAGCACGGCAAGCAAAGCTGGGAACATCATCTCTTTAATCGCCGCTTTGGTCACGATGTCTACTGCCTTACCATAGTCTGGCTTGCCGGTACCGTCCATAATACCCTTAATCTCGCGGAACTGACGGCGCACTTCTTCTACCACAGCACCAGCCGCGCGTCCCACCGATTCCATCCCTTTGGAAGCGAACAAGTAGGTAACAAGTCCTCCCAAGAACAATCCAGCGATGACTTTCGGATCCGCAAGGTCAAACACGGTCGCCGCGCTTTCTGCTTTCAACGCATGAACGTAGTCACCGAACAACACGAGCGTTGCCAACCCAGCCGATCCAATAGCGTAAGCTTTGGTGACGGCCTTGGTGGTGTTACCAACGGCGTCCAACGGATCGGTCACGTCGCGCACCGACTCTGGCAACTCAGCCATCTCAGCAATACCACCGGCGTTGTCCGTGATCGGACCAAAGGCATCGATAGCCACCACAATTCCGGTAAGCGACAGCATCGCCACCGCGGCAATAGCCACGCCGAACAATCCAGCAAGACCGTAGGAAATAAGCACTCCAAGAACAATGGTCAACACCGGCAAGGCTGTGGCGCGCATCGACAAAGCAATACCGGCAATAATGTTCGTGCCGTGTCCCGTTTGTGACGCTTCCGCCAGCTTCTTCACCGGCGAATACTGCGTGCCGGTGTAATACTCCGTAATCATGATGAGCAATCCCGTAACAGCCAAGCCAACAACCGTAGAAAGGAAAAGTGACATGTTCATTTCAACTCCGATCGCTGCACGATCTTTTACAAACCAGAAACCGACAAGGGAAAGAACTCCCGCTAAGGCCAATCCTTTATACAAGGCCCCCATGATATTTTTGTTCTTGCCAAGTCGCACGCCGATTGTTCCAAGAATGGAAGCAACGACCCCCACCGCACCGAGCAACAACGGGTAAGCAACAATGTGCGTGTTTTGAGGATAGAGCAAATGGGCAAGTACCATCGCGGCGATCATGGTGACGGCGTAGGTTTCGAACAAGTCCGCGGCCATACCGGCGCAATCCCCAACGTTATCTCCAACGTTATCCGCAATCACCGCTGGGTTGCGTGGATCGTCTTCAGGAATTCCCGCCTCCACTTTTCCCACCAAGTCTGCGCCGACGTCGGCCGCTTTGGTGAAAATACCTCCACCCAAGCGGGCGAAGACAGACACCAATGATCCACCAAAAGCTAAGCCAATCAAGGCTTCGGTGTTAAAGCCGGTCAACCAGTAAAACAAGGTTACAGACAAAAGACCAAGTCCAACCACGAACAATCCCGTCACCGCTCCGCCCTTCACAGCCACATTCATCGCTTCTTTCATGCCTTTCTTGGCAGCCTCGGTGGTGCGCACGTTAGCACGCACGGAAACACTCATACCAATGAATCCAGCGATCGAAGAACACACAGCGCCGACAGCAAAGCCGATCGCCATTGTCCAGTTGTGCAACAACAAGCCAATGAGCACGAACAACACCACACCGATGACAGCAATCATTTTGTACTGGCGTGACATGTAGGCTCCGGCTCCCTCTTGAATGGCTTTCGCGATGCCGATCATTTTTCCCTCCCCTGCTGACAAACGCAGAATCCAGGCTGCCAAATACCCTCCATATAAAAGCGCGAGAACTCCTGCCGCGAGTGCGATGTAGATCATCGTCATAGATGAACGATAAGACTTAAAACATTGATAGCGCTATACTAGGGAAAATATGCTGTTTTGACAAGGGATATGGGTTCCGTATTTCCAAACTTTTATCATGAAAAGTCGCTGATTTCCGAGGGATATCGGATGATTGTTGGTGTTGATGAGGCTGGCTGCGGAGCCCTGGCGGGGCCTGTGGTGGCAGGTGCCGTGGTGCTGCCGATCAACAGTCGGTTAGGCGAGCTTGATGACTCAAAAAGAATGACGTCCAAGGCGCGTGAACGGCTTTTTGCTTTGATTCAAGACCGCGCCGTCGCCTTTGCTGTGGGAGTTGCCTCGGTGGAAGAAATCAACAGTATCGGCATTCGTCCAGCCAACTACTTAGCGATGGTGCGGGCAATTGAACAGATTCCGCAGGCAGACTTCGCGCTCGTCGATGCCTGGACACTCCCCAATCTCTTAATCCCCCAACGCGGCATCGTCCGGGGAGATCGTCAGGTAAAATCCATCGCCGCGGCATCGATTATTGCCAAAGTCCATCGAGACAAGATGATGAAAGATCTGTCATTGGCGCACCCACACTACGGCTTTGAAGTTCATAAAGGATACGGAACCGCATATCACATTGCGCAAATCCGCCGCCATGGATCCTGCGCCGTCCACCGCACAAGCTGGGACATTTTCCGACAATACGAAATAGGTAAAGTTGCTAACGTTAGCATAAAATAGTAAAAAACCCATTGACCTGACACCCCCAAAAGGGTATCCTGACCCTCGCCGGTCAACCCCCGGAACCTATCCCGAATCCGCTCAAACGGTTCGCGCTCAAGTCTCTGCTCGTGTTCCTGCGCGGACTTACACAATTGCAATCCTTACTCGGTCGATTTCTCGGATGGATCTTTTCCCCCTTTCGCGCGATTGGCCGCTTTTTGTTTTCTGTCGTCCTTGTCCCGGTATTTCGACTACTCATTACCATACGCCGCGGATTGCATCATCTTTACCTACCGGCAAAAAATCGTTTACTCTTTTTGTTTTCTAACCGTCTCGCCATTCACTTCGCCATTATCTTGATTTCCGTCTTTTCTGTTTTTACGAACTTGCGTCCCACGGAAGTGCAGGCAGAAGAATATGGACAAGAGTCGGTGCTCTCCGCTGTTCTTGGGGGCGGACTCGATGTGGTAGAAGAGGTGAGTGGAAGTTCTTCAAATTTCGAAGCACGTCCCGTTGCCTATAGCACATCGCTTGGTTTATCTGCACCTATAGCACGAGAACCAGGCTATGACGTTATCGGCAGTCAGACAAACACGAATGGATCTCTATCAGCACCACGTCCACAAACTGGTTCTTCCTCGGCGGTGGCGAAACGTTCGCAATCAGAAACGTATACCGTTGAAGAAGGTGACACTATAAGTACCATCGCTAAGAAGTTTGATTTATCGATCACCACCGTCTTGTGGGCCAACAATCTTTCTGTGCGAAGTACCATTCGCCCCGGCGATACGTTGACCATTTTGCCAGTCGATGGCGTGGTTCATAAAGTCAAAAGCGGGGACACGCTTTCACACATCGCTAAATTGTACGGTGTCACCACCGATGACGTTGTTGTTTCAAACCACTTAAGCGACGCTAGTACCTTATCGATTGGCGCAGAGCTACTTGTTCCCGGCGGAGAACAGCAAGCGCCTGCACAAAAGTCGCGGGTCGCGTCAGTTAGTAATTTGTTCACTCCTTCGCAGTCTACGGCTCAAGCCTCTAGCCAACATAATGACGTTGGATTTATTTGGCCGACAGACCTGCACAAGATTAACGTCTACTTTGGACAGTATTATGTGTATGGCCGCCATACTGGTCTCGACATCGACTGTAACTACAACAACACCAACTACGCCGCCGCTGACGGCATTGTTACCTTTGCTGGTTGGAACTCTGGTGGTTACGGTAACTTAGTAGAGATCGACCATGGGAACGGCATCGTGACCTACTACGGCCACAACGCCAAGGTCTACGTGCGTACCGGTCAAACCGTCTCACAAGGCGATCCCGTTGGATTGTGCGGCACCACTGGGCGTTCTACGGGAACGCACTTGCACTTTGAGGTGCGCGTCAATGGAAAAATCAAAAACCCACTCGATTATTTATAAACAAACTTAGCTCGTGAGAAGTTTGGGGCGGAATTGCAGTGCTTCGGCAATATGTACAGACTCTACCCGTTCCTCTCCTTCTAAGTCAGCAATCGTGCGCGCCACTTTGAGCACCCGTGTAAAAGCACGGGCAGACAAATTCATGCGTTCCATCGCCCCTTTCATGAATGCCGATGCTTCTACGTCTAGCGCACAAAACTCTTTGACCATTGGACCTGTCATTTGTCGATTAAGCGACAAACCCGCCGACGCAAGCCGTTGTGCTTGAGCCGCACGGGCAGCGACAATGCGTTTACGCACCTGTGCCGACGATTCATTCAGTGTGTGATCGTTCAACTTTTCAAAACTCACTTTCGGCACATCGACCATTAAATCAATGCGATCGAGTAGTGGCCCAGAAACTTTTTTGCGATAAAGCACGCGCTGATAGGCTGTGCAAACACACTTCGCTGTTGGATCGCTGGCAAATCCACAAGGGCAAGGATTCATTGCCGCCACTAACATGAACTCGGCTGGATAGCGAATGGTTCCCGCTGCTCGACTTACGGTAACCATCCCATCTTCGAGCGGCTGACGCATAGCTTCAAGGACACTGCGACCAAACTCCGGAAACTCATCTAAAAACAACACGCCGCGGTGTGCTAAAGAAATATCTCCCGGTCGCGGATTGGTGCCTCCACCGACTAAAGCGACCGATGACGTTGTGTGGTGCGGGGAACGAAACGGGCGTTCATACAACAGTGTAGTTCCAAACGGCAGCACGCCAGCTACGGAATGTATTTTGGTGACTTCAATCGATTCTTCTTCGTTGAGAGGCGGAAGGATTGTCGGCATCGTACGGGCTAATAATGTTTTTCCTGTTCCCGGTGGGCCATACAACAAAATATTATGACTCCCCGCCGCGGCGATCTCTAACGCTCGTTTAACTGACTCCTGTCCGGCCACGTAGGCCATGTCATGCAAGGTATTTTCTTTGTGCGGAATGTCCCGCCGGCCTGGCGGCACCGGCACAATCCTTTCCTCTCCGCGCAAATGCCGAATCATCTGGCTGAGCGACTCCACCGGATACACAACTAATCCACTCACAATTGCCGCCTCCGGGGCGTTCACGGTTGGCACAAACACTTCCCGCACGCCGTTGGCTTTAGCACACAGTGCAATCAACAACACACACGGTACGGGACGCACCGCCCCATCAAGTCCCAATTCACCAGCGACCATCCCCATGAGCGCCTCGGCCGGGTAGGCATCTAAAGTACCAAGAATCGCCAAAGCAATTGGTAAGTCATAAATCGTTCCTTGCTTTTTAATGTCCGCCGGCGCCAAGTTGACCGACACTCTCCCGCGAGGAAACTCCAACTCAGAAAACTTCAGTGCCGCCTGCACTCGTTCGCGCGCTTCTTTAACAGCCGCGTCTCCAAGCCCAACAATCGTCACCGCCCGCAATCCCGGTGATCGTGCCGCTTCGACTTCTACTAACTGCGCGTCGAGTCCAACCACTGCCGCTGATAAAATCTTTCTTGCCATAAACAAAAGAAAAAAGATAAGCCCACGCGTTTGCGAGGACTTATCTGTCGGCTTGGATTGCCTGACTTGTCAGTAATCCTAAACTAACAAAATTATCCCCCTCAGTCAAGCGTTCTTATCCGTGGACCCGCTGGGATTTGAACCCAGACGACCAAGACTGACAAGTCAGGCCGTGCACCAAAGCCGGGCCCACGGGTTACAACGTTCGACGTTATCGAAAACTAATAGCCATAAAACAAAAACGCCACCAGCCACACCCTTGTGTGAAACCGGCGGCACTTCCTATGCCACCCGCGCGAGCGTTATACAAAACGCTAACGGAATATGATTACTTTATCAGAAAAAGTTGATTTTGTCAAATGCAAATGTTTCCTCTTCATTAATTCTCCAACTTGATATCACAAATTGTGATATCAAGTTTCGCAATGATCCCAAATAAACTGAAACCAAGTCCGGTAACTGTCAGCCAATTCTTTGTTGATCATCACATACACCACTCCGTCTTCGCCAAAGTTGCCGACGCCTTCGCTTGTAAACGTAACGACGTGATCGCCAAAAATGTCACAGACGCCGGAGGTTTCGTAACCATCAGGTAAAACTTTGAATGATCCACCGACCTCTTCAAGTGCGCGCGGCAGCAACTTTGGCACACGCGGATCATACAATGTTTGATAACTAATTTTTTTCTTTTCTGCCATTTCGACAAAGTCTCGCAAAAAGTTCTTACCAATTTGCGGGCTGTACCACAGACCCTTGGCACCCAAAAACAACACGTCTTCGCCAACGCGAATCAAGTCACGCAAATAGTTTTTGTAGCCCTCCACTCCGCGATAAATGTACGCTGCTTCTTGCGGCGCCTCCGTGTCGTACATCTTGCGCA
>CAZPQJ010000012.1:0-26836 GCA_964588955.1 uncultured Gammaproteobacteria bacterium
TCACCACAAAAAGATGTACACCGCGACGTTTTCGCTACCCGTCGCACCGTACGTCTTTTTGTATTATCTAAAAAGTCGTTACCCGATGTGCTATACTTATGTCCATTATGTTCTTGGAGGAACTGTTTGTACAAATTGCGGTGGTGATTGTGGCGGCGGCGGTGTTGTCGTTTGTGGCTAATCGCGCGCGGCAACCGCTGATGATTGCGTATATTTTAACAGGCGTGTTGATTGGCCCGAACTTGTTGCACGTGGCCACCGACGCCGTATTTTTTAAAACGCTTTCCGACATTGGCGTGGCCTTTTTGCTGTTCATGGTGGGGCTTAACTTGGATTGGCAGAAAGTGAAAGAGGTAGGCTGGACGGCGTTGATTGTGGGTGTAGGCCAAGTGATTTTTACTTCGGCTCTTGGCTATTTCGTTGCGCGCGGATTAGGCTTCGAACTTTCCACGGCCCTCTACATTGCCGTAGCTTTCACCTTTTCTTCCACCATCATCATCGTCAAATTGCTTTCCGATAAAGATGATTTGGAACGATTGTATGGTCGGTTGAGTGTGGGATTTTTGATTGTCCAGGATTTGATCGCCATGTTTTTGTTGTTGGTGTTGGCGGCTTTGGGAGGCGGAGGGGATTGGCAGGCGATTGTTTCCACGGCGCTCCTTAAGTGGGTGTGTGCGGTGATTGGAGTGATGATTCTTGCGAAGTGGATTACCCCGCGACTGATGGCCTATGCCGCGCGGTCGCAAGAGTTGTTGTTCTTGTTTGGTTTGGCTTGGTGTTTTGGTTTGGCGAGCCTGCTGTTCTTACTCGGATTCGGGATTGAGACGGGCGCCTTGCTTTCCGGAGTTTCGCTCGCGAGCGTGGGGTATAGCCGAGAGCTTGTTGCCCGCATGCGCCCGTTGCGTGATTTCTTTTTGATTATTTTCTTTGTGCTGCTCGGCACGCAGTTGTCGTTTGTGGGAGCAATGGACATGGTCAAACCGGTGGCTATTTTTTCCCTCTTTATTTTGATCGGCAACCCGTTGATTGTGATGCTGATTTTGCGCACGCTGGGGCATCATCCCCGCACCGGATTTATGTCGGGCACCACGGTCGCACAGGTGAGTGAGTTCTCGTTTATTTTACTGGCGGCGGGAATTAAACTCGGGCACATTCCAACTTCAACGCTGACGTTAGCCACCCTTGTTGGATTAGTTACCATCACCATCAGCTCTTACGTTATTACCTATAACGAATCGATCTACGAATTCTTGTCGCCTGTGTTTCGCGTGCTGGAGCCGGCGGCAGACAAAAAGCCGAAGCGGGAAGCCATCATTAAAGCCCCAGAGATTGTTTTGTTCGGATTTCATCGCATGGGAGAAGTGGTTTTGCCCAAAGTACGTTCCATGAAGCGTCGCTTTGTGGTGGTCGATTTTGATCCGCAAATGACCCGTTTGTTGGAAGCGCGACGCGTGCCCTACATGTACGGCGATGCTGGTGACAGTGATTTTCTTGCCGACATACATTTAGAAAAAGCCAAGCTAGTGATTTCCACCATTCCCGACGAAGAGGTGAGTCTGCACTTGGTGCACTATTTGAAAGAGAAGCGTTACACGGGCTCGTTGATTGTGACCGCTAAGACCCCTGAAGCCGCGGCGGCTTTGTATCGCGAGGGGGTGCAGTTTGTGATTATCCCTTCGGTGTTAGGCGGAGAGCGCTTCGCGGAGTTACTCAAAAAAAATCAATTTGATCGCAAAACCTGGCATGTAGCTGGTGCCAAAGGGCTCGTGTGATTGACAAATCTGTGAGCGCCAGGTAGGTTTGACTGTTGCCAAAGGAGCTGTCATGCAACGATCCGGTGCCACCATCATCTCCATCTTCAAACACACGCCGGAAGAGCTGCTCGATGCGCTCGGAGCGTGGTACGAGCTGACCTTCGAGCCGCAGACCAACGGGGCGACGATGGTCTCGCTGCGGATGGCCACGGCCGACGCTCTCGAACTGCAGCGTCTGCTGAATACGGCACGCATGACGCGTGTCGTTCTGCGCTACGGGATCTGGCGAGTGGTCTGGAAAGAGGTGGCTGTCAACGTTTCCATCGTGGAGACGACCAGTGATGGACTCATCCTTTCCGGCGTCGTCACCGACCCCCTCCCTCGCAAGTGGTTCCTGCAGGTGCCTCTCCTGGAGGTGTATGTGTACTCCCGCGAGTTGGAGCGTTCTCAGTGCTTCGAACACAACTTCTAGCGACCCCGGCGATCTCTCTTCGCCAGGGGTCGTCGTCTTTTTATACGCTACGCGACGCTTAGGAAAAAATGATTAAGCCGGTCCTTTTAGAGGGGGTTTTGATAGGGTGGTCATTTTGTATATAGGCGGGGCTACCATGCCCCGCCTTGTTTCTAAATCGGTATCGTACAGATATGCTAGAGATATCGTTCTTGAGTCTTCCACGATATACCTAGCCAAAAGTAGGTCGAGAACATACCCTCTCCAGAACCTCGTTTTTCAAACAGGTGCGTGTTGGTAGATGTTTTGTATAGACAAAAGCTATACAAAACATACCTAAACCAAACCTATACATAAAACAACCCAACTGGAAGGTATACATCCAGTCGTGATGGATAATCTCAATAGCTGTTCCCTCTCCCCCATTTCTCCTACTTTCTCCATCCTTCTCTTTTCTTTGCTATCTCTAAAAGAACCCCGTTTTCGATTGACAAAACGTCAAAAATGTGCTATCTTTTCAGTGTTTCTAAAATGATTTTTATGGGATTGGCTGAGCGCGTGCAACGGTTTGTGTATGACAAGATGCCCGGTGTTGGAAAGCCACCGCAGGTTGAGGTGCCGACGACCCCATCGGCAGAACGCCAAGAAAACCGTGAGCGGATTCCGACGCGTGTCGAGTCCGGATCGGAAGTGTCAGCAAAGTATTTGCGGGAGCTCGATCAAGAAAGCGGTGAGTTGAAACAGGGTGTTTCGGAAGATACCGTTCTTTCCGATGACGAGCTGAAACTTTATGCCGTGGCCGACGGTCTCGGTTCGGGCGGTAATGGAGCCGAAGCAAGTCAGACGGCGATGAGGGCACTGCGTGATGTCATACGCCAAGGGGCACGACACAAAATGTCCGCCGAAGCTCGAGAGGATTTGATCATTGAGGCCTTTGGTCGCGCGCGTCGCAGTGTAGAAGCGCTCGCTAAGAAACAATCAACGATTGGAGAGGCGGCCAACACCACCTTGTCGGCAATTTTGTTAGATAAAGATTCTGCCGGGGGAGATGTGGCAACTATTGGGCATGTGGGTGATAGCGTGGTCTATCAGCACATGACCAATGAGAAGGTGCTGGTACGACTTTCGCGCGACCCTGGCGCTTTAGCTTTTTTAGTGAGAGAGAACTTGCTGAGTCCGACGATCGCCCGATCTATCGATCAATCCATGAATGAAGGCAAAGGGGTATCTGCTCCGAAGATTGAACGCTTAACCAAAGCCATTCGTGCTAAAGCGCATGAGCTTTCAGGAGAGGAGGGTAAGTCACCAACACGTGAACGTTTGTTGGCTATTGCTGAATTTCTTGAAAATCGATCGAAAATGCGCAGCAGCGATGCGGGGCAATTGCTTTACGGCACAAAAGATATGGTCGAGGAAGGCTTGCGTGAGCTCAAAAACAGTCGATCAGATCAACGGGGCATGCAAGTACTCACCGTTAAAAATATTCAACCGGGCGATGTGTTTCTTACCGTCACCGATGGTATGGTGTTAACAGAAGAGCGCATGCGGGAGATGATTGCTCAAGGAATTGACGAAGGAAAGCCTATGGGTGAAATTGTCTCTGCGCTCGTCAGCGAAGCAAGGGCTGATCAATCGCCGCGACAAAAGGGGAGAAAGTTTGTCGATCCGTCGACGGGCAAACGCTGGATAACGGGAGACGACGTTGGTGCTAGTGGTGTGCGTCTAATGCCCGAGCAGGCAGTGGAAAAGAAAGCAGCTCCCGCTGAACGTCCATATGGGCGCCCGACCCTTAAACTTGTCGAGGCAGAACCGTGGCGGGAAGATCCGGGATTGGTGGCAGAGTGGGAAAATGATTTGGCAGAAGCCGAGCGGGATGTAAAACTTGCCGAGCGTTATCTGCGAGCTATCGAAGAAGTTGCCTTGCCTGATCCTCGACGATTTCACATTCTTGCTTTGGGAGCACAGATCCGAGAAGGCATGGTTCGCGAAGGAAAAGTGTTTCCAACCCCCACGGCTTTTGCTACGGAATGGAAACGTGAGACAGGTGAGCGTGCCGCGCGTTTAAAAACACAATTGCAAGAGGCGTACAAAGGTTTAGGGATGTCTGACAAGCTGGTGGCCTTAGAAGCAAAAGAAGCGGAAATAGCTGAAAAAGAGGCCAAAAAGATGGCGATGTAAGGGATTTGACAGGTTTAACTAGCACTCGTATAATGCGAGTGCTAGTTTTGATTTATGAATGAACGCCAAGCGCAAATCTTAAAAGCCATTGTCGAAGAGTATGTCAAAACGGCGGAGCCGGTTGCTTCGAAAACCATTGCCGAGGAATATGATTTTGGGGTCTCTTCGGCCACCATTCGTAACGACATGGCGTTGCTTGAAGACGAAGGTTTAGTGCGCGCGCCGCACACGTCCGCTGGTCGCGTGCCAACGGAACGGGGTTACACGGAATACATTAGCCGTTTTGCTAAGCCGGAAGTCAAACGGGAAACGGTGGAGCATTTGCGTTACGTGGCCGATCAAGCGCGTAGCGATGAAGAAACCATGCGTTCGCTCACCAAGGAACTCGTGCGTTTGTCTGGCGACATGGCCATTGCCGCCTTTGATGGTCAGCGCAGTTTTTATACCGGCATGGGAAGTTTGATGGCCAAGCCGGATTTTCAAGATTTGGATTTGGTGCGTTCAATGACGTCGATGCTGGATCGGTTTGATGAAGTAGTAGAATCTGTATTTCACGATTTGCAAAGCCAACCGCAAGTGATGATTGGTGCAGATAACCCGTTT
The DNA here is from genome assembly GCA_964588955.1 of uncultured Gammaproteobacteria bacterium. Classification (GTDB taxonomy): domain Bacteria; phylum Patescibacteriota; class Patescibacteriia; order UBA9934; family CAMTUG01; genus CAMTUG01. Next base: position 4,987 of record CAZPQJ010000012.1, read on the forward strand.
GGAAAAGACACCGCCGCCGTGCTTGTGAAATGCCGCTTGCCGAATGGTCGTATGGGGCTGATCGGACTCGTGGGACCCATGCGTATGGATTATCAACGTAACTTAGGATTGGTCGAAGAGGTCATCGACATCCTCAACGAAGAATAATTGTTCACTATGTCAGACGAAGAAATACAACAACAGCCGACTCCGCCGCCGACAGATACAGCAGATCTTGAAGCCAAGTGCGAGGAATACTTAACCGGATGGAAACGCGCGCTCGCCGATTACGATAACGTCAAAAAGGAATTGGCGCGGGAGAAAGAGGAGATGCGTAATTATTTGAAGGAACACACCGCAGAGCAGTTAATCCCGATTCTCGATAGCTTCGACGCGGTGAACCGCCACACTCCAGCGCTCAACGTAACCGAAGACGACGCCCTCAAGTTCCAAAACTGGTTGAACGGCGTGCGTCAGACCCAAGGACAGCTCGAGAAAGTTATGCGCGATATGGGACTCGAGCTCGTACCGACAAGCGGAGTCTTCGATCCAAACATGCACGAAGCGATTGGGCAGCGGACAGAGGAAGGAAAAGAAGAAGGACAAATCCTCGAAACGCTCGCTAACGGATGGAAATTGGGAGAGAAAGTGATTCGTCCAGCCAAAGTCATCATTCAGCAATAAACTGTTTCAATACATATGGCAAAAATCTTAGGCATCGACCTCGGTACGACAAACTCCTGCATGGCCATCATTGAAGGTGGTCAGCCACGCGTGCTTGAAAACAAAGAAGGTGCGCGTACGACTCCGTCGATTATTGCTACGTCTAAGGGTGGCGAACGTCTTGTTGGTGCGCCGGCGAAGCGTCAGGCGGTGACCAATGCCGAGAACACCCTTTACTCGATTAAGCGTTTGATTGGTCGCCGCTGGGACGACAAGGAAGTGGCGCGTGATCGCGAAGCCTTTCCGTTCAAGCTCGTACAAAAGGGCGATGGCGTGGGTGTGATGATGGGAGGCAAGGAATACTCGCCAGAAGAAATCTCGGCCATGGTTTTGGCGAAACTCAAGAGCGATGCCGAAGCCAAGCTTGGGGAAACCATTACCGAAGCGGTGATTACCGTTCCGGCGTACTTCGACGACGCTCAGCGCCAGGCAACCAAAGTTGCCGGAGAGATTGCCGGTCTCAAAGTGTTGCGCATCATTAACGAACCAACGGCCGCCGCACTCGCTTACGGATTCGACAAGAAAGCCGGTGAACAAGTTCTTGTCTACGATTTGGGTGGTGGAACGTTCGACGTTTCTGTCCTCGACGTCTCTGCTGACACGGTGGAAGTGAAAGCCACCAACGGTGACACCCACTTGGGTGGTGATGACTTTGACCACAAAGTGATCGACTGGATTATTGATGAATTCAAAAAGCTCGAAGGTATTGATTTGGGCAAAGATCCATTGGCTTTGCAGCGCATTAAAGACGCTGCTGAACGCGCCAAGATTGAACTTTCAAGCGCGGAGCAAACCGAAATCAACCAACCGTTTATTACGTCGGATGCTAACGGTCCAAAGCACTTGGTGCTTACCCTCACTCGCGCCAAGCTTGAGGAACTCGTTTACGACTTGGTTGAGAAGACGATGGGTCCAGTCAAGCGTGCGCTTGAAGACGCCAAGATCGATAAGTCGAAGATCGACGAGATTGTCATGGTCGGTGGTATGACCCGCATGCCGCTCGTGATTAAAAAAGTGGAAGAGTTCTTTGGCAAAAAAGTGAATGCCACCGTGAACCCAGACGAAGTCGTGGCTGTCGGAGCTGCGGTGCAAGGGGGTGTGCTTGGTGGGGAAGTCAAAGACGTGTTGCTTCTCGACGTGACTCCGCTCTCGCTCGGTATTGAAACGATGGGAGGAGTGATGACCAAACTCATTGAGCGCAACACCACCATTCCTACAAGCAAATCGCAAGTCTTCTCCACCGCTGCAGATAATCAGCCGCAAGTGGAAATCCTTGTGCTGCAAGGTGAGCGCGAAATGGCCGCCGACAACAAAACGCTCGGTAAGTTCTCTCTCGCCGGCATTCCACCGGCTCCCCGTGGCGTGCCACAGATCGAAGTGAAATTCGACATCGACGCCAACGGTATTTTGCACGTGTCTGCTACAGACAAGGGAACCAACACGTCGCAGAAGATTACGATCACTTCATCGACTGGACTGTCCAAAGAAGAAGTTGAACGCATGAAGAAAGATGCGGAGACGCATGCGGAAGAGGACAAGAAAAAGCGCGAACAGATTGAACACAAAAACCTGGCCGACACCATGATCTACACCACGGAGAAGATGCTCAAGGAAGCTGGTGACAAAGTCTCTGCCGAAGAGCGTGCGGAAGTAGAAGAAAAGTTGACCGCCCTCAAAGCTGTCAAAGACGGTGACGACCACGAAGCTATCAAGAAAGCTGCCGATGAGCTGACCAACGTCGCTCAAAAGATTGGCGCGAAAATGTACTCAGCTCAACAGCCAATGGGCGGAGCTCCAGAAGGTGCCTCTGCGGAGGAGCCTAAGAAGGACGAGCCGGTTGATGCAGAGTTTGAGGAGAAGAATTAATTCATTAAGTGATTGTTCGTATGGGATTGCCAAGCGCATATCTTACTTCAACCAAAAACGTGCCAGGGTTTTTTAACGCATTACAGAATGCGCAAGCTCCTGATACTTTCACTCAAAAGTTCCTACTTACCCTAGACTTCAAAAGTTCAAGTGACAGGTTGTTCATTGGAATCTTAAAGGCTGTTGGTTTTTCTGACGAAAATAGTAAACCGACTCCCAGATACTTTAGATTTTTAGATCAATCAATATCTAAACAGGTTTTGGCTGAAGGCATCCGAGAGGGTTATTCTGATTTATTTCAAGTCAACAAAAACGCAAACACCCTAGATAACGCTGCAATTAAGAACAAACTTAAAACAATTCTAGAAGGAAAGCCGTCTGATGCTGTGCTTTCTAAAATGGCTGCAACATTCCATGCCTTGTGCGAGTACGCCGATTGGGGTGGGGCCGTGCCAGGTCCTGAGATTGTAAACTCCTCTTCCGAAGGTGCTAAAGCAAAGAGACTGTCTGATGAAAAGCCTCTAGGACCACAAGTTACGCGTCCACAACTAACTTTAGGTAATCCTGTTGGTCCAGACGTGCCTGTGCCTCCTCAGTTGAGGAACTCGACTCAGCTTCATTACAATATACAAATTCATCTGCCTGAAACGCGTGATCAAGGTGTTTATGACGCCATCTTCAAAAGTCTGAGAAGTCATTTGTTGTAATTATGAGTGTTGAAATAGATCGACTCTATGCATTCGTAATGAAGGCTCTTCTGACGGAAGAAGCTCTTGATGTTGCCGGACGAAAAGTGTCGACTAAATATCGTGGAGTTCTCGACGAGGCGCGCATCGAACGGCTTGGAATTGATAAAATCGACGAAGGCTTTGTTGAAAAGAGCGGGCGGATGTCGAGTGTTTTTATTGCTATCACTGCATTTGAAAACTCAGTCCGAGACTTTATCGAAGGTAAGATGTTTGAAGAGAAGGGAGAAAATTGGTGGGATGGCTTACCTGATAAGATTAAAAACGGTGCCAAAGTCCGTTTGGAGGAAGAAAAAGGTATACGATGGCTCTCGCCCCGAGGCTCTTCACCAATCTATTATCTTGACTTTGGGGATCTCATAAGAATTATGATTAAAGACGATCACTGGCCGTTTTTTGAACCTCATCTTAAGGAAATTAATTGGGCAACTCACATTTTTAAAACGCTCGAACGATCACGCAATATTATCATGCACGGAGGCATTCTTGCTGACACAGACATTGAACGTGTGGGGATGTGTATCCGTGATTGGATAAATCAGGTCGGTTAATTGATATGTCCCCATTCGACAAAATCAAACAAACCCTTGACGAGGCGAAGGTCGAGTACAAACTGGCTCATCACGATCCGACATACACAAGTGCGGATGCATCGCGTATCCGAGGAGTTGCCATGCACGCTGGCGCGAAGGCGCTGGTGTTGCGCGGGAGCAAGAGTAAGCAACACTGGTTGTTTGTGATGCCGGCGGATTTGCGATTGGATAGCAAGAAGGTTACGGCGATTGTTGGAGAGAAAGTCAGCTTTGCGTCTGATCCTGTAACTGTGACGGGATGCGTGCCGGGATCGGTGCCGCCTCTCGGATCGATTATTGGTCTCAAAACCTACTGCGACCGCAGACTCGCAGAGAATGACGTGATACACTTTAACGCGGGTTCGCTGACCGATTCGGTGGAAATGAAGTACGCGGACTATCTGGCAATCGAAAAACCCGAGGTTGTGGACATTACAGAATAGCTATGTTGAACGCTGTGATTTTTGATTTAGATGGAACCCTCGTTGACTCCGAGGTTCTTTGGTTAGAAGTCACACGTGAATTGGTGGAATCTTTTGGTAAAGAATTCGATGACACGTTTCATGAACAAATTCGTGGCACGGGGAGCAAGGTTTCCATGACAAAAACAAAAGAGTATTTTGATTTACCTGTCAGCATCGAGGAATTGATTGAGATAAAGGATCGCATGTTTCACACCAAGATTTCGCAAACGCTTCCCAAGAAAAATCCGGGGGTGGATATGCTTTTGCAAACATTGACAGAGGCCGGTATACCGTTTGGGTTGGCAACTTCTGGTAGTCGGCCGATGGTGGAATTTGTTATGAAGGGGCATGGATGGTTTGATCGGTTTGGAGCGATCGTGACGCTGGAGGATGTTGTGGCAACCAAACCGGCGCCAGATTTGTATCAGGAAGCCGCGCGTCGACTTGGACACCTGCCGGCAACCTGCGTGGCTTTTGAAGACGCTCCTGTTGGCGTGCAAAGCGCCAAGGCGGCGGGAATGAAAGTGGTTGGTATCATAAGTCCGACCACAGGCGATGGTCTAGCCGAGGCCGATCATCAGGTGCGGTCGTTTGAAGAGATTAGTCTTGAGGATTTGCGCGCTTTGTTAACAGCAAGCGATGAAGAATACGTGTTATAAAGATTTTATGTCTAAACAAACAACCTTGCAGATCGGGGTACTCGTGGTCCTTGGGCTTGTCGGCGCAGGGTTGCTTTGGAAGCTGCCACCGCGGGTAGAGCCTTTTGAGCCAGTGGAAGATTCTGATGAGCTCAATTCCGTGCTTGGCGATTTGCTTGATCAAGATAGTCCTCCTGCGAGCAGTGCCGCCGAGTTGCGCGAGCGCTATGTGGAAGAAGGGTATCCGTCGGCGGATCAGATTTCAACGGAGTTGGCGGACGAGATTTGGAATGCCTTTGTCGATAAGAAGTTGTACACCATCGACGAGGTCAGCGACGGTTATTATCCGCAGACGATCTATTTAGTTTCCGTGGCTGATCCTACCGAAGTCAACTACGACTATTGCGGTTTTTACTCCCCGGGATTGTGTTTGGCAATCTACGAACACGGCGATGAGCATCGTATTTTGCATGTCTTTGCTGGCATGCGCGGAGCTCCAACGGAAGAAGCCATTGTGGGTAATGTGAAGTTTGATCAGTTTCTTCCAGATGCTGATTTAGTGCTGCTCACTACTTCATTCGGTGACGGCCCTGGCGGTGAAACGATCTATTGGGCGATGAATATCAAGAGCGGGGAAATGCAGAAAGTCGTCACGATGAGTTTTAGTTACGGTGGCGACGGAGGGGTCACAAAATACACTCTTACGCACGCAACGTCTGGTGATGCAATGGAAGTTGTCTTGCGTTCGATCGAGGAAATTAACGAGCAGACGGGGACGTCCGAAATTATCTACAATCATTTGACCATGAACGACGCGGAAGGAGTCCTCATAGATCAGCCCATTGATATTCCGTCGAGTGCGTATCCTGTTTTGACGGTCGACACGCAGAGCTCTCTGAACGGTACAATCAACTTTACGTTTCGTTTTGAAGAAGACACACAGAACAATGGTAAACAGATTTATGAGTGGGCCAATTACACCTACGATTCTTCGTCGACACAGAGACTTGTCGAGCAACAGATTCCCTAATTATGTCTAAAGACTACTATCAAATCCTTGGTGTTTCTAAATCTGCCAGTGCAGATGAAATTAAGTCTGCCTTTCGCAAGCTGGCCCATCAACACCATCCAGATAAGCCGGGCGGCAACGAGGCGAAGTTCAAAGAAGCGAATGAGGCCTATCAAGTGCTGGGAGATGTTGAGAAGCGCAAGAAGTATGATCAGTTTGGCTCGGCGGCGTTTGAAGGGGGAGCCGGTGGTGGGCAGGGGTTTGGGGGATTTGATTTCTCTGGCTTTCAAGGCGGTGGCGGATTTGAAGATTTGGGAGAGATGTTTGGCGACATGTTTGGCTTTGGCGGCCGGCGCGGGGGAGCTCAGCGGGTGCGTCATGGGGAAGATATTCATGTGGATGTTGACGTGAGTTTCCACGAAGCGGTTTTTGGGGTCAGCAAAGAGTTGAACATCACCAAGCATAATGCTTGCGAGCGCTGTGGTGGCGTGGGTGCCGAACCTGGCACGGGCATGCGCACCTGTGAGGATTGCGCTGGCAAGGGAGTGAAGGTGGTGATGCAACGAACGATTTTGGGCAACATGCAATCACGGGTGGCTTGCCCCAGTTGTGATGGTGCTGGCGAAGTGCCAAAAACGGTTTGTACCACGTGTAAAGGCGAGGGTGTGACGCGTGGGCGCAAAACACTCACCGTGAATATTCCTGGCGGCGTGGATGATGGCAACATGGTGCGGGTGCGTGGCGAGGGGGAGGCGATGAAAGGGGGAGAGCCGGGTGATTTGCTGCTGCGCATGCACGTGGCGCCGGACAAGCGTTTTGAACGCCAAGGGTCGACGATTTATTCCACGGTTGAGATTGGTTTCACTCAGGCGGCGCTTGGAGACACGGTCGATGCTGATACCGTTGACGGTCCTGTTTCGTTGAACATTCCTGCCGGCACGCAAAGTGGCACCGAGTTCCGTTTGCGCGGCAAAGGCGTTCCCGTGCGCGGCGGGCGAGGAGATCAGCATGTTACCGTGCGGGTGTTGACTCCGAAAAAGTTGAGCAAAGAACAGAGGCGCTTACTGGAGGAGCTTGACCTGCGCCAGGATTCCCGCTAGTGTTTTTTCACCCTGAACCAAGGGGTACCCATGCGCGAAGTCTTTCGGTTCACTGTCGGTTTTCGTGTGCGTCTCACCGCGTCGTTCTCGGTCGTCTTGACGCCCTTCACATCCGAACCGGTTCCTCAAGAGATCATCAACGCGTTGGTCGACGCCGCCGAGCACTTCACCCGAAGACTGGGGGAAGTGTCCGTGACTGTTGATGAAGACGGGGACTTGCGCGGCACCGTGAACGTCAACCCGGACAGTGACCGCAGGTTCTTCAATCAGCTCCTTCGGTGTGCGCGGCGTGGGGCAGAGGTGTGGATGAACTTCCGTGAAAACTTCCCTCGCGCTGGCATCGACGCTAGTGTGGGCAAAGTGATCGCCAACTTTGGATCCGGCTTCGTGATTCGGGTGTTGACCCATCGGAGTATTCGCGTCGCCGAGTCGCGCCGAGTGGACAAGGAAATCTACCTTTCACCGCGCGCGGAGTCTGGTTTTCTGATCGTGGCTGTCCGCTCCGATCTGTGGCGGGAGTCTCCCTGGATGGGTTTCGCTTTCGCAAGCGAACTAGAGGTTAGTCTGTGGCTTGCCGTCAACTACATCGTCGCGGATGAGTGGTCGGCGAACCGGTTCGCTCCCCAGCAATATCTCTACTGATCGACAATCCTTCCGCGCGGCCTGCACTCGGGCCGCGTTCGTGTTTTTCCTAACACTTTTGGCTATTTGGTGTATACTACATTGACGGAGAAATCCTCCGTTCTATGCATAAATCCGATTTTCAAGCTTTTTACCAAAGCCATGTCGATCGCGTCTATCGCTATCTCTATTTTCGGTTGGGCGGCAAACGGGAAGTGGCCGAGGATTTGACCAGCGAAATCTTCATGAGTGCCTTGAAGCATTTCGCCACCTATGATCCGTCGAAATCGACTTCGGCCTGGATTATGACGATCACGCGTAATCGCCTAGCCAACTACTGGCGCGACTTAAAACAGAATGCCGATGTCGACGAGTTGGCACCGCTATTGGTTGGCGCGGATGGTCGGGAGGAGATGATCGCCACCGAGCTTGGATTCAACATGAAAGAATTGTTGTCTCAGCTCGATCCTAAAGATCGTCAGCTCATTGAGTACAAGTATTTACTTGGATATAACTATAAAGAAATGGGTGAGTTGCTGAATCGTTCCGCCGGAGCGTTGAAAGTGGAAACGCATCGGGTAATGAAGAAGCTGCGCGCCTTGGTTGAGGCCAAAATGCCAGAGCTTGCCAAAGGAAACCAGTATGTTTAGCTTGCGTCGACAACTTCGTACCTGTGCGCGCACGGCCAGTCCGGATCGCGCTTTTCGCGCCCACTTGCGTGCGGAGCTGGCCGAGGCTTTTGAACAAACGTATCCCGCGAGCGATCGCGGGTTGCATTGGAAGTTGGCAACGGTGCCCGTGGTTGTTGTGGTTGTGGTTTTTTTGGTCGGCACCGGGGTGTACGCGTATGATAGCCCTAGCGTGAGCCAAGGGCATCCGTTGTTTGTCATGAAACGTGGAATGGAAGAAGTGCATCGCGTAATTATTTTAGACGCCAGCGCGCGACAACAATTTGAGTTGATGTTGGCGCATCGCCGCATGGAAGAAATGCAGGAACGCGCTAAGCAGATTCCTCAAGAATTGCGCATTCAAATCCAACTTGTGCACGATTCCATTGACAGCATGGAATTGAGCGCGGAACAGAAGCAAGAACTCTTTCACGAAGAGGTCGAGGAGCTCCTCCTTCAAAGCGTCCGGCGCTAAGCATAGTCGCCGGGCGGTTTGTTTTTTGCTATACTAGCCCTACATGCAGATCCTGTTGTTAGCGGTTTTTGGCTTAATTGTTGGGCGTTTAGTGAACGTCTTTGTTTTTCGTACCCACCTGGGGGTCAAGCGGATTCGCTGGCACGGTCCTGCCGTGGAGCTTGCAACAGCCACTTTGTTTGCCGTTGCGGGTCTTGTGGATGCGTCGAACGCGCTGCTTCTCATTCGCAATTTGTTGATGACTGTTTTTCTCGTTGTTGTTTTTGTTTACGACCTTAAGTTCAGTTACATTCTTGATCGATTTACCATTCCGGCGATGGTGGTGGCGTTGGTGATGAATGTGTGGATTGGCTCGCTAAGTATAGTCTCGATGCTGATCGGCGCGGTGATGGTTGGCGGATTTTTCTTGGTGCAGTTTATGGTTTCAAAAGGGCGTTGGATTGGCGGGGGAGATATTCGACTTGGCGTGGTGATGGGGTTGCTGCTTGGATGGCAAGTTGTGTTGTTGGCGTTGTTGATCAGCTACATGTTTGGCGGATTTGTCGGTATCGGGCTGATCCTTTTTAAGCATAAAAAGATTGAAAGTGCTGTGCCGTTTGGAACGTTTCTTGGAATTGGCACGTTTGTGGCGATGCTGTGGGGTGAAAAAATCATTCAGTGGTATATGGGGTATCTTTCCTGATCTAGAAAAACAACTCGTTTGACGACATTTTGTGTTCATCAAAAGTTTAGCGGGATGAGTAAAAAATGTGTTCAAACGAGTTGTTTTGACCAGTCGAAAAGAGATACCAAATCTCTCCATATCTCTAAATCCTGCCCCCTACCCTGATCTCTTAAAAGGCTCCCGTCCCGTATGACCAAGTCCGAAGCAAAAATTCGCATCGAAAAACTCCGCAAAGAGATTGATTTCCATCGTACGCAATACCATGTGTTCGATACAACGACGATCTCGGAGGCGGCGTTGGACTCGCTTAAACACGAGTTGTATCAGCTTGAACAGCAGTTTCCGGATTTGATCACGGCGGATTCGCCAACCCAGCGCGTGGGCGGAAAACCGTTAGCCAAGTTTGTGAAAGTGAAGCACGTGAAGCCCATGCTCTCCATGGAAGATGTGTTTTCGCCGGAAGAGTTCACGGCATGGTACGAGCGTGTCCGTAAGTTGTCCCTAACCACGAGCCACTCAGCCACTCCCGCCCTCTCCCTCTTTTGCATGGTCAAACTCGACGGCCTCGCGATCGAACTTGTTTATAAAAATGGTTTATTGGAAACGGCATCGACGCGAGGGGATGGACTCATTGGCGAAGATATCACGCAAAATGTGAAGACGATCGAGGCGGTGCCGCTCGCATTGCAGACCTCTCCCAGCCTCCCCTTGGTAAGGGGAGGAGATGTCGTGGTGCGCGGGGAAATCTACTTTCCGATCAAGGCCTTTGAAGCGTTGAACAAGCGATTAGCCAAAGCGGGGGAGCCGACGTTTGCTAATCCGCGCAACGCTGCGGCTGGGGCAATTCGTCAATTGGATCCGGCAGTGGCCGCGAGTCGTCCACTCAGCTTTTTTGCTTGGGATTTGGTCACCGATCTTGGTCAAACAACGCATGCGCAGGAGTGGGAGATACTTAAAGAGTTGGGATTCCCTGTTAATCCATTGGTGTGCGTCGCCCAGGATCCAAAAGAGGTGGAGGCATTTTGGCAGTCCACACAGAAGCGTCGAGAGACGTTGAATTACTGGATTGATGGCACGGTGATTCGCGTTAATGATAATCGCGTGTATGAAGATTTAGGCGTGGTGGGAAAAACTCCTCGCGGATTGGTGGCCTGGAAGTTTGCGGCGGAAGAGGCAACCACGGTGGTAGAAAACGTGGAATGGTTCGTGGGTCGTACGGGCGCGTTGACTCCGGTGGCGGTGGTGCGTCCAACGTTTATTGCTGGTACGACTGTCACGCATGCTTCGTTGCATAATCTTGATGAAATAGAACGCCTCGACGTGCGCGTTGGCGACACAGTCATTTTGTACAAGGCGGGAGACATTATTCCTAAAGTGAAAGAGGTGTTAAAAAATTTGCGGCCGAAAGGATCAAAAGCGCTTGTGGCGCCGACGCATTGCCCGGTGTGCGGTTCCGCTGTGGAACGTCGCGAAGGGGAAGTGGCGATTGTTTGTTCCAACAAGCGCTGCTTCGCTCAAGAGCGGGAAGCGTTGCTGCATGCCGCCCGCGCTTTCGGGATTGATGGCATTGGTCCGGCCATTGTGGCGGCACTCATGGACAACAAGGTGGTGCAGTCGCCGGCGGAGCTATTCACCTTGCGGGTGGAAGATTTGCTTGGGCTCGAGCGTTTTGCTGACGTGAGTGCCAACAAATTGGTGACAGAGATTCAGTCGAAAAAAGAGATCACTTTGGATAAGTTTTTATTGGGGCTTGGCATTCGTCACGTGGGTGAGGAAACGGCGATGCTTTTGGCAGAATCCTTCGGCTCGATCGATCGCTTGACGAAGGCTTCGACCGAGGAGCTGTCCCAAATTGAAGGTGTCGGTGAAATTGTCGCTCGAAGCATTGTCGATTACCTTGCCGACGCGCGGCATCGAGAACTCATCGCGGCTTATCAAGCAAACGGCGTCAAGATCCAAAAGGCTGCAGCCAAGGCCAAAGGGCCGTTGAGCGGACTGACGTTTGTGTTGACGGGCACACTTTCCTCGCTCAGCCGCGAAGAAGGCAAAGCGCAGATTCGTGCTCTTGGCGGCGACCCGGCCGAGTCCGTCTCGAAATCGACGTCGTATGTGGTGGTGGGGGAGAATCCGGGATCGAAGTTCGACAAAGCTAAAATGTTGGGGGTGAAAACGTTGACCGAGGACGAATTTTTACGTATGCTAAAGCGGTGAATATGAACAAACTTGTTGTCGATATTGATCATTTGGCCGACCTGGCGCGGCTGGATTTAACCGAAGAAGAAAAGGCGATTATTGCTCCCCAGCTGGAGACGATTTTAACTTACGTTGGCAAACTCGCCGAAGTAGATACCTCTGGGATCTCTGCGAACATGTCCATGACCGATTTGCGCAACGTGTGGCGTGAAGACGTAGTCGTGGCTTGCCCGGAAGAAACCCACAGGCGCTGTTTGGAAGCTTTCCCTAAGAGTGTTGGTCCAGCGTTGTCGGTGCCAGGAATTTTTGAAGAGCGCACGGAATAATATGGAATTAACAGCATTGACGATTGAAGAAGCCAAGCGGTTGCTCATGAGCAAAGAAATCTCCGCCAAAGATTTGGTTTCGGCGCATGTGGAGATGGTCAAAAAACATGACGGCGACGTGCATGCGTTTTTAGAGGTGTTTGAAGACGACGCTTTCGCCCAAGCGCGAGTGATTGACAAAAAGCGCGCGGCTGGCGAGGAGTTGCCCGAGTTGGCAGGGATCCCCATTGGCGTCAAAGATTTGATCATGATCGAAGGAAAGAAAGCTACGGCGGGATCACAAATTCTCGATCGTTATGTTTCCTCGTATGACTCTACGGTGGCGCGACGGCTCAAAGAGGCGGGAGCGATTTTGTTCGGCCGCACTAACATGGATGAGTTTGCTTTCGGTTCTTCTACGGAGAACTCCCATTTCGGTCCAACCTGCAACCCTTGGGATTTGACGAAAGTTCCGGGTGGCACCTCTGGCGGATCCGCTGCCGCGGTGGCTGGTCGCATGTTGCCGGGCGCGCTTGGGTCTGATACGGGTGGTTCCATTCGTCAGCCGGGTAGTTTGAGCGGGGTTGTGGGGTTAAAGCCGACCTACGGCCGCGTGTCCCGTTATGGAATTATCGCTGACGCTTCCAGTTTCGATCAAATCGGTCCACTTACCCGAACCGTGGACGACGCAGCGACACTTTTGCGAAGTATTGAAGGTAAAGATCCCATGGACGCAACAAGCGTGCCTCTTACAGAAACAACCGTTGCTGCATTGCTTGGACTCGAAGATGTGAAGGGGGTGCGCATTGGTATTCCCAAAGAGTACTTCATTGACGGCATGGATCCAGAAGTCGAAGCGCGTGTACGTGACGTCATCCGACTGTTGGAGAGCCACGGCGCCGAGGTTGTCGAGATTAGTCTTCCACATACGTCTGTTGCTTTAGAAGCCTATTATATTCTTCAGCCAGCAGAAGCTTCCACCAACTTGGAGCGCTTCGACGGCATGCGTTATGGCACCCGCTCGACCGCCCCGGCACTGACGGATACCTACAAAATGACTCGCGGTGAAGGATTTGGTTTAGAAACCAAACGCCGCATTATGCTTGGTACGTTTGTGCTTTCTGCCGGTTATCATGACGCTTTTTATAAAAAAGCGGCGGCAGTGCGCACGCTTATTCGTCGTGATTTTGAAGAAGCTTTCAAACACGCTGATGTTCTATTAACCCCTACGTCTCCGTGCGTAGCCTGGGCGTTGGGCGAGAAGTTTAATGATCCGTTGGCGATGTACTTGGCGGATATCTTTACGATTTCGGTGAGTTTGGCTGGTTTGCCGGGTATGTCTGTGCCCTGTGGATTTGCCCATGGTTTGCCGGTAGGATTTCAGTTGATTGGCAAGGCGTTCGATGAAGCAACGCTTTTCAAAGTAGGACATTTTTATCAGTCGATCACTGATTGGCACACCTTGAGTCCCTGGGAGGCGCGGTAACTATGCAGTCGTTGTTCTTTATTGATTGGCAAACCGCCGCTTGGATTCTTGGCGGCGTTGTTTTTCTTTTTCTCCTGCTTTCTCTCTTTCTCCGTTTTTCTCTGCGCTTCATTCATCGTTTGCTCGCCCGCCGCGCCCACGAACTTGATCGTGAACAAATGCGCAAGCGCTGGCAGCGGATCACGGCGATGCTTGCCTCACCCGACGGCGCGCGCTTGGCGGTGATTGAAGCAGATAATTTGCTCGACTTTGTGTTGAAAGCGATGCATCTGCCAGGGGAGACGATGGCCTTTCGCTTGAAGTTTGCCCAAAATAAATTCTACGAATTGAAGCGCGTGCGCTGGGCGCATAGTTTGCGCAACAATGTGGTGCACGAACCGGATTTCCGTTTGAAGTCTTCGCAAGCCTACGCGGCAGTGAAAGAATATGAACGCGCCTTAAAACTTTTGGGAGCATTGTAGTATGATCCCGTATTTTTCTTGGGAAACATTTTCGATTGGTCCCGTGCCTATACAGGTGTGGGGCCTGTTTGTGGCTTTAGGATTTTTCTGTGGCGCGCTCGCGTCCGCCTGGATGGCGCGACGCCGTGGATTGCACGAAAAACACGTTTACGATTTGGCCGGTTGGATCGTGATCGCTTCGATGGTGTTTGCTCGTTTGTTTCACGTGGTTTTTTACGACCCCGCCTACTTTTGGACGCATCCGTTGGAAGTTGTCGCTGTTTGGCACGGAGGGATGAGCATGTTTGGCGGATTTGTTGGTGCCATGCTCGCTTCACTCGTTTATTTCAAACGCCACAAACTCGACTTGCACGCCTACGCCGATGCGACCATTTTTGGTTTGCCGCTCGGCATCGCTATTGGCCGCATTGGCTGTTTTTTGATTCATGATCATCCGGGCACGCTCACTTCGTTTGTTGGGGGGGTGAAGTATCCCGATGGCGTACGGCATGATTTGGGATTATACGAGGCCGTCGACGGACTAATGGTATTTCTCGTTTTTTTGTGGATGGCCAAGCACAACGTTCGCCAAGGATGGTATTTGATTCTGTTCTGCTTGTGGTATGGCATCACAAGATTTCTGTTGGACTTCTTACGTATCGCCGACGTGCGGTATGTTGGACTCACTCCGGCGCACTATTTTTCACTCGTCCTCGTGATTATTGGAGGAATTCTTTTAAAGAAAGCACGAAACCCGCGGTGAGAACCACCGCGGGCGTTGGAGAGAATCGGTCGGGGTTGATCAGACGGCGCGTTTGCTGGCGTGTTTGATTTCCAGATACGCCGTGACAATGTCCCAGTCGGTGATGTGGGCTTCGGCTGACTCAAGTGCTTGGAGCACCGGTGCGGCCTGCTTGGCACCCTGCAGGCGATCGTCGCAGTTGTAGCGCTGGACCACCCGGATGATGCTGCTGATTTCGGCCAAATAGTCGCCGCGATCGCGATCGCTCAGCGTCTCTTTCCGATCGACGAGCGTGGCCAGGCCCAGTCGCAGATCGAACAGGCGGGGATAAACCGCCAGAACGAACTGCAGAGCCAGGTAGCCAGTCTTGAGGATTTCCAGCGGCCGATTGATCGCTGCCCGGTTTCCTCCTTTTTCCACACGGAAGAGTTTGGCCGCTTCGGGCAGTTCGCGGATCAGGTGATTCACCACATGCACGTAGGGTCGATCGACGATGACCCCAAGATGGCGGAACTCCTGTTCGAGTTCCCAGGCGTAGTCCCCCAACCGGGTCATGTCGATGGCGGAGTCGAGGCGGTTTTTCAACACCATCGACAGCCGTTCAAGAACCCCGATGATCTGCTTGTGTCGCTCGAGAGCCACACCGATGCGGCTTTCGATCAGCACCGAGGTGTCGCGGATGTCGGCGAGTTGATCCTCCACCGTGTTCATCACGGCTTCGCCCATCAACGTCTTGCGACGACGATCAGGTCTACCGTGCCTGTCTTCGTCGCTGACCATCAGGTAGAGTCGATCGAAGGCTTCGCGAAGTTCGTCGTTGGCTCGCGCGGCATTCTGCAGAACGAATGCTTCCACCTCGAGCGCCGTCGCGTGCTTGATCGGTCCCGCGAACGACTGGCAGACCACCGTGCGGGCATGGGAGCCGAGTTGTTGCAGGCGCGGCACACGGATGAATCGGTACTTGTTCTTGGTGTGCAGGCTGCCCGCCAGCATGTCGCCCAAGTCGTCGTAGAGAAGGAACAGCGACTCGTCGAGCTCCAGCTCTTCGCCCAGCCACTCGTTGCGAACCAGGTACTGACCCCGGCGCAGGCTTTGGTGATCATTGACGATCACGTAGAGTTGGTCGTGGAGGAGGACGATCACGTGGAGGTTGCTGTACAGGCGCTTGTCCACGCTCCCCAGACCTTGTTCGGGGTCAAAGCGGTGGCAGACCCAGAGATCAGCCAGTTTCGCGTACTCGGGGAGGTAGAGACGATTCGTGTCGGGGTAAATGATGGGAAGGCGCATGGGAACTCCGGAAGGGTTGGCGGAATGCCGGTGCGAGTGTAGACGTGGAAACCATTATCGTCAAGAGGTGTATATGGTAGTCAGATAATGAATTTTCGTGCCCGTTGTGCCGCAAACGGGCGCTATGATACACTTATCCCGCTTCCCTGATTTAATAACCGGAGGAATCCACGTGCTAAATTTATTCCTATGTCCGAGAACAAGTCCTGGTTCGAGAACGGTAACCCGAAACTGATGTTCGTCTTTGGGTTCGTGAGTGGTGTGGCCCTGCTTTCGTTACTTACGAGTGGTACGTTGTTAAGTCGCGGTGGTTTGACTGCCGTGGCGGCCGGAAATACCGCGGCAGCGAATACCGTTGTAGCGAACACGGTTAAACCAACACCGACTCCTACCGCTGCGGCACCTAAAGCTGCTCTTCCAGCCGTGACCGACGCCGATCACATTCGTGGCGGCAAAAATGCCAAAGTTGTGCTCGTTGAGTATGCAGATTTCCAATGCCCGTACTGCGTGCGCCACCATCCCAGCATGGAAAAGTTAATGACCGAATACGGCGACAAAGTTGAATGGGTTTTCCGTCACTTCCCATTGTCTTTCCACGAGAACGCGCAGCCAGCCGCCGTGGCTTCCGAGTGCGCCAGCGAGCAGGGGAAGTTTTGGGAGTTTGCCGACGCTATGTATAGCGACCAAGCAGACCTGGGCGAAGACTTCTACATTAAAACGGCAACGGATTTGGGACTCAACGTTTCGACCTTCACGAGCTGTCTCTCTTCCGGAAAATATGACGATTTAATTGATTCGCAAGAAGCAGCTGGTTCTGCTGCCGGAGTTAGCGGTACCCCAGCCACCTTCATTAACGGTCAGTTAATTTCCGGCGCGGTTCCGTATGCCACCCTTAAAGCGGCTGTCGATGCCGAACTTGCTAAGTAAGATTATCGTGTCAAACACAAACGCGGGGTTATCCCCGCGTTTGTGTTTGACAACATTTTTCCCATTGTTATACTAACCCCGTTATGCAACGCATCTATCGCACCACCGATACGACGGATACGACCCTTTGTTGAGGGATTGCTTGTTGTCATCATGCAAGCGGCCCTCAAGGGGGTCGCGATTTTTTTATGCAACCTATGATCTATAAAGACATCTTCTTCGACTGTGATAGCACGCTTATTCGCGTGGAGAGTTTGGATTGGCTGGCAGAACAGCAGGGTGTGGGCAAAGACGTTGCTGCCTTAACGGAAGCATCCATGAACGGCGAAATCCCGTTGGAAGGCGTGCTGGCAAGAAAAATGGCGATGGTAAATCCTACCCAAGCGCTTCTTGATACCTTTCATCGCGCACTTCCCGAGTTGCTTGTTCCTGGCGCGCAAGAAACGATTGCCACGCTGCAAACGTTGGGAAAACGCGTGTGGATTTTGACATCCAACTTCCATCAAGTTGTTGATGGTATTGCTGCCTTGTGTGGTGTGCCACAGCAGCAGGTGTTGGCCGGAGAGCTCTTTTTTGATGAGGCGGGGAATTACATTGGGATTGATGAGAGTTCACCGCTCGTGAAAGGGAATGGCAAGGCCGTCATGCTTGGTCGATATCGGCATCCAACAGATCCGTGCGTCATGATCGGAGATGGTTCTACGGACTTGGCGTGCAAAGGCGTTGCCGACATGTTTGTTGGATTTGGTGGCGTGGCCGCACGACAAAACGTGCGGGAAGGCGCTGATGCATTTGTGGAAGACGTCCGTTTAACATCTGTTCTTGATGTTATTTTGACCGACGAGGAACGTGAACAGTGTTCATGAGGCGTGTGATGCACTCGCGAGTTGACCGTTGATTCGTGAGTGAACACAACTCTCGTGAATGGTGGTTCTGATGATTTTCTCTGCTTTTGGTGGAATGTCGTTCGTGGGCACGGATGTTGGGCGTTACGAGGCGCTCAAGCGGATTCACGTGCTTCCCGGCACGGAAGAAGCTGGGGAACTGCTCGATGGGCCGATGTCGTGTCCGGTGCCGCTCAGGCTCCCGACCGGCTTCGTTCCGCATGAGGCGTGGACTGCCTTCTACGCCCGACGGCTCGCTTCGGCCGCCTTCGGATCCGTTCAAGATCCGTTTCCCTCTAGCTTCCCCGGCAGCCATCTGCCGCACCCGCACGGGGAGATCTACGTGGGCTCGCTCGCCATCGCTCGCTTCCGTCACTTGCTTACGATGCCGCATGGCTACCCGTCCATGGGGCCGTTCGCGGATCGTGTGCGCCTTCCGTGTTTCACCGTTGTGCCGCTGCCCAAGCGACCGGACTGGACTTGGGGCGTGGAACAGCCGGTTCTGCGGGAAGTCCACATGCACCCGCGTGCGGACTACCTCTTCGATTACGAAGCCGAGTCGTTCCTCACCTGGTTCGCCGGGCAAGTGCAGGCGCTCCTGCAGGAGGACCCGATTCCGTTCGAACGGATCTTCCATCTCATCCGTTTGGCTTGGGCCGGCGAAGATCCGCACGGCTTCACGGAGGATTCGCTTGAGCTCGCTGAAGTCGCCACCGCCTTCTACCGCACCCACTCCCTGAAGAAGAACTGGCTCGCCTACTTCTTCGAGCTCGAGAGCTTGCTCTCGCGTATCCAGTTCACCCGCTCGCTCGGGATCGAACCCACCGGCGCAGGGTTCTACGAAGAACGTTGGCTCGAGACCGGCTGGCTCGCTCTGCCGCGCCTGCACTGTACCGAGCTCGTGGTGCTCGAGCGCCTGGTTGCCGAGATCGAAACGCTGCACGACCGCGGGTTTGCTCCGATCGTGGTCGACGAGCACGGCAACGATACAGACGGCACCCATCGTCTGGTCGCTGCCTGGCTCAACAACATCCTCAAGGCCACCATGCAGCCGGGGGATGATCCGTTCGCTTCTGGCTTCTCCGTGCGCCTGTGCACGCACGTTGAATGCCACAAGGAGGCGATGGGCTCCGTGGTCACCCACGAAGCGCTCTACGCCTTGCAGCAGATGCTTGCACGTCCGGACTTGAAGGCCCGCCTCGAGCGTCTCGCTCCGGCCATCCGTCGCGCGGATCCGGTCCAGCGTCTCCCGGTCGTACTCCTTCCGGAGTACTCCTGGGTCACGGTCATCAAGGGGTCCTACGACGACGGCCTCGGCAGCTACCGGGTGCCGTACCAGGTCTATCGCCAGTTGGCGACCGGCGGACGCGATCTCGTCCTGCCCGCCCGCGGCCCCTATCACCGCACCGACTGCTCGCTCCTTCCGACGATCCGCGTTCTCTAGCGGACGTCAACGCAAAAAAGATTTCCGGTCGCAGTGCGTGCGGCCGGGATCTTCGCTTTTAATTTTCGTCTTCATTGTGTCCGCCAAACAGTCTTTGAAAAAAACGGCGTTTCTGCGGGGGTCTCGAATGCGAGGAGGGAAGTGCGGGTCCAGCATCTTCGTCTGCTTTTTTGGCAATTGGCACGGCTCGACGTGGTGTGTTGTTTGAAGATGTCGTGCCTTCGGCTGGTGCTCCCGCCCAACGGCGAATGCGTCCCATTTCATCTTCTACCAGCTTGCCCTCATATTCACCCGAGTGCATATGATCCGCTCCTTCGTAGCTGGCTTCTTTTTGATCAATATGCAAACTAAATCCAACCGTCTCTAGCGTCTCTTTTATATAACAATGAAAGCGGGGATAGCGGCCAGAGCCCAGGCGTAAGGCATAACTTGTTTTCCGTGCCCGTGGATCGTAGTGCTCCGAGTATCCGGCTCGGCGGAGAATGTTGCGCGGATTATCGGCCAGTGGCTTTTTTAGAGTGATGTCCATAGTTACTTGCGTCGCGAAGCAATCCACCAGCGTTTAATCATGGGCAGCGATTGGGTGGAAAGGAAATAACCAAGTGTTGGAATGAGGGCGTTTGTGAGTGGCTGATGAACGCCGATGGCTTTCATAACCAAGCTCGCCACGATGTAGGTAATGACACACAAAGCACCAACACGAAAGCGACTTGTCTCCCATGCCTTATCCGCTTCTACCTGTCGATTGCGATCGCGGATTTGATCAAGTTCGTGCTTAAGTTGTTCAATCTCTTCGTGCATAGATTATTCCGGCAATTCCACGCGCAGCAAGTCCCAGAAATCGTACATGGCAAGTCCAAGGTACAGCGCTGCAGTCATGGGGGTGATAATAATCGACAAGGATGGATACACCACGTGCATGCCATAAGCGACGCTTTCGAGCATGGTGGCAATGAGCAGCATGAAAATAAATGTCGTGGTGTGGGCAAAAAGGCGACCGTGCATCAACTTCATTTTGGCCTTTTCGTAGGTGAAGGCAAAGTTGGCAAAACAAACGGTGACCAGAAGAATGCTAATGATGAACAAGAAGTTTGAGAGATCCGCGGCGTTAATGGTGGAGAGCGCTTTAGAGAGTGTTGGATAGGCGAGAGCCGCTAAGATAATTGCCGAACCGTTTTTGATGGCTCCTTCAATCGCCAGTGTCCGGGTGAACGTTTTCTGATTCATAGTTACTCAAGTGTTTTCAAAAAGACTTTGAGTTGGGCAAAGGCACGGCCACGATGCGACATGGCGTTTTTTTCGGCAAGAGACATTTGGGCGAAGGTGTGGTCATGACCCACCGGCACGAAAATGGCGTCGTAGGGGAGTTTGGCGCGTGGTTGACCTTTTGGTTTAAGAGTAATGTTGCCGTTGACGCGCCCTTCGAACAATCGCGTGCGTCCGTCGGGAGCCACTAGAGCGAGGGAGGTTTGAAAGTGCGCTTGGCGTTTGCCTTCGGGCACGTCTTTCATGACTTCTAGGGTGTGTTGAACAATCTGCTCGTCGCTGGCCTCAACCCCGGCCCAGCGCGCCGAGTGGATGCCTGGTTCGCCATTTAACGCATCGATGCAGCAGCCGGAATCATCCGCCACAGCCCAGGCGCTGGCAACGCGGCTAACATACTTGGCTTTTTTTAGAGCGTTTTCTTCAAACGTTTGCCCGTCTTCGACCACGTCTCCATACACCCCTGCCTCGTCCGCGCTTAAAACCTCAATGTTTGTGTCGCTTAGTAATGTCCGCATCTCCTCCACTTTTCCCGTGTTGTGGGTAGCAAAAACAAGTTTCATAGACAATCATTTTAGCACGAATCGGCCTATTCATGATAGATCTTTTTTGACGTTTCAAGTCCGTCAAAGTGAACTTCTTGGACGAGCATGGTCTCACGATGGTGCGGGGCTCGTTTGAGAACTCCGCGGCAAGGCATCACGATCTGCGAGTGGCCAATGAGCGTGTCCACGCTGCCGTTGGGGTTACGGACGACACCCGCGGCGTTGCAATAGGCGAGTACGCTATTTGTCTCGACCGCCCGTGTGAGCGAGAGGGCGTCGAGGAGATGTTCTTCCGACAGTCGATCGCGGATCTGTGCCTTATCGGCAATCTCGCGGCTCCAGTAACTTGGGCAGTAAATAATTTGCACGCCTTGCGCTTTTAGACGCTGAAAGATTTCCGGGAACAACATGTCCCAGCAAATGACGATCGCCGCTTTGCCGTAGGCAGTGTCAAACACTGGTGCCTCGGTGCCAGGCTTCAAAAACGCGCGTTCCGACGGATAGAGATGATTTTTACAATAGCGCCCAAGGACTTCGCCGTGCTTGTTTATGTAGTAGCTCACACTGAAGTCGCCATCGGACGTGTGTTCCATCCGCGTGCCGCTCACAATATCGACCGTGTATTTCTTGGCGAGTTCACGAAAGCGATCCCGCGCCGCGTGGGTGGTGTCGAGTTTTGTGAGATCTCCAAAAATGGATCCCATCACACAGTCCTCGGGAAAGACAACCACATCCGCGCCCTTTTTGGCGGCACGGGCAACGAAGGCTTCCATCCGGCCGAAGTTTTTCTCCGGCTCATGCGGAACAAT
>CAZPQJ010000013.1:0-21776 GCA_964588955.1 uncultured Gammaproteobacteria bacterium
CCTTGTATCTCACGGGTCTTGAAGCCTTTGTGTTGCACGCCTGGTGCATTATTTGTCTTTCTTCTCAATTAACGATGTTAGGGATTTTTACCTCAACGCTTGTAAGCTTGCGGAAGACAGCGTAGAGCGCCCCTTCCACGTCCAGGGCAGACGTTGTCCTTGAGCAGAAGGCCTAAAGAAACAACCCAGTGGTTCGAGCTCAGAACACAACACAGACCTGCAAGGTCTGTGTTTATTTGAATCTGTTGTCCGACTTTCCGCCCGTCGCTTGAACCGTTGGTCGGCTGTTCTGCTCTGCGGAGCAACGTCTGCCCCGGGCGTGTCCGGGTCGCCCCTTGCCCGTAAGACCAACAGGCGATAGCGAGCTGACGAGTTCTCTTTTCGCACGCAGGCTTCTCGCCAATGTGTGCCGAGGAGGAAAAGAGGGGGTCAGCGAGCCTCAGCCTGTTGGTATCACCCCCCCACGTTCTTTGACGGAGCAAAGAACGTTAAAGCTTCTTACTCAATAAACCCTCCCGCCTGAATCTCCCACAGTGTTTTGTAGATGCCGTCTTTTTTGATCAATGCCGCGTGCGTGCCTTGACTAACGACTTTCCCTTTGTTCACTACCACTATGCGATCCATTTTAAGAATGGTAGAGAGACGATGGGCGATGACGATCGTTGTTTTGTTTTTCATGAGCTCCGTTAGGGCAGACTGAATCAGCTGTTCAGACTCAGAGTCTAAACTCGAAGTTGCTTCGTCTAAAATCAAGATCGGCGCGTCTTTCAAAATAGCTCGCGCAATGGCTACGCGCTGGCGTTCGCCGCCGGAGAGTTTAATGCCGCGTTCGCCAACAAAGGTGTTGTAGCCTTCGCTCAGTTGAGAAATGAACTCGTGGCAGTGCGCTTGTTTAGCTGCTGCGATCACCTCTGCATCACTGGCGTCGCGACGGCCATAGCGAATGTTGTCCATGAGGGTGCGATGAAAGAGCACGGGGTCTTGTGGCACCATGGCGATGGCATCACGCAAAGAATCCTGCGTCACTTTGGTGATCGGTTGGTTGTCGATCAAGATGTTGCCTTTTTGAATGTCGTGGAAGCGGAGAATCAACTTGACCACCGTCGACTTGCCCGCGCCTGATGGCCCAACGAGAGCGACTTTTTCTTTTGGCCGAATCGTTAACGTAAGCCCATCGAGAACTTGGCGCGAGGTTTTCCCATAGCGGAAAAAGACGTTCTTAAAGGCGATCTGTCCGTGTTTTACCTTGAGAAGTTTCGCTCCACGTCGATCGCGTACTTCATGCGGCGTTTGCATAATTTCCACCATCTCTTTGGCATCGGCTACCGCTTCGTAGGTGCGGCGAATCGTGCGTCCCAAATCCCAAACGCGAATAAACACGGAAATGAGATAACTTTGCAGTAAAGCGAAATCTCCCACCGTCAGTAATCCTTGCGTCCAAAAATGTACGGCGGTGAACATCACGCCAACTTCCAAAATAATCATCAACATCCACTGGGTGGCTTCGCTGCCTTGGCTTAATCCCCATGATCGTGTCGCTGCTTTGCGCCACCGTTCCGTGGTTGTGGCAAATAGCGCTTCTTCATGGGATAAGCTGGAAAACAATTTAATGTTCGTGCTGTTGGTTAAACTGTCAGCGATGACGGCGCTGGTTGTAGAATCCGCCGTTGATCGCACTTCGTCGAAGGGGAGTTTCCAAAGAGAAAATCGGTAATTAGCCGTCACATAAAGCAGAACCCAACCTAGCAATCCTAAGGCAATCCAAATGTTGCGAGAGGAAAGAATGGCAATTGCACTGATGATGACTGTGGTTGTGGGAAGGAACGTCCATAACACGTTATCGTTTATCGTGTCGAAGGCATTAGATAAGCGTTTTACTTTTCTCGTCAGTGATCCCGTAAAGCTGTTAGAAAAAAAAGTGTAGGAGTGGCCAAGCAGGTATCCAAATGCTGATTGTTCCAAACGCACCATTATTTTTGGTGCCAAATGAATGTTTAGGCGGTCGGCAGAGCTGCGAATGAACCATTGACTCAAATGAAAAGCGAGAATAATGAAAAGAATTCCGCGCAGCGTTCCTCCTGTCGCTGCATTGGCATCGTGCGTGGATAACAGATCAAAGAATTCTTTGTAGAAGAGCGGGGCGGTCATTCCTAAGACTTCCGCGCCGACCACAAAGACAATAATGAGCACATACGTCCATTTATGTGGGCGGATGTGCTTGAGAAAGACGTGAAAGATATCTTGTGCTGTTGTCATATTCCTCCTGAATGACCACAAGTATAGCAGATCGTTTACGAATTTCCCATTGCTGTGTATACTCGTTGACGCTATGACACGTGCATTACAAATCGACAACTTGAAGAAAACCTACACTGGTAAACGTGGTGCGGTACATGCTTTGAAAGGTGTGAGTTTTTCTATTGAACAGGGCGAGTTTTTTGGCTTGTTGGGACCAAACGGAGCGGGGAAGTCTACACTCATCAACATTTTGGCCGGAACGGTTGGAAAAACAGAAGGGAGCGCGTCGGTCTTGGGAGTTGATTTAGATAAAGATCCATCAGGGTTAAAATATTTGATTGGTGTGGTGCCGCAAGAAGTGGCCTTCGATCCATTTTTTACGGTTGAGGATACGTTGAAATTTCAATTTGGTTACTACGGATTGCCTATCGATGAGGCTTATTTGACGGAGTTGCTGACGCGTTTGTCGCTCCTGGACAAGCGAGAAATGAAGCCACGAGCGTTGTCTGGTGGCATGAAGCGTCGTTTGATGATCGCCAAAGCGTTGATTCACAAGCCCAAGGTGTTAATTTTAGATGAGCCGACGGCGGGCGTCGACATTGAATTGCGTCACGAGTTGTATGATTTGGTGCGCGAATTGAACACCAACGGAACGACAGTGATTCTTACCTCGCATTATTTGGAAGAAGTGGAATTGTTGTGTGGGCGAATTGCTATCATTAACCAGGGAACGTTGGTGGCGCTTGATCATAAGCATGAACTGAAAGATCGTTTCCAGTCGACTCGTCAGTTCTCGATTGCCTTGAGTAACGAAATTAAAGAGGTTCCATCGGTGCTTTCCGCTTTTGCGCCAAAACGTAACGGTACGGAACTTGTCCTTACTTTTGAAGAGGATGGGTATCGCGCCGTGCTCGAAGCTGTCGCCAAAGCCGATTTGCCCGTGGCCAACTTCCAGGTGATTGAACCAAGCCTCGAAGACGTCTTCTTGTCTTTGACCAAGGATAGACCACCCCTAGCCCCTCCTGTCGGTCAGGAGGGGAAATAAACACTCCTATGAATACCCTAGGTGTTTGGACCGTATTCAAAAAAGAAACCGCGCGCTTTCGCGAGGTCTGGACGCAAACCTTGATTGCTCCCGTAGTCAGCAATGCCTTGTTCATGATGATTTTTGGCGTGGCCTTTGCTGGGCGTGAGGGAAGTTCAAGTCAAACATTTTTAGCGGCGTTGATTCCTGGATTAGCGGCGATGGGCATAATGATGAACGCCTTGCAAAATCCGATGGGTTCATTAATTGTTGCTAAGTACACTAATACGATTGGAGAGTTGCTGACGATTCCGCTCAGGGGATTTGAAGTCGCGGTGGCCTACATTGGTGCTTCTGTTTTGCGTGGCGTGCTTGTGGGTGCGGTGACAGTGCTTGTCGGATTTTTCTTCGCGCCTGTCACGTTTGTGCATCCGTTAGTTATTGTATTGTTTGCTTTTCTGCTGGGGGGAACATTCGCTTCGATCGGCACGATTTGCGGAGCCTTGTTTAACGACTTTGATCAAATGGCGATGGTGCAGAACTTTATTGTGACCCCACTCGTGTATTTGGGTGGCGTCTTTTTCTCTATCTCCGCGCTTCCGGGTGTTGTGGGTCACATCGCCCGTTTCAATCCGGTCTTTTATTTGATTGATGGATTCCGCTACGGGTTCATTGGTCACGCCGACGCCCCTTTCGCTCTTGCCTTAGTCGTGGCGATTGTCTTTTTCCTCGCGACCTTTTCGATTGCTAGCTGGATTTTTCACACCGGCTACAAACTGAAAACGTAAATCAAAAATGTTTACATCAAAAAACGGACGATCAACGTCCGTTTTTGATAAAGAAAACCGCTCACGATCGAGCGGCGTTCTTATTTCTTACACGCTTTACACTTGCAGCAGGCAAGCATGGCAACGCCGGAAAGACCAACAAGGATGTAGAGGATTCTAACGATCACCGGCATGCCGCCGAAAATCGCTTCAACCAAGTTGAAGTTGAAGAGTCCTACCAATCCCCAGTTGACGGCGCCAACGAACACAAGCAACCAGGCGAGCTTGTGAACGCCGCACATTTTTTCCATCATCATAGGAAAGGAATGTTTCTCGTTTTCCTCGGTAAAAAAAACGAGTCCACGTTATGAATTAAAACGACCTGTGGATAAGTATATCATGAAATAATATAGCGATAAAGAGAGTTGTCTGTTTCTGTTGGACGATCATGACTCTCAGGTGTCCAACCCGTGATCAAAAAGACGTAGGAGATGATCCGTGTGCCTGGTCGGCACTCGGTTTCTATTTTTTTCTTTAACCGATCGGCGAGAGATGCGGGCATACCGAAGACATAAATAACATCGGCGTCGGCGAGTGACTGATGGAACAAATTGCCATAGCGAAAGCGCGCACGGCTGTGGGTAAGCAAACGGCGCAGTTGGCAAACAGCATAAAGCGGCATTGCCAGTTCGATACCGATCGCTTTCACTCCATCGATTCGCGTGGCCTCCAGCACCACGCGGCCATCGCCACAGCCTAAGTCGTAAAACACCTCTCCAGGCTGAAGATCCGCTAAGCGCATGACGCGAACAAGGTCTTTTTTCCACATGGGCACCCATGGGGCAAACGACCAAGCGGCAATGCCCGTGGTGGCAAAAACGGCCAAAAGGATCAGCAGAATAATCGGCATAGTGTTCCTATTCTAGTCCAACGTTTGACAATCCGCTAATTTTAGGTCATAATCCGCCCGCTAACCGATCTGACACATTTATGCAGAATATTAGAAACATCGCGATCATTGCCCACGTTGACCACGGAAAGACCACCCTCGTGGACGCTCTTTTGAAGCAGTCCAATACATTTCGAAATGCCGACGCCATGGGGACGACCATCATGGATAGCAACGAACTTGAACGCGAGCGCGGCATTACTATTTTTGCCAAGAACGCTTCCATCCAATGGAAAGGGGTTAAGGTGAATATTGTCGACACCCCTGGCCACGCCGACTTCGGGGGAGAGGTGGAGCGCATCATGAACCTTGTGAATGGGTGCTTGTTGTTAGTTGATGCCAAAGAAGGTCCGATGCCGCAAACCAAGTTTGTGCTCAAGAAAGCTATCGAGGCTGGACATAAAGTGATTGTGGTCATCAACAAAATCGACAAGAACGCCGCTCGACCGGATTGGGTGTTAAACCACACCTTTGATTTGTTTGTTGATTTGGGAGCTACGGAAGAACAAGCAAACTTCCCGGTCATTTACGCGTCGGCTATTAACGGCAAGGCCGGCCTCGTACCAGATTTGGCCACAATGACGGATATCTCTCCGTTGTTGGATGCTGTTGTCGAATACATGCCGCTTCCAGAAGGCGATGCAACAAAACCGCTTCAGTTGGCAGTGGTGAATGTACAGTATGACAACTATAAAGGGCGCTCTGCTGTTGGACGCGTGGTTAACGGAGTCATCAAAGCTAACCAGCAAGTGATGCATATTAACCGCGAAGGCATCATGAAACCTGCCAAGGTCACGGCCGTGCAAGTTTTTGATGGTCTTGGAAAGCGTGAAGTGGAAAGTGCTGAAGCGGGCGAGGTCGTCGTGCTTTCTGGAATTGAAACTATTGAAATTGGAGAAACGATTGCCGATTTTGCAAACCCGATTGCTCTTCCTGTTATGAAGATTGAGGAGCCGACAGTGAAGATGACTTTCTCGGTCAATACATCGCCGTTTGCGGGTAAGGAAGGTGAGTATTCGACCGCTCGCAATATTAAAGAGCGTTTGGAACGCGAGTTGCAAAACGACGTTGCTTTGAAAATGGAAGAGGGTGTTGGTGAAGGATCGTTCATTATTTCCGGCCGCGGGGAGTTGCACTTGGCTATTCTCATCGAGAAGATGCGTCGGGAAGGGTATGAATTTCAAGTTTCTCGTCCGAAAGTGATTTTCCGCGAAGTCGACGGTCGCACCCAGGAACCATTTGAAGCGGTTTCGATTGAAGCGCCAGAAGCGAGCGGTGGAATTGTGATTGAAAAAATGGGTAAGCGCAAAGGGGAGATGAAAGACATGCGGGTGGAGAACGGTATCACCTACATGGAGTTTGAGATCGCCACGCGTGGGTTAATTGGCTATCGCAGTGAATTCTTAACCGACACCAAAGGCCAAGGAATTTTGAATACCTTGTTCTTGGGCTATCGCGACGAAATTGGTGAGATCGCCACCAATCCTCACGGCTCACTCATTTCCATGGAGAACGGAACTACCATGGGATACGCTCTTACTAACTTGCAGGAGCGCGGCGATTTGTTTGTGGGTCCTGGAACGGAAGTCTACGCCGGTATGGTGATTGGACAAACATCCAAAGCGGAAGACATGGAAGTCAACCCGTGTAAAGAAAAGAAATTGTCCAACATGCGTTCCAAAGGTGACGGTTCCAGTGTGGCGATTGTGGTGCCACGTGTGATGACCTTGGAAACATCTCTTGAATACTTGGGTGAAGATGAACTGCTGGAAGTAACCCCAAAGAACTTGCGTATTCGCAAACTGCATCTCGATGCCGTTTCGCGCAAGAAGGCCGGGAATGGATAACGCGCTTCGGAGCCTTTAAAGGCGTAAACAGGAAAAAGCCATACTCGCTTTGAGTGTGGTTTTTTGATACCATTGGCTCGATAATCTAGTATTATGAGTAATGACATTAAAAAGCGTATTGTTTTAAGTGTGTTCGTTGGGTTCCTGCTTGCAATCGGGTCTTTTGGTATCAGGTATGTAAAGACGAGCGGCTATCCCATCATTGCTGCAGGTTACCCCGTAACGTATGTTCACGACGCTGGTGGTGTAAGCGTCGAAGGGAGCCTTGGTATTGAAGACTACTTTTACCTCGGATCTTTTCTCGTTGATGTTTTATTCTTCGCGCTTTGCGTTAATGTCATTGTTGAAATAGCACAGCACAGAATCAAGACAACGCGAATAAATCATTAAAGTTCTAATTTTCAGTGTTGAAGCGATCGTCTGTCAGAGCACCTATTTCTAAATCGGTATCGTACAGATGTATTAGAGATATTATCCTGGAGTCTTCCACGATATACCTGCCAAGTAGGTTAGAAGCATGCCCTCTCCAGCACCTCGTTTTTCAAAAAGGTGCTTGTTAGGAGGTGTTTTGTGTAGACAAAAGCTATACAATACATACCTAAACCAAACCTAAACATAAAACAACCCAACCCAACCGGAAGGTATACATCCAGTCGTGGCAGATAATCTCAACAGCATGGCGGGGCATGGTAGCCCCGCCTATATCCCCCCCCTTTCTCCCATTTTCTCCTTCTTTCTCTTTTTCTTCTCCTTCTCTAAAAGGCCCAGTGTTTTTTATCGTTCGTAGACAAACACGTACGTTGCGCCGTTGTCGATAGCTGTCCAGCTTGTCGCTTCGCGTTTGGCGTTTTCGATGATTTTATCGGCCAAGAACCAATAGTCGTTAACAACGAAATAGGCTTTATCGACGCCGGCTAAATTCATTGCTTCTGTTGCTTTGAGTTTGGTAGGTCCGGTATTCACCATGGCTAAGTAGGTTTGGTACATCGCTCCACCGGTAGGGATGGGATAATAAAAGATGTTGTCGTGGAAATACTGTAAGAAGCCGTATTCTTGCATTGCCGCCGCGGAAACGGCTTGGTTGGCAAGAACGATGTAATTAACTGTGGTGTTTTGATCGTGAATATAATGGACGGTGTCGATGTCGCTTTGTCCAACATTAAAGCCACGACTGATTTCATAATTGTCATGACGTGGATAGCTCATGTAGAGGGCTGATGTTAAAACAATAGCGGTGAGCGCAGAGGTTCCAAAACGGATGGCGAGTGGTTTGCGTGCCACGGAAGTAAACCAAGCAGAGGTCACCAAGCCGAGCAAGGGGAGTAAAAAGAATTGCGCGGTGTCATAGGCGCGTACGGCGTAGTTTTGGCGTTCGTAATCGATAAGGAAGTCAAAATGCAAAACCGTGGAAAGGATAAGGTAGTTGCCGAGGAGAATAATCGGCGGAAGGAGAAAGATGGAGAGAGTAGGAGAAAAAGGATATAGGCGGGAGTCTCTCCTCGCGCCGCGTTTTCCGCGTTGCAAGATGATGATTCCGACAGCGGCAAGAGCAAGGAGAAGCACAATGCGATTCCATCCGAACAAATACGCCAGGTCAAGAAACGGATGAAAACGGTTTTGGAAAAAGAGAGAAACTTGAAAAAGATCTGTCCAGGAAATATTGCCAATGTTGTTTAATCCAACATTGATCGCTAGACCGGAAATGGTGGCGTTCGCGAGGAAGATGAGCGGAAGGGAGAAAAAGGAAAAGAAGGAGAAAAGATAGAGGGGGGTGCGAGATGGGAGACGTGAAAGAAAAAGCACACCAAGATAGATGACTGCAGGAATGCCAGCTAGCGGGTGGGTCGCCAAGGCGGCGATGGTGAAGAGGACCGGGAGCACGTAGGGGCGGGCCCGTGTGCCTGCCCTTGCTTGTGCGTCAAACATCGGTAATGAAGAACACACAACCAACAAGGTCCAGATGTTGGCTAATCCTTGTGGGGTAGTGGCGATACATGATCCGAGGGGGACGAGAAAAAGGGCGAGAGCGGCCGGAGCGGCGCGCGACGCGCCGAGCCAAGATCGGAAACCGAGATAGGCGCCAAGGGGCAATAACACGCAGGCCAACAACGGCACAAGCAGGGTGTCGGCTAGAGCCACGGGGAGAGAAAATCCATGAGCGGCAAATATCACTAAGGCGTATTGGCCAATGTAGTAGAGCGGTTTCGGAGTAATCGTTCCGAAGTCGAAAATATGTTGCTCGGTGGCTTTGTGAATGAACGTGTCAAATCCATACCCGAGCGGGTAGGCGAGGAGAGCGACGGAAACGGTCAGAAAAAAGAAAACCACGGTTAGCCATGGGTTCGGTTTGGCACTCGTCATCCAGGCGATCAAAAAAACCGCCAAGAAAAAAACGGGGGGAATGAGCAGCCATGGCGAACGCACGGGAGAGGTGATGGGGTTTTGGAGGAGAAGATTGATGGCGGAAAAACAGAGGAGAACGAGAGAAAGAAGGAGAAAAAGGTTGGGGCGGAGATGCGTGCGAAGAATGTTGGAGAAAGAGGGGCGTGGATGGGCGGTTTTGGATCGGCTCAGAAACTGACGATCGGTAAGAATAAACACCAGCAAGGGAGTCAGAATAACTCCCACGGCCACCGTTGTTTGATTGAGAAAATCAAGATAATACGCCGCTGTTCCATAAAGGGAGAGAATGGCCATTAATGTCGCGCCACCCCAAACAACATGCCCGAGCGTGTCTTCTTGCGGTTGTAAACCAACCCCCAATCGCCAACCAAAAAAGACAAAAAACCCTACAAGTAACGGAATCCCGACAAACGGTGTTTGTAAGACAAAAAGATTCCCTGCAAAGAGCGCTAGAAAAACCGCGCTCGCGATGGTATAGTGAAGGAGGCGTTTAGGAGATTCCATAATCCATACTATTTTAGCACAGCTGTGGCTCGCGATCCTCATAAACCCTATCCGCACGACTATCTGATGGCAGCTGTGGTCTTGCCATTCATCCCTCGGTTTGTGACGCCGAACCAAGTGACGGTTTTGCGGTTTTTGTTGATTCCCTTTGTCGCCTGGACGCTGATTCAGGGGAATTATGCCGTGGGCGTACCGTTGTTTATTTTTGCTTCATGTACAGACGCCCTTGATGGATCGCTGGCTCGCATGCGTAAACGTGTCACGCGGTGGGGAACCTTTTACGACCCGGTAGCCGATAAGCTTCTTGTGGGGTCGGCCGTATTGATTATGGTAGCGCGGTATTTGTCCGCTTGGTTCGCTGCGGTGATCGTGTTTATAGAATTGCTGATCGGGATCGGCGGGTATGTCCATCGACACGAAGGGAAGATGCAGTCGGCCAATGCGTGGGGGAAAGCAAAAATGTTTTTCCAGTTTTCCGGATTGACGGTTTTGTTGATTAGCATTGCTTGCAACCTTCCTTTGCTGATCCCTATTTCCGTTGGTTTGCTAGCGATCGGTATTTTGTTGGCGGTGATTTCGTTGTTTACCTATGGACTCTAAGCCCCGGCGATGGGATCTGATCGTTCTCGCTATTTGCTGTGTGGTTTTTTTTGTTTCCAGCGGGGTGCTTTCTTTTGGCGTACCATGGGTGTTTAATGCTCCAGATGAAAATGCAAACGCTTTTTTTGCGGAAACAATGCGCATAGGAAATCACCTGTCGTTGAGTGACCCGGCGAACATTGCCTTAGAAGGGATTATGCATCCGCGCAGTGTGATTGCGGTTGGGCGTTTGCTGGTGCCGGGGAGTTTTGTTGGGCTTCCGGTTGTGTATGGACTGGTGGGGAAGGTGATCGGGTTGTACGGCATGCGCTTGCTCACGCTGTTGCTTGCAGTACTGGCGGTATTTGCCTGGCGCAGTGTTATAGAGAAACTGTTTGCTTCGCGACGCATTGCTCTCATCGCCTCGCTGGCGTTGTTGTTTCATCCGGCTTTTTGGTATTACTCCGCCCGTTCGATGATGCACAATGTTCCCTTTGTCGCTTTGCTCATTTTTGATGCGTATTTTCTCTTTAAAACTGTCACCCCCTCATCCCCCCAGCGTTCATCTCCTCCCCTTATCAAGGGGAGACTGGGATGGGTCTACGTAATTGCCGCCGGTGTGTGTCTTGGTTTGGCCGTCTGGTTTCGCACCATAGAGGTAGTGTGGATCGTACCAGCCGCGACCGTTTTACTTGTCGCGCATCGTCGGACACTTGGTTGGCGATCAATCTTCATCCTTGCTGCGACGTTTGCGGTAACGCTTGTGCCGCTCTTGGTGATCAACCAACAATTGTATGGCAATCCGCTGACAACCGGCTACACCTATCATGCCGCCGCGTCCACCACGATCGCTGCCCCAAGTTCAGAAATCGCCACCACGTTTGATCCCTTGCAACCGAACGCACGAACCATCCTTAAACACGTGTGGCAATACGGCACCGTGCTCTTCCCTTGGATGAGTTTCGCGGCGCTGGTCGGCTTTGCTATTGCTTGGAGAAAAAAAACCGTCCCCCGAGCCTACCTGTGGTTGACCCTTGGTGTTTCCGCTTGGTTGTTTGCTTTTTATGGCAGTTGGATTTTTCACGATAATCCAGATCCGGCACTGGCGACGATCGGTACGTCGTACGTGCGTTATTGGTTGCCGATATTTGTGTTGGTTAGTCCGTTCGTTGCTCAAACGATCTGTTGGCTCGCCGACGTCATTTCCTCCCCTTACCAAGGGGAGGCTAGGAGGGGTCTGTATCGTTGGGTTGCCTCCGTAGTGACGCTCATCATGATTACTGCAAATGTGTATCCAGTTTTTTTTGCCGCTGATGGACTCATCGGCATTCGTCAAAATCTTTTCACCTACGCCGATGAACGCAGCCAGATTATGCAAGCAACGGAAGCTAACGCCATCGTGATCGTTGACCGCGCCGATAAGTTTTTGTGGCCGTATCGTCGCGTCGTACAGCCGCTGCGTTCCGAAGTAACCTACGCGGCCATGCCCGCCTTGGCGCTCACTGCGCCGTTGTATTATTTTGGCATCACTTTTCCGCAAACGGATTTGGATTATTTGAACACCGTCAAATTGCCACCGTACGGACTTGGTATCGAATTGGTGCAGACGATCGGCGAGGAATCTCTCTATCGCATCTATGCGCGTCCTTAAGTTTTTTCTCCATCTTTCTCTTTTTCTCCTCCCTGTCCTCATTCTTTTTTGGTTGCTGAACAAAGACATTACCCCAAGCGGGCGTTTCTCCCTTTCCTATCGTGTTGACGGACGTTCTCCCTATGTCGAACGCTTCCTGCCAGACACACGCGTGCAAACTCCCGCCGCTGGTCCGAACGGCGCTTCCAGTTTGGTTGTTGACGAGCCGGCCTATGCCTCGGTGCACACCCCGGGAGATTTCGATACGCTCGAAGCAACGTTACTTTTTCAAAACACCGATCAACCGATCATTGAACTCGGCATTCTGCAACATGATGATCCGTTGCAATATGATTTAGAGCCGATCCAAAATCTGTTGATTGACCATTCCACCTGGGATCGCCTTGACGCTAACGGATTGGTGTTGTTGCAGCGCGCCAAAATCTACACCACGATTGACGCGTTTCTCGCCGACCCGCCCAATCGCGACACCATCGCCAGCTATCAGTATGATCTCGACGATCCGTATCGTATACCCGGTTATGCGCCACAAAACGCCTTAACGAGCATCGACGTAAGTTTGCGTGGTTATCATGAGTTTGTTACCTACGTGAAAAATGAACCACTTACCGTGCAGGCAGATTTCATGGATATGAATCGGGAGTATGGGGAAGATCCCGTAACGCTCTTGGTGTTTAACGAGGCGGGGGAGCCGGTGGCGGAAGAGGCGGTGAACGATGATGGTGTGATTGAGGCCTCGAGCCAAGGATCATCCATGCGCTCAGTGACGCTTGTAAAAAATGATCTGCCAGAAGGGGTTTATAAAGTGATTTTGAAAGCTGATCGCGACATCTTTTTTCGTCGCCTTACTACGCGTGAACGCTACGTGACCTTCGTGGGGTCGCTGTACCTTGGCGATGAAGCTGGGTATCGCGACGCCGCGCGTTCCGTGCAATTGTGGACCAGTGGCAAACAGTTGTCGTTCCTTACCTATCACGCCGATGGAGCGCAGCAAGTGACGATTGGGAGCGGATCGCTTAAACTTCCCGAAGCGCAAACACGCTATGATTTTGCCGTTGTCGATCCTGGGCTCGTGAGTGTTTCCGCGCCGGCGGGAGATTTCACCATGACCCAAGACGGCCTCTCCGCCTTTTCTCGCGAGCAGTTTTTTAATCCTTATCCAACCCGGCTTGCTTCAACCACTAATCTAGACGCGCTTGGCATCAACTTTATCATTGCTCGTTACACCTCGCCGCAAGAACAGGACGGCTGGTTGAAAGCCACGGCAATGTTTGATCTGCATACCGCGCTCCTCAACAATGACGACATCAAACTCGTTCTCTCCGCCCCCGGCATCAAGTCGCTGCAGAAGTCGTTTGCCTTGCGAGGGTTAGATCTGACCTTTGTGCGACCTGCGTTGACAGCGGGAGAATTTTGGTCCAAAGTCAAAACAATGATCGGAATATGATTGCACGCACTGGCTACATGGTCTCTAGTGTTTCCTATGTCGTTTTTCTGACGCTTGATTGGCTGCGTCCGGGTTTTGTGGTCAATGTTTTTTCGCCGCATCTGTTTCTCTTGGCCGCAATGGTCTTTGGTTTCTTCTGGGCGCGAAAGTCCCGTGTCGATTCCCAAATCTCTTTTCTCCATCTTTCTCTTTTTCTCCTCCCGCTCTCGTTCCTTCTTGCGATCTTCACCTGGTCTGAAGGCCGTGCCTTTGGCGATTGGCGTATTCTCGTCAGCCTCATCGCCTTTGGCATGCCCTGGCTGATCGTCAAACAACTCTTAACCAACACATAATATGGACTGCATCTTTTGTAAAATCATCGCTGGCGAACTGCCGAGTCATAAAATCTATGAAGACGAGTCGGTGATCGCTATTTTGAATATCTATCCCGTGTGTGATGGCCACGCTTTGGTAATTCCCAAGGCGCACGCCACCGACCTTCTGGAGACGAGCGAAGCAGACGCGCTCGCCATGATGCGCGCCATTAAAAAAATCACCCCGGCGATTTTGCAATCCCTTGGTGCCGATGGGTGCAACCTCGGCATGAACAATGGTGAGTCCGCTGGCCAAGAGATCGCCCACACCCACATCCACATTATGCCGCGCAAAACAGGGGAGCCGCGCAACTTTGAAAAAACCACCGGCGATCACGCCAAACTTGCCGCCCTGGCCGAAACTATTCGTCAGGCAATCTAGCTGTATGGCTCAATGGAAAACACTCCGTTCCGACGTGGTGTATGAAAATCCTTGGATGAAAGTCCGCGAGGATCAGGTGATTCGTCCCGATGGCAAGGAGGGGATTTATGGATACATGGAGATGAAAAAAATCGGAGCAGGAATTGTTTTGGTAAATGAGAAGCGGCAAGTCTTTTTACAAGAAGAATTTCGTTATCCACTGCAAAGGTTGGTGCTCGAGATTCCAGGCGGCGGCATTGAGCCTGACGAAGATTTGCTCGTGGGTGCGAAGCGCGAGCTGAAAGAAGAAACAGGTTATGAAGCTTCCGAGTGGAAACAGTTGGGAGAGTTCTTTACTTCGACGGGATTTGTGAAAGAGCTCGCGCAACTTTATTTAGCTAGTGGGACATTAAACCGTGGAGAAATGCTCGATGAAGGCGACAGCCTGGTTACGGGTCAGCAATGGATAGATATTGACGAAGTCTATCGTCGACTCGATGCGGGTGAACTCGATGAATCGTACACCATCGTCGGTCTGGCTCTGGCTCGGCAATATTTGCAGCCAAAAGGCTAAAACTCGGAACAATTTCCCCTCTTTTTTGTTGGCTGGTCGTTCATATTGACGCAAGGGGTCGAACGGGGTAATTTTAACCTACGTTTAGACGATTTTCTATGAAGCTATTGGTAACTGGTGGCTGCGGATTTGTTGGGTCAAACTTTTTGCGTTTGATGTTGCAAACCCATCCCGATTGGCAGATCGTCAATTTGGATAAACTCACCTACGCTGGCAATCCGGCCAACGTTGCTTCGATTGCTAACGATCCGCGTTATCGGTTTGTGCAAGGCGACATTGCAGACGCGGAAGTCGTCGATAATATACTTCGCGAGGGGGGATTTGACGCCATCATTAACTACGCGGCGGAGACCCATGTGGATCGCAGCATTATGGATCCGAGCGCGTTTTTGAAGACAGCGGTTTTTGGAACGTACGTGTTGTTGGAGGCCGCCCGCAAATACAACATCGCGCGTTTCATTCAAATTTCTACCGACGAAGTGTTCGGTGCGGTGATGGAAGGGGAAAGCGACGATCACGCGGCCTTCGAACCACGTTCGCCGTATTCCGCCGCCAAAGCCGGTGCGGATCATTTGGTGGCTTCGTATTTCACCACTTTTGGCACGCCGGTTATTTTGACACACGCGTGTAACATGTACGGACCATATCACTATCCGGAAAAGTTGTTTCCGTTGTTCATCACTAATTTGCTGGAAGACAAGAAGGTTCCTGTTTATGGCGACGGCATGCAAGTGCGCGAGTGGATGCATATTGACGATCACGCCCGGGCGATTGAATTGTTGCTCTCGCGCGGCACGGTCGGGGAGTCCTACAACATTGGAACAGGGGAACGTGTGCCAAATTTGGAAATCACCAAATTGATTTTGTCGCTGATGGGGAAAGATGACACGTCGATTGAGTACGTCAAAGATCGTGCCGGCCACGACCGTCGTTATGCCATCAACTCCGATAAGATTCGCCGTGAGCTTGATTGGGAGCCGCAGATTAACCTTGCGGACGGACTTGCTTCAACAGTGGAGTGGTACAAAACACACGAGGATTGGTGGAAGCTAATCAAGAGCGGAGACTTTTTGAAGTATTACGAGGCGCAATACATTAATCGTTAGTATGAAAATTTTGATTTTTGGCAAAGGATACATGGGGGCGCGGTGTGCGCAGGTGTGGGGAGAGGAAGCGGTTTTATCAGATGTATACGTGCGCACCAAAGAAGACGCGCTCACGGAAATTCAGCGCGTGCAACCGGATGCGGTGTTGAATGCCGCTGGAGTCCGTGGTCGTCCGAACGTTGATTGGTGCGACACTCACCAAATGGAAACGATCGTTGGCAACACCGTCATGCCGATTCTCCTTGCCGAGGCATGCGCCGAGGCCGGAGTCTATTTGTTGCACATGGGATCCGGTTGTATTTTTTACGGCGACAGTCCGCACCCAGATAAAGCTTGGCGGGAAGATGATTTTGGCAATCCGTTGCCGACGTATTCGCGTGCCAAGTGGGCGGCGGATTTGGCACTCTCCACCTTACCGAATGTCGGCATCGCTCGCATTCGTTTGCCGATTGATCACATCTCTTCGGCGGGTAACTTGATCGATAAAGTCGTGTCGTTTCCAAAAGTGATTGACGTGGAAAACAGCGTCACGGTTGTGGAGGATATGATTCAGGTGTTCCATGCCTTGATGGAGAAAAAAGCCCCTGGGATTTTTCACGTCACCAATCCTGGCACCATCAAGCATCGTCAACTGATCGCATTGTATGAACAATTTGTCGATCCAACGCACACCAACGCATGGATCAGTAATGAGGATTTGGTAAAACTCGGGCTTGCTACCAAAGGACGGTCGAATAACTTCCTCGCTTCCACCCGTTTGGCCGAGTTCGGCATCGTCATGCGCCCGGCGCTCGAGGCACTCACCGACACGATGCAAAAGTACGCTCTCGCCAAAAAAGCTTCGTCTTAATCTCTCCGACTTTCTCCCATTTTCTCCTATTATTTCCTCCCTATGAAAGCTCTCATCGCTGCCGGAGGCCGAGCCACGCGGTTGCGCCCAATCACTTGGACCACCAACAAACACCTGATTCCCTTGGCCAACAAGCCGATGTTGGAGCACGCTATCAAAAAGATTATTGAGGCGGGGATTACGGAGATCGCCATCAATGTCAATCCTGGCGAAGTGGATTTAATGCGCAACGTGTTTGGCGATGGTTCGCAATGGGGAGCATCGCTCACCTACATCGAGCAGATCGGCGGACCGAAGGGAATTGCCCATGTGGTGAACAATGCCAAAGATTTTTTGGGCGATGAACCGTTCATGTTCTACTTGGGTGACAACATCATTTTAGGAAGTTTGAAAAAGTTCGTGCAGCATTTTTCCGAAGGCGGTTATAATTGTTTCTTGGCTTTTAGCAAAGTGCCGGATCCGCAGCGCTTTGGCGTGCCCGCGTTCGACGCGCAAGGGAAGTTAACGCATGTGGTGGAGAAGCCGCAAGACCCGCCAAGTAATTTCGCGGTGACCGGAATTTATTTGTACGACAAAATGTTTTTTGAAGCGTTTGCCAACATTCAACCGTCGGCGCGCGGGGAGTATGAGATTACGGACGTGAACACCTGGATGTTGCAGCACGGCAAGAAGGTTGGATGGGAAGAAATCACCGGTTGGTGGAAAGACACGGGCACGCCAGAAGCGATGCTCGCCGGTAACGCTTCTATTCTGACGGATTTGAGCCAAGGCGAATTCGTGATTGAGGGCGAAGTCGATGCGTCCGCGCAACTTGAAGGTCTTGTGCGCGTCAGCAAAGGCGCCAAAGTGGGCGCGGGATGCATGATTCGCGGACCGGTGGTGATTGGGGAAAACGCCGAGCTTGAGCAGGCCTATATTGGTCCGTACACGGCGATCGGCAATCGCTGCGTGGTGAAGCGAGCAGAAGTTGAGCACTCAATTGTGTTTGATGGCGCCTCAATTTGCGACGCTCCGCGTATTGTTGATTCATTGATTGGCTACAACGTGCGCATTGAAAGCCCGCAGGTGAGCAAACCGAACTCCGGCCACAAAATGATCGTCGGCGACAATTCTTACTTAGAGTTATGAACGACGCGCCGAAGGTTTCCGTGATTATTGTTCATTGGAACGTGCGGGATTTGCTGCAGGCGAATCTTGCGCAGCTCCTCCCCTTACCAAGGGGAGGCCGGGAGGGGTCTGCGTCGGGGGTGGTCTGTGAGGTGATCGTCGTCGACAATGGCTCCGTCGACGGCAGTGTGACCATGATCAAAACCGATTTTCCCCGCGCGCACCTTATTCGCAACGAAGTCAATCGCGGGTTTGCGTTTGCGGTGAATCAAGGGGTGCGGGTGGCAAAAGGGGAAGTGGTCGTTTTGCTGAATCCAGACATGCTGGTTGGCGAGGATGTACTTGAACACGTCCACAGCATGCTGACGCGTCAAAAAGATGTTGGCGTGATGGGGATTAAACTCATGCGTGAAGACGGATCGATTGTCGAGTCGGTGCGTCGTGACCCAAGCCTGCTCGACCAAGTTGCTATTCTTCTTAAACTCCCGCATCTGTTCCCAAAGGTTCTTGATCGCTATTTGATGAAAGATTTTGATTACGGAAAATCACAAAACGTCGAACAAATCCGCGGTTCATTTTTTGCTTTCCGTCGCGACGTGTATGAAAACGTTGGTCCGTTTGATCAAAAAAACTTTTTTCTGTGGTTTGAAGAAGTCGATTTTTGCAAACGCGTACGCCAAGCAGGATTGCGTATTTGGTACAACGCGGAATTGTCCGCCACCGACTTGATTGGTCGATCGTTTCGTCAACGCACCGTGCGCTGGAAGCAGTATCATCTTGGCCGATCAATGGCGCGCTATTTTTCCAAATGGCATCCCCGGTGGCAGACAGCGGTGATTTACATTTTGTGGCCGTTGGCGGTGGCGAGCGGATGCTTCATCGACGCCATTGGAGCCCGATCCAAACGGTGGAAGTAATATGCGCTTGGCTTTGCAATTGCTGACCTTTAATCGCCCGGAAACGCTTCCGCCGCTTTTTGATTCGCTTGCGGCGCAAACCGATCACGATTGGACGCTCTACGTGCTCGACAACAGTACCGATTCTGCCAAAGCCGCCGCCATCGCTGCCTACATCGAAACGCAAAAGGGGAGAATGGCGATCGTGTTTGAACATGCAACAGAGAATAATGGTTTTGACGCTGGGCATCAACATCTTTACGAAGCGCAGAACGCGGACTACGTGATGTGTATTAACGACGACGCGTTTTTGGAACCAGATTTTCTTGAACGCGTTTGTGGGGCGTTAGATGAGCATCCTAAGGCCGGATCTGCCAGTGGAGCTATTTTGCGATGGCACTTCGGCACCAATGGCGAAATCGTCAAAACCGACGTGGTCGATTCCCTGGGATTGGCCAAAACCCCTTGGCATTCCGTTTACGACATCGCCGCCGGCAAGCCTTTGTCCAAAGTGCAGCCACTAACCACTAACCACTCAGCCACTTCCGTCTTCGGCGTCTCCGGTTGTCTTCCCATCTATCGCCGCTCCGCCCTTGGCGCGCAGCTCTTCGACCCCAGCTACTTTTTGTACAAAGAAGATGTTGATGTCGCTTATCGTCTTGTCAAAACGGGATGGACCGCACTGATCGTCCCATCGGCTATCGCTTATCATCAACGCACCTTTTCTTTCTCCGCCCGCAAAAAATCGGTTCCGTTCCTGATTCAATGGCTTTCCTATCGCAACCACTGGCGTAACCTAAAGAAACATCTCACCATGCGGGACTGGCTCCTGAGTGGCTGGATGATTCTGCCGTACGAAGTCGCCAAGTTTGCCTATCTCTGCTACAAATACCCCAAGGCGTTTTTAAGCGCCGTTTGGCGCGAGTGGCTATGACCTACGATATTGCCATCATTACCACTACGTACAACAAGCTGTTCGATTCCTGCCTCGCCTCGGTCAGGAAGATTTTGGATACGACGCCGCTCAAGGTAGCCTACGTGGTGGTCGACAACGACTCACACACGATCGACGTGCACGGCAAAGTCAAAGCGTTGATCCCAGAAGCGGAAGTGATTTTGCGCGCCAAAAATCACGGCATGGGACGTTCGTGCAATCTGGCGGCGCAGAACGTAGAGGCCAACTATTATTTTTTCTTAAATCCCGACACTGACATTCCCGACATCCGTATCTTTCATGAGCTTCATCAGTTTCTTGAAACCCATCCGCAAGCGGGAATCGTCGCTCCGCGCTTAGTCTATCCTAACGGCGAACTGCAAAAAACCTGCTGTCGGTTTCATCGTTGGTACACCCCGATTGCCGAGCGCACGGAGTTGATCCCGTCGGGGCGCCGCGAGCGCCACCATCACTGGTTTTTAATGGACGAGTATTCGCATGATCATCGTCGGATGGTGGATTGGGTGCAAGGCTCGGCTTTTATGATCAGCGCCAAGTTGTTTCACGAGATTGGCGGGTTTGATGAACGGTATCATTTGTATTTGGAAGACATGGATTTGTGCCGGGAGTGCTGGAATCGCGGACGCCCCGTGTATTACTTGCCGGAATTATCGATGATGCACGCCTACGGCAAAGCTTCCAAAGATGATCGTGGCATTGTGCGCAGTATTTTGAAAAATCCCGCCACGCGGTATCACATTGAAAGTTGGTTGAAATATCAATGGAAGTGGGCCAAAAAAAAATGGCAAGGCTATGTCCTCTAAGCGCGTTGTCCTACAGGTGATTACCTATCGAAGTCCTGGCGCGGAAGCCGAACTCGACGCGTTGTTTGATTCCTTGGCGCGCGCGGTGGCCCCCGAGGGCGGCTGGGCATTGGTGGTGATCGATAATCCTTCACCGCTTGGTAACATGCGTGAATATTTGGAGACCAAGATTCGCCCGCGTGCGGGCGTGGATTTGCCGGAAACCGTTTTTGTGTATTCCGATGTGAATGATGGTTTTACCGGTGGGCACAATCGCGGTTGGGAAACCAGTCGACAATTCTCTTCCGAGTTTGTTTATTTGCTCAACAACGACACCTTCGTGGATCCTGAAGTGCTGGTCAACGCCGTGGCCTACGCTCAAATGCATCCGCACGCGGCCATCGTCCAATCACGGGTGATGTTGGCGCAGTCGCCAGAGGTATTAAACACCTGTGGCAATTGTCTGCACTATTTGGGCTTCGGTTATGCCGATGGCTACCGACAAACGCCGGAACAGGCCGCAGAGCATCCGCGTCCGCATTTTTATGCCAGTGGTGCCGGAGTGCTGCTGCGCGTCGAAATGATCGAGGCTATTGGCGGCTTGTTTTATGATACGTTCATGTATCACGAAGATGTCGATATTTCTTGGCGGGCGCGGTTGGCTGGCTACGAGATTGGCTATGCTGAAGATTCTATTGTTTTTCACCACTATGAATTTTCTCGCTCGGTCAAAAAGTTTTACTGGATGGAGCGCAACCGTCATCTTACGAATCTTGTTTATTATCGCCTGCCAACGCTGATGTTGCTTGCGGCTCCCATGCTGCTCATGGAGGCGGGAACATGTGTTTACGCCTTGAAGTCTGGGTGGTGGAAAGAAAAAATCCGTTCGTGGATGTACTTTACCCAACCTGCGGTTTGGTTGATGATTCGTGAACGCCGTAAAACTGTGGCGCGTTTGCGTCGAATGGGGGATCGAGCGATGCTGGAGCAGATGGTGGGAACCATCGAAGCCCAAGAGGTACAAAATCCTCTCATTGAACATGTCATTAATCCAGCGTTGAACGATTACTTTTTGTTGTTGAAAAAAATTGTGCGGTGGTGAGGTGAGGTTCGGTCGCTTCGGGACCTTTTAGAAACAGAATAGCGGGCGGTCATTTTATATAGGCGGGGCTACCATGCCCCGCCATGTTGTTAAGATTATCTACCACGACTGGATGTATGACTTCCGGTTGAGTTGTTTTATGGATAGGTTCGGATTAGGTATGGTTTGTATAGCTTTTATCTATACAAAACACCTCCCAACACGCACCTGTTTGAAAAACGAGGTTCTGGAGAGGGCATGCTTCTAACCTACTTGGCTAGGTATATCGTAGAAGACTATTT
>CAZPQJ010000014.1:0-6558 GCA_964588955.1 uncultured Gammaproteobacteria bacterium
GATATGCTAGGGATATCGTTCAGTAGTCTTCCACGATATACCTAACTAAAAGTGGGCTGGGAGCATACCCTCTCCTGAACATCAAAAATGAAAAAATTGAACACAAATTGTGTTCAAAAAACTGACTTTGACCCTCCGGTCAGATAGGTCAAACCTACATGGCGGGGCGTGGTAGCCCCGCCTATACAAAGCGACCCACACGCTACTCCATCTCTAAAAGGCCCTGTGCGTCAAAATGCAAACGACCACCCCTATGGCGATCGTTGGCGGATCGCTGGCTCCGTCTGAGTCGTGCATGTTAGGCATTCTCTTGCCTTTCCAAGACCCTCATTTTCTGCTAAATTAGTGAGGCTATGTTGAAGTCCTATTTGCGTAAAATCCTGCCGCCATCGGCTATCAATAGCTATCATTTGGCCTTGGCCAAATTGGCGGCGGTTGTCTATCGACATCCTTCTGATAAGTTGATCGTTATTGGGATTACGGGCACAAGCGGCAAGTCCACCACAGTTGCGTTTCTTGGACAAATTCTTGAACAGGCTGGATATCGCGTGGGTTGGATTTCTACCGTGAGCGTCAAGATTGCCGAAAAGGAAGAAGCGAACACCGCCAAAATGACCATGTTTGGAAGATTGCAATTACAGAAACGGTTGGCGGAAATGGTTAAAGCCGGATGCACTTATGCGATTGTGGAAACGTCGTCGCAAGGGATTGTGCAGCATCGGCATGTAGGCATTAATTATGATTTGGTGCTTCTCACCAATCTGCGTCCAGAACACATCGAATCCCATGGTGGATTTGAAAATTACAAACAAGCGAAGATGGAACTCTTCCGTCACCTTACCCGGCGTCCGCGCAAAATGATTGGCG
The DNA here is from genome assembly GCA_964588955.1 of uncultured Gammaproteobacteria bacterium. GTDB lineage: Bacteria > Patescibacteriota > Patescibacteriia > UBA9934 > CAMTUG01 > CAMTUG01. Next base: position 868 of record CAZPQJ010000014.1, read on the forward strand.
GCAAGCGGATTACGAAAACGATTGTGGTTAATGGACGCGATCCTCACGCCAATGACTTTTTGGCATGCGCGGCAGATCGTAAGATCGCCTTTGAAGTGGATGAAGACGTAGAAGTGTCGGCAACAGGTTCAACCTTTATTGCCTTCGGGGTAGAGATGGAACTCCCCCTGCTCGGACGATTCAACGTGGAAAATGCCTTGGCAGCGGCAACAGCGGCAATGGCGCTCGATGTGCCAATTCCGACCATTCAAGCGGCGGTGGCGACGTTGCGTGGCGTGCCCGGACGTCTTGAGCGCATCGATGAAGGACAGGCGTTTACGGTAATGGTCGATTTTGCTTTTGAACCAGGAGCCTTGCAGAAGATTTTTGAAACACTAACGGTGATTCCTTACGAGCGTTTGATTCACGTGTTTGGGAGTTGCGGTGGTGGACGCGATGTGGCGCGGCGCCCGGTGCTGGGTCGTATGTCTGGAGAGACGGCAGATATTTCCATCGTCACCAATGAAGATCCGTACGATGATGACCCGATGCAAATTATTCATGACGTCGCCGACGGGGTGCGTCAAACGGGCAAAAAAGAAGGGGAAGGTTTACGGATCATTGCTGATCGCGCGGAAGCAATTCAAACAGCGATTAATTTGGCACAGCCAGGAGATCTTGTACTCATTACGGGAAAGGGGAGCGAGCCCGTGATGGCAGTCGGGCATGGCCAACTGATTCCCTGGGACGATCGTGAGCAAGCGCGGGCGGCTTTGCGTAAACGCGGGTAATCTATGCATGTTTCTCGCTTGATTCAATTGAAACCCGACGAAGAAGTGCTCATGACTGTGCGTGGATCATTGATTCCATTGTGGTCAAAATTAACTTTGGCATTTGTGTGGCTAGTGTTGCCCTTTTTTCTCCTCTTTCCCTTGTTTCACATGCATCTGATTGGGGTTGTACTGTTTTTTGTCCTGCTGTTTTCTGGAATTGTGTATGCGTTTCGTTTGTATGTTATGTGGCAAGAGACGGTTTTTGTCTTAACAGATCAGCGGTTAATTGATATTGATCGCACCGGCCTCTTCGGACGGGAAGTTTCCGAGGCGCGGTATGCGCAAGTTCGAGATGTTTCCTTTGCTATTCGCGGGGTGTGGCCAACGTTGTTTCGTTATGGCACGCTGACGCTGCGGATTATTGGTAGCCCGGTAGATTTGGTGGTTTACCATGTTCGTCGTCCGCAAAAACCGCATGATTTGATTAATGATTTACGTCATGTCGAAGTCTCTTGATCGCCTACATCATTTGTTGCACCGTCGCGTTTTCTTTATTGTGAACGTGGTTGTGTTATGCTTTTTGTTGTTGTCGTTTGGGCGACAGTGGGTGCGTAATGCTTCCATTGAAAGCGAGATTGCCGATTTGACGCGTCAAAAAGCAATGCTAGAAGCACGGAACAATCAGTTGCTTTCGCTTGGAGATACCATCCAAACGCAGTACTATTTAGAAAAAGAAGGACGCTTGAAATATGGACTGTCAAAACCGGGCGAACAGTTAGTTGTGGTCACCGATCCTGCTTCTTCTCCTGCCGCGAACGCACAACCTACCGGAAGCCCATCGGAATCCTCTCTCGCACCATCAACAAACACTACGGAGACACCAAAACATGTTGGCAACCCAGGCCGCTGGTGGGCCTATTTCTTTAATAAAGCTGCGTATCAAGAATTGGGCAACGCCTATGGAAGTTGAACACGCGCCTGCTATTCACCCGAAGCGTCCGCCGCGGTTTTCCAAATGGCCGCCGTTGATTCTAGCGGGGATTTTTTTGATGGTATTTTGTTGGAATGGACTCAGTGTTCGTCATTGGGATTCCGCGCCCGTGCGTTTTGTGACCGCGATCATTCCGATCCCCGCAGCCACGGTCAATGGGGCGATTGTTTCTTATCATGATGTACTAAAACGTAAAGATGTATTGGTGTGGTCGTCTCCCGATCAGGAGGTCAACGAAGAACAGTTACTATCCGCCGCGCTAGACGTGTTGATAGAACAAGAAGCCGCGCGGCAAATCGCCAAGAAGATGGGTGTGGAGGTGACGCGAGATGAAGTGAATGCGGCGCGTGAAAAGTTAATTGGAGAGATGAGTGATGCGGATTACAAAAAGAAAATTAAGGAAGAGCTAAACATGAGCGACCGTGCCTTTACGGCGAGTGTACTCGAACCATTGGCCTTGGCGCAGGCGTTGGAGTCCGCGGTGCTTGCCTCAAGCGAGGAGCAGAGCGCGCCGAAGGCCGAGGCGCTCGGAGTGCTTGCTTCGTTGAACGCGGGCGAGAGCTTTTCCTCGTTGGCACAAGCCCATTCCGACGATCCTTCCGCAGAGAGTGGAGGTGACTTGGGGTACCTCACGCAGGCTACCTTGCCGGCCGGTTGGGACGCCTTGCTCTCGACCCCGGAAGGTGGCCGCACCCCGATCATGGAGACGGACCGCGCTTTCGTCGTAGCCGAAGCGACTTGGTTGGTGGGGAATGAAGACGACGTTCAAATTCGCACCCGAGCGATCATCATCAAAAAACGTCAACTTTCCGAAGTTGTTGATCAATTTATACAAACTAGTACCGTGCGCCGTTTCCTCTACCTTGGTGTTTAAGTGTCCACTTGGCAGATTTGATCACTTTGGCTATACTCATCACGCTTCGGGTTTGGTTCAACACCATCTGCGGGGTTAGTACAGTGGTAGTATGCAAGCTTCCCAAGCTTGAGAAGCGGGTTCGATTCCCGTACCCCGCTCCAAGGAAAACAGCCTATTTTGGAACGTTACGTTGTTGCGGGTTCCGGCTCATGCGTCAACGTACTTGTGTCAGTACGTCTCCGCATTCGCCACCCGCGCTTAGTAACGTCCTCAAAATTGACTGTTTTCCAAACAAGCTCGCTCGCTTCGCCTTCGGCGACGGGTACGGGTACGGATTGCAATGGAATCATAGATTTGTAAATCTACTACGCCGCCTTAGCTCAGTTGGTAGAGCAATGCTTTCGTAAAGCAGAGGTCCCGGGTTCGAATCCCGGAGGTGGCTCCAAAAAGTCTTCACGTTGTGTGGAGATTTTTTGTTTTAGTGCACGGGACCCTTTTAAGATGGAGTAGTGGGCAGGTCATTTTGCATAGGCGGGAGTCTCTGCCTGTCCATCCGGCCTGTCCCCACGTAGCTTTAGCGGAGTGGGAAGCTTCGAAGAGCGAAGGAGGACTCCCGCCATGCTGTTGGATGTATACCTTCCAATTCGGTTGTTTTATGAATAGGTTCGGTTTAGGTATGGTTGGTATAGCTTTTGCTTATACAAAATACCTCCCAACACGCACCTGTTTGAAAAACGATGTTCTGATGATGGTCTAACCTATAAAGCGGGGCATGGCAGAAGTGACCACTCTGGCTGGAGTGCCAAAATCAATTTTTTGAACACAATTTGTGTTCAACTTTTTTGTTTTAGGGGGTCTGGAGAGTACCCTTTCTACTACCTCATTTCTGATGAGCTATATCTAAGTATATTCTGGATATAGCTGTAAATATATCTAGGTATAGCTCGTTGGAAATGAGCTCTTTGGACATACCTACATTATCTACAACAGTAGGCGGGGCACCCTCCTTCGCTCTTCGAGCTACGGAAGGACAGGCAGTGGCTCCGCCTATACAATCTGACCAAACCAAATCCACTCTTAAAAGGATCCCGACCCCTCCGATCCAATAAAAGGATCGAATCCGATCAAAACAGTTTTTGTTTCCAATAAGATTTGCTATACTTGTCTGCATGATCCACTTACGCAACGTCACCAAAACGTATCCCGGGAAAATTGTGGGATTAAAAGACGTCAGCTTACACATTAAGCCAGGCGAATTTGTTTGTATTGTTGGCCGTTCAGGAACGGGCAAGTCTACCTTGGCTAAATGTTTGTTTGCGGAAGAACGGCCAAGTAAAGGAACGATCGAAATCGGCGGATGGGACATTACCAAAATTCGCAACGCCGATGTTCCGTTGTTGCGTCGTCAGATCGGTGTCGTGTTTCAAGATTTCAAATTGCTTCCCATGAAAACGGCGGAAGAAAATGTTTCCTTTGCCCTTGAAGTTTCTGGCGAGCACCCAAAACGCATCCGCGAAGTGGTGCCCAACGTGATGCGTATTGTGGGGTTGCACGACAAAACCAATCGTTATCCGCGCCAGCTTTCCGGTGGGGAACAACAGCGCATCTCTATTGCCCGCGCTTTGGTGCATCGCCCGAAGGTTTTGTTGGCCGATGAACCTACGGGTAACTTAGACACGGTCAACACCCACGAAATTATCGATCTACTGAAAAAAATTAACGAGTTTGGCACCACGGTGGTGCTGGTAACCCACAACCGTGAAGTGGTCAATCGTCTCAAAAAACGGGTCATTACGTTGGAAGGCGGACAGATTATTTCCGATGTTGAAGAGGGGAGATATAAATTATGAACTTTTTTATTTCGTTGTATCGAATTATCCGTTTCGCCATGCAGAATTTCTGGCGCAATATTTGGCTCTCCGTCATAACGGTAACGATTTTGGTGCTCACACTCCTGATTGTGAACACCTTGTTTGTGCTCAATATCGTTGGGCAAACGGCCGTCAAAGCTGTGGAATCAAAAATTGATGTCTCTGTTTCTTTTGTCCCAGAAGCCAACGATAATATTGTCGCTTCTGCACGCGGTTACTTAATGAGTTTGCCGCAAGTTAAAGACGCGCGCTTGCTTACGGCCGAGGAGGTGCTGACGGATTTCAAAGAAAAGAATGCCAACAAACCAGACGTGCTCGCATCTTTGGAAGAAGTCGGTGGCAATCCGTTTGGCCCGCAAATTATCATTACCGCCCACGATCCTTCGGATTTCAGTTTTATTTTGGAAGCGCTCCAGAATCCACAGTACGCGTCTTCCATTGAAGAAAAAGATTTTCAAAGTCACGAAACGATTATCGGAGCCATCAATCACACCATTGATCAAGCGCGTATTGTCGGCATTGGTATTGGTCTCTTCTTTGCCTTGATTGCCATTCTCATTGTTGTGAATACGATCCGCGTGGCTATTTATACCCATCGTGAGGAGATCGGGATTATGCGGCTCGTCGGTGCCTCGGGCTGGCTTATTCGCGCCCCGTTTTTGGTAGAAGCGGTAATGTATTCGTTGGTGGCATTGGTGATTACAGCCGTCATCGTGTTCCCTCTGTTGGGATTGATCGAACCAGGCCTCGACACGTTCTTTGTGAACACGCCAACACAACTCGTAGCCACCTACACCCATCAAGCGTTGATGATTTTCGGCATCCAACTCCTCGGCTTGTGCGTGTTGAATGTGCTTTCTACCGCCTTCGCCCTGCGCCGTTATTTGAATGCCTAAGCGGTTTTATGGGCGTTTATCTTCGATCCCTTGATAAAAACCTCGATCTGTGTTACCCTTGGCGGTGATTTGTCGACCGAAAGTCATCTCGGTAGATTTATAAAAAGTTCAACAGTGGAGTGATTCCTAGATGATTCTGTTGAAGACCATTGTTAGTTATGACCGAACAGACCTTTTTTGGACTGGGTATTGCCCCGAAGTTGTTAGAGATTTTAGGAAAGAGTGGATTTACCAAGCCGACTCCCATTCAAGAGAAAGCCATCCCGATCGCTATTCAAGGAAAAGACTTGATTGGGATCGCCCAAACAGGAACGGGCAAAACGCT
>CAZPQJ010000014.1:6658-14475 GCA_964588955.1 uncultured Gammaproteobacteria bacterium
AAGAAGCGTCAAACCATGTTGTTCTCCGCTACCATGCCACCAGAGATCGCCAAAATGGCTGGGCAGTACATGGAGCTCCCCCTGCGTATTGAAGTTGCCCAACAAGGAACAACTGCCGAGCGTGTGATTCAAGAAATGTACATTGTTTCGCGTGAAGACAAAGCGCGTTTACTCGATAAGTTATTGGCAGAGTATCACGGCACAGTGCTCGTTTTTTCTCGCACCAAACACGGAGCCAAAAAGTTGGCGGTCAACATTCGCCGCATGGGACACACCAGCGCCGAAATCCATTCCAATCGATCGTTGGCTCAACGCAAAGAAGCGTTGCAAGGATTTAAGAGTGGTAAATATCGCGTGCTTGTCGCCACCGACATCGCCGCGCGTGGAATTGATGTGACCGGCATTGAGTTGGTGATCAACTTTGATTTGCCAGACGCGGCCGAAGATTACGTGCACCGCATTGGCCGCACCGGACGCGCTGGCATGGCTGGACGCGCCATCTCCTTTGCTACGCCTGATCAGAAAAATGATATTCGCCAAATTGAACGCTTAGTGCGCACACAATTCAATGTGCTTAAACCCACGGAGTTGCCTGCACATCGTGCGCCTGATCCGAACGCCAAACCTGATCGTCCAGAACGTCCTGAGCGCGGACCGCGCGTTTACGGACGCCCACACGGCGGCAAGCCCGTCGCTCGCGGCAACAGCCGTCCAAGTTACGGCCAAACGCCACGTTCCGCTGCTGTTAGCGGATCTAGCTTCGGTCGCAGCAACGACCGTCCTCGCCCGGCCAGCGGCTCTGCCCGCCCAGCAACAGGATCCTCCCGTCCAGATACCCGCGGCAACGCTCCTCGTCGCAGCCAAAACAGCGACAGCGCCAGCCGCAGCGCCTACAACAGCGGCCGCCCGCCAAAGCGTGGACCGAAGCAGTATTTTTACGGATCACAGTGGTAAGTCTCTATGCCTGTTGTCCGCATTGATTTTGACAATCAAAAAATTACAGAAGGTGAGGTGAAAGCCTTGGTTGAAGCTCTGCAGAAGATTGTCCTTGAAGCAACAAAGACGGATGATGTTCCTGTGTACGCGAATCATTCTGAAGTGTCTGTTCAGATTCACCCGATTGAAATCTTCGTCCAGATGAGCGCGTACAAAATTCAGGATCTTGATGCACTCGTTGCTGACATAAAAAGTCGGCTCAGTGCTTGGAAAGCAGAGTCAGGTTTCAAGCATCTGATCAATTTCAGTTTTATTCCCATGGAGTGGAAGATCGAGATTGGGATCTAGTTGAGACCTTTAAAGAAAAATAAGACGGGGCTGTTGAGCCTCGTTTTATTTGTGTGGTCATCGGCGTGTGACCTTCGCTGAAGTACTGTTTTAGACACTACCGTAAACCTTACGTTGATCCTACGTTGTTTCTACGTCTTTATAACGGAGACTTTACGGTGGGTCAGAAAAGAGCCTTCCTGAAAGGTACTCTCGTCTCTACAACAACGGCGGGGCATGGTAGCCCCGCCTATACAAAACGATCTGCCCCGATTTTTTAAAAGGTCCGACGCCGACGCGTTACTCCTCACTGGCCAAAGCCTTGAGGGTTTTGATTTCTTCCGGAGTCAAATTACGCCATTTGCCAACAGGAAGGTCGCCGAGGCCGATGTTCATGACCCGGATGCGTTTGAGTTTGCGTACTTCGTAGCCGAGCTCTTCACACATGCGGCGAATTTGACGATTGCGGCCTTCGGTTAAAATGAGCCGGAACGTATCGTCGTCCACCATGTGCATAATGGTTGGGCGCGTTTTCTTGCCGAGAATGGTGAGCCCCTGCGTCATTTTATTCATGTCCGCCCGCTTGAGCGGTTTGTCGACGGTCACCAAATATTCTTTTTCGTGCAAATAGCGCGGGTGAGTGATGTGCTCTGCCAGCTGGCCGTCGTTGGTCATGAGAAGTAAACCAGATGAAGCCACGTCCAGGCGGCCAATAGGGAAGACTCGCTCGGGTAAGTTTAAAAAACTAATGACGTTATCGCGCAAACGCGTATCGGCAGAGGTAATCAACCCGACCGGTTTGTGGAAGGCAATAAATAGTGGCTTGGGTTTGCTGCGTTTAAGGACGGTGCCGTTGACGTTGATTTCGTCGTCATCGTCGACCACTACGCCAAGCTCGGCAGGTGAACCGTTTACCAGCACGCGGCGTGACTCAATTAAACGATCTGCTTCGCGTCGCGAGCAAACTCCACGATCGGCAAGGTATTTGTTGAGGCGGGTGCCCATAAGAAGGGAGAAAGTTGGAGAAAAGAGAAAGCAGGAGAAAAACTATAAACTGCCGAGATCTAAGGTCTGATCAAAATGGATTTGTTTCACAAAGTCCGGAACGTGACTCACCATCACAATCGCCCCTTCGTAGGCTTCAATTGCTTTGGCGATCACGGGCAAGTGGCGGAAGTTAATGTGGTTGGTTGGCTCGTCTAAAATCAACAAGCCCGGGCGTTGCAGCACGAATCGCGCAAAACAGAGCAATCCTTTTTGTCCTTCGGAAAGCGATCCGACTTTGGTGCCTAAGGCGTCACCATCGAGCAAGAACTGCGCGCCAACGCGGCGGAGTGTTTCGTTGTCGGGCACGTCCATCATTTCTTCCAACGATTTGTAGGCCGTTTGGTTAAAGTCGAGTCCGGAGAAGTCTTGGCGGTAGTAGGCGACTTTCACGTCTTTGGCAATCACGGCGCCTTCGTCTTTTCCGCTCGCGAGCGCACGCAACAGCGTTGATTTACCCATGCCATTTGGTCCGGTCACGAGCAGGCGTTGGCCTTTGCGCACGTAGACTTTGACCTCTTTCTCTTGCGCTTCGTGGTCTTTAATCACTTTAACGCGCGAAAGCGTTACCACGTTATCTTTCCATTCTTGTGCGGGAATCGTAAAGTCGCGAATCGTACGATCATCACGGCGCACCTCCACCATATTTTCTTCCGCTTCTTCCACTTGATCTTTCAGTTTGCTAGCCAGTTTGCGCATCTTTCCCCCTTTGTGGGCAAAGAAGTTGATTTTGTCTTTACGATCTTGAATCTCTTTAAGCATGCGGGCGTTTTGCATGCGCTCGCGTTCAATCCGCGCGCTGACTTCTTCGAGCACGTCGAAGTAGTTGCCCTCGTAGCGTTCTACTTTCCCGGTGTACACATCTAGGTTCAACACGCCTTCGGTAAAGGTGTTCAGGAAATCGGCATCGTGGGAAATCACCAAAACGGTTTTGGGATACATGATGATGAAGGCGGTGAGGTAATCAATGCCTTCTGGATCTAAGTTGTTGGTCGGTTCATCGAGCAACAAAATGTCGGGTTCTTGAATGATGGCATAAGCCAGGAGCAGTCGTGCTTGCTGGCCGCCAGAAAATTCTCTAATTTTTTTATCAAGGGGGGCGACGAGGTTTACCACTTCCAAAGCGGACTTGATGCGTCCTGGCAAGTCGTACAACTTTTCTTCAAAAGCATGGGCAAAGAATTGCTCCACCGTGTCGTCGAGGCGGTCGAGGGGAACCACTTGCGTGGCAATGGCAATTTTTGCTCCTTGTTTAACGTGAATCGTTCCACGATCGGGTTTAAGCACCCCCGTCATTAATTTGAAGATGGTGCTTTTGCCCGCGCCATTTTGTCCCATCACCGTGATTTTGGCATTTTCACGAACGGAAAAATCCACCTCGTCTAAGAGGGGATTTTCCGCGTCGTATCCAAACGACACTCCTTCGAAACGCAAGACGACATCGCCGTGCTCGGGCATAGGCTCTACAATCTAGACTTCGGTTTCAAACACATCCTCGTCTTCGCTCATGGCGGACAAGAGTGCCAAAATTTTATCTAACTTCACGTTGATGGCTTTCAATTCACCATCGTTGCTGGCCGCACGAGGAGCCTGTGGGCGTTGATCAAAGCCAAAGCTTTCGCGTGGACGATCAAAGCTGCGGCCGCCGCGGTCTCCGCCGGCATCGTCTTTCTTAAAGCAGTTGCGGCACAAAACCGGCCGGCTGCCATTCGGACGAAACGGCACTTCACAGTCTGTTCCACAGTCGCCACAGGTGGCAGGGAACATTTGACGGTCTTCGCCGCCCCCGAACCCTCCGCGTGAACCGTCTCCGCGGTTACCGCCCCCGAACCCTCCGCGTGATCCACCGCCAAAGCGGGATCCGCCTCCAAAATCACGCTTCGGTCCGCCCTTCCATCCGCCCGACTTTCCTCCGGAAAAATCACGTTGCATAAGTGTTTCCTAGACCCCCAGGGTCTATTGACTACGTTCCTATTAAACCGATGTATTTAGAACCGGTTGACTCTACACGAAATCAGCAGATTTGGCAAGGGCTCAATAGGCATTGTATCAAAAAACAGGCATTGTTATACTAATTTCATCATTCCTTACGTTTTTTCCTATGTCGCATCAACGTGTATTGACCATTTTGTCGGTCAGTGGCTTGCTCTTGTTCGGATTTGGTTGTGCGCCTTCCATACCGGGTGTTCGTGTTGGTACAGACGGGGTGACTACCACTTACACTGATCCTTCCACGGGGACGACAGTTACTGTTGGTGCTGGTGCGGTTATTCCCGCGGATTTCCCCGCCGACGTGCCGGTCTATGGTAATGGCACGGTGCAATCTGCCGCTACATCCACGAACACAGGTACGCCCGGGGCGTCGCTCATGTTTCTCACCACCGACGGCGCCCAAACCGTAGGCGCGTGGTATGAAGGCGAACTAACCGGTAAGGGTTGGAAAAAAACGGGAACGTATAATTTTGGCTCACAAACCAACGCGATCTACACCAAAGGCACGACGACGATCTCGGTGACGGTTACAGGCGACGTGGAGAACGGACAAAATTCCGTCTTAGTGATTTGGGCCGACAACGCTGATGAAGTTTCGGAATAACGTCACGCATGTTATACTTTTATTCTATGAAAAAAGGTTTTTATTCGATCGTGGTGCTAGGGTTACTCGCCGTTGCTCTTCCGCACAGCGTTCTTGCGGCCGCTGGTCCTGGCGACGTCATTAAGAGTCCGAGTTCGAGCGCTGTTTACTACTTTGCCGATGATGGCGCGCGCTACGTGTTTCCGAACGAGATGACCTATTTCTCTTGGCATCAAGGATTCGATGACGTCAAAATTGTTTCCGAAGTCGACTTGGCTTCTTTGCCGCTTGGTGGAACCGTTACCGTTCAAGCGGGAACGTACCTAGTAAAAATTCCAAGTGTGCCAACGGTTTACGTGGTGGAACCAGGAGGGGAATTGCGCGCGATTCCAGACGAAGCCACCGCGGCGCTTCTTTTTGGTGCGGATTGGGCGAGTCGCGTGATTGATTTGCCGGAAAGTTTCTTTGCTCACTACGTCCTCGGTGATGTATTGGCTCCGGGCGAACTTCCAGAAGCGACCGTGCTGGAAGATGATCTCGGTGATTTGTTCCGCGTGAATGCTGATGGAGCAGCGGAAGTGATTGATGAAACGGCAACGGATGATGACACGAACTTTGACGAGTTTGCTCTTGATTTGGAAGATGTTGAAGACGACCTGAACGAAGATATTGTAAAGACAGAAACAACAGCAGATCCTCTTGCAGAAGTAGAAGTTGATGATGCCGAAGTCGTGCACGTCGATGAATTGGATGTTGAGAATGTGGACGAAGACGAAGCGAGTGAGGAAATCAACAAAGCGGAAGCAAATTTGACTGAGGCAGAAGGTGTGGCGGGTACCGATGCGAGCGTCTCCAGTGATCTCGCCTTGGCACAAACACTGCTCTCCCAAGCGCAGACAGCACTTGAAGCGGGTGATGTGGACACCGCTGAAGAATTGGCAAAGAAAGCCAACAAGTTGCTGCGCGACATTAACGAGAGCGATTTGCCGGACGCTAACGATGATTCTTCCGACGATGCTTCTGATGATTCGACCGACGATTCCTCGGATGATTCCGGATCGGATTCAACGGATGATACTTCCGACGACTCCGTTGATTCTGAAGATTCCGGGTCGAGCGATGACGTGAATAGTGACAGTGGAAGCGACGACGCAGACAGTTCATCGGACTCGGAAGAATCAGGTTCGGACTCCGGGTCGAGTGATTCCTCCGGTGGGGGAGACTCCTCTGGCGGAGGCAGTGATGATTAAAAAAGCAATCGCGCCAAGCGAATCGTTTCGTAAGAAATGGTTCCATTGAGTCGCGCGAATGTCGGTTTCAACTGTTGATGACGCAACAGACGAAAGACGGAGTGGATCAAATCGATCGACTCCTTTTCGTTTGTGTGGAGATGGCGAATGTCATCTTTGGTAAGTTTGCCGAGGGATTGCAATTCTTCAAGGTGTTTGAGGATCGTTCCGGGAGTGAGGTTGCGTTCCTTGGCTACCGCTTCGACCGTTAAACCGTTTTTGATGAGAGCGATGGTGGTAAGGATGGTTGGTTCCTTTTTCGGCTTCTTTTCCTTCGTTGGTTTCAAGAGTTTTTTGTTTTCTGTAACACTGCCGCCGCTCTCAACTAAGAATGTTTCCTGCTGCTCGCGTAACGCATCCGCTGGCATTGTAGCAAGGTGCGTTTGCGCGGCTTCCGATTGCGCGTGAAAACGGGCATCAACGTCTAAAATTTCCGGGTTTACTTGCAACGCCCGGGCGTTTAATCCGCCTAAGAATAATCCATCGAGCGAACGCACGCGCGAAAGCGCCACGTACCCTTGCCCGTAGGCAAAGGCTTGCGACAAGTCCACATAGGCCGCGTCGAGCGACATGCCTTGGCTTTTGTGCACCGTCATCGCCCAGGCTAAGCGCAAGGGGAGTTGGGTAATGGTGGCCAGTGGCCGGCCATCGACTTTGATCGACCATTGCACCGGCTCGACTTCAATCGTCGCCCCGTTGCGTTTGCGGACCAATGGATAGCCCGTGTCGCTCGAGAAGCTAACAACAATGCCAATCGTGCCGTTGACGTAGGCACCGGTAAAACTATTTTTGGTAAACATCACCCGCGCCCCGATTTTCAAATCTAATTGCTCCGGAGAAAGACAACCACGCTTGAGCTGTTCCACCAAATTGCGGGCGCCTTGGTACGTCATTTCAAACCGCGCGGCCGAGCCGGCAAGTTTTGTTAACTCCGCGGCGTTGACGTCGTCGACGTTAGCATTATGGGAAAAGAGTTTGGGAATGTCTTCGCTTGTTTTGCCTACGTTGCGGGAGAGTAAATAGGCCCGGTCGGTTTCGTCAATGAATCCAGACCGCACGGCTTTCAGTACTTGTAAAAATACCGCGTCATCTTGGCGATGGTGCTCCGACAAGTAACACACCGTCGGCTCTGCCGCCATCCAGGCGTTGCTATTAAAGGCGAACTGCGGTTCCGGATCGCCGTAGCGGGAAACAGGAGGTAATTGAAAAAAGTCGCCCACCAGCACCACTTGAATCCCGCCGAACGGGGCATCTGATTTGCGAATGGTTTTGCAGACCGCGTCGACGAGTCCGAGCGTCTGTCCATCGAGCATAGAAATCTCGTCGATAATCAACACTGGGCAAGCCGAGATGCGGTCAAACAACCGATCTTGATTAGCAATCGCTTTCAAATCGTCGCGCGAGAGGATTTTGCTAATCCCAATCCCGCTCCACGAATGAATGGTCATCCCGCCAATGTGGGTTGCCGCAATTCCTGTGGAAGCCGTAATCGCTGGCTCCACTCCATGGTTGCGCAAATAGCTCACGTAGCTATTGATGGTGTACGTTTTCCCTGATCCCGGCTCACCCGTCAAAAAGACGTTCTTGCCCGTTTTTAAAATAGCTAATGCTTCCGCTTGGGTCATAGTGGAGATCAGTATAGCAGA
>CAZPQJ010000015.1:0-8609 GCA_964588955.1 uncultured Gammaproteobacteria bacterium
CCACTTTTAGTTAGGTATATCGTGGAAGACTACTGAACGATATCCCTAGCATATCTGGGCGATACCGATTTAGAAACAAGGCGGGAGCAGGGGCTCCCGCCTATATTAAACAACCCCCCACCCCGATCCAATAAAAGGACTGGATCCTACGCGCTAAAGCTTCGCTACTTCCGCTTTAAACTGATCTCCACGGTCAAATTCATTTTTGAAAATCCCGAAACTGGCCGTGCCAGGGGAAAGCAAAACAATGTCGCCGGATTGTGCCACGCTTGAAGCAGCTTCTACGGCTTCGGCCATGGAGCCAACACGGATGGTCGGCACCGCTTCACCAATCGCCTTAGCCAAATCATCCGTTGCCGTGCCTTCAAACAACACGACATATTTGCACGTTTCTGCAATCATCTTTCCGAACGCCTCAAAGGGCAAATTTTTTGAGGCTCCGCCAGCGAGCAAAACAATTTTTCCTTTCTGACTAAATCGTTTCAATGCCGCCATGGCGCCATCAGGACTCGTCGCTGTTGTGTCGTTCACGTAGGTTACACCGTTCACCTCGCGTAGCGTTTCTTGTCGATCAGCCACGCCTTTAAACGTTTTCACCACGCCAGCAATCGTCGACGTCGGAACCCCCGCGAGCTTGGTAGCACAAATAGCTGCCAAGATATTTTCCATATTGTGCTCGCCCTCAAGCGCCACATCGGCAAGCGCGCACACCGGCTCATCTACCCCACTCTGCCGCCACCAAATACTTCCTTCAGAAATGTAGGCTCCACCAGCATTTTTCAAATCCGTGCCTTTGGTAAACCAATAGATTTTGCTTTTCACCTGCGAAGCCATCGCCACAACATCCACATTGTCGGCATTTAAGACCGCCGTCTGCTCAGCCGTCTGCATGGTAAACATTTGCGCCTTCGAAGCTTTGTAAGCGGCGAAGTCAACATAGCGATTCAAGTGATCCGGGTACAGGTTGGTGATCACCCCGATCTGCGGGCCTTTGCCGACATCCACCATGGTGTCGATAAGCGAAGAAGACAATTCCAACACAATCGGCCGCGGCGTAGGATCGGCCAATAAATCGTCGAGGGATTCCAGCGGAGACACTTTAATGTTGCCAGCCACCACCGTGCGCGGATCGGTGGCTTTGAAGATCTCCCCGATCAAGGTAGTGGTAGTCGTTTTTCCACGCGTGCCAGTTACCGCTGTGATGGGATATGGACAGAGATGAAAAAATAACGAGACATCAGAAAAAATCGGTACGTTATTGGCGCGGGCCAAGGCAACGAATTTGTCTTCACGCGGGACATCGGGATTTTGCAGCACGCAAGCAACGTCCGTAAAATCCTCTTCCCGATGTTCCCCTAGCACAAATAACGGATGATACAGCTCGCGATCCGGAAAATCTTTGCGATACTGCTCGTACCAAAACGTTACTTCGTCGACAGACTCTTTAAGCTCGGCTTCGCTTTTAACATCGGTAATAATCACTTGCGCTCCGTGGCGCATCAACCACTTGGTGGCGCCAACACCCGAGCCTTGCTTGAAACGCCCAAGACCCATCACTGTCACCACGGCATCTTTAAAATCATTGATTTGCATAATTACCATCTTCCCAACAAACGCGCCAAGCGCACAACACACATCGCTTTGACGACTTGCGCGATCATGCGCAGGTACTCGCCAAGCGCTTTCCTCCACCCGACTTTTTCGTACTTGCGTTTCATGGAAAGGCCACGCAAGAGAACGCTACTGTAAGGCAAGTGACGGGAACGACAGGCGTAGTTCATCGTTGATTCTATCATAAATCCCTGCAGATAGCTCGGACGAATCCCTTCAAGCACACGGCGTTCTACGGCGCGCTCGCCGGAAATAAGCGGCAACCGGGCAGACACAAGATTCACCAGCACGCCCCGATCGCGTCGACCAATGTTCATAGCCAAACTCCCATTCAGCACCGGCGTAAGCAGCTGTTCCACGTGCCGCGCGGTAAAACCGCGCAAGTCTGCGTCACAAAAGAGCACCACGGGAGCATCGGTTTGCGCGAGGCCGTAGAGCATCGCCTCCCCTTTACCCCCGTTGGGCTTTTCATACACCATCGCTCCTGCCGAACGCGCCACTTCAACCGTATGATCCGTTGAACCATCAGAAACAACAATCACGTCTCGCAAAAGCGGGGAAGATTTCAGGACCGCCACCACCGAGGCAATCGTCGACTCCTCGTTGTAGGCCGGAATCACCGCACTGGCACTACGTGTACGATTCATAAAGCACGAAAGTTCTTACGCAAACGCAATTGTTTACGTTCATTGGCAACGGCGACGCGCAGCCATTCCCCCTCTTGCAAAAACACACTCGTCTCCGCGACAGGTAACAATTCCGCCAAACATACGGCCGTAAGCGAGGTGAGTAACCGGGAAAGATACACCTCGGCCACCTCTAACTCTTTTTCAGCAATGATAAGCGAGACGCTATCGTCGTGCTCTAATTCTATTCCCGCAAAGGCAATTTTCGCGGGGATAAGCGGAGCGTTAGCTTTTATTCGGAAGACGTCTTCAAACAGCACATCGTGAGGGAGCTGCTTCAGCGCCTGTGTTAAAACGCGAAAGAATCGATACGCTCGCGCAGCTAATGGATGAGAGCGCACCGCTGATGTCGCAAGTAAATCCTCAACACGCATCTCTTCATGGTGCTCGTGATGCACAGGACACTCACCTTCCAACGACAAATCTTTTAACAGCGTTTCTACCATTTCTTCCGACCGCTTCTCCGCCTCCTCTTGTTCAGCAAACACCCGTTCACACGCTCGTTTTCGCTCCCCTTCCTGTGGCACATCCTCTGATAACGACTGGTACACAGACTCTAATAGATCGAGTTCATCGAGTCGGAAAAACCATTGAGGATCATGCGACATAATGCTTTCTCCAATGAAGTTTAACATATTCCACGAAAAGGAGTTTTCCAATACCGAGGAACAACAAGAACAAATAGTCTGTTAACCGCAAGGCAACAAATCCAAATACCTCACGAAGGGGCGGCAACAGAAGCGGGGCAAGTAAACAGAGAGAACCCAGGATGACCGCTCCGTTCAAGGCCGAATTCTTAAATGGATTCACGTGAAAAATGGACTCACGCAGATTGCGCACACTAAATACGTAGAGTAACGAGTTGATGCCCAAAGCCGCAAAAATAAACGTGCGGGCAAACGCAAGGTCGTAGCCAAGATGGATCATGTATCCATACAGCAACAACAGAATAATGTCGGTTGTGGCACCAATCAATACCACCAACCGCATCGTCTCGCGTTGCAAAACGGATTCCCCGCGCTGGCGCGGTGGGCGTTTCATAATCCCCTCCTCTTCCGGTTCTAAGGTTAGCGCCAAGTGGGGAAACCCATCCGTGACTAAGTTAATCCACAAAATTTGCGCTGGAAGTAACGGAATGGGCCAACCCATCACAAACGCTCCAAGAATCAAAACAATTTCCGTAAAACAATCCGTAAGTAAATAGATGGTCATCTTACGGATATTATCGAAAATGACCCGCCCCTCGCGAATCGCGTGTACGAGCGTCGCGACGTTATTGTCCAACAACACCATGTCGGATGATTGTTTGGCAGCTTCTGTGCCCGAACCTAAAGCCACCCCGATATCGGCAGCTTTGAGCGCGGGCGCGTCATTAACTCCGTCGCCAATCATGGCGATCGACGCTCCACGGCGTTTCCAGGCTTGGACAATGCGCACTTTTTGGGGCGGCAGCACGCGCGCATACACGTCTATTGTTGCCAAACGTTTTTCAAAGTCCTTTTCCGTCATCGCTTCCAACTCCGCGCCAGTTAACACATTGTCTGCGCGCAACACAAAACCGGCTTGGGTGGCAATCGCCCGAGCGGTATCTGGATGGTCGCCAGTAATAATAATAGTGCGCACGCCAGCACGCTTGGCATCAGCAATGGTTTGTGCCGCTTCCGGACGTAACGGGTCGGACAAACCGAACAATCCAACGAAGCGAAGTCCTCCCAATTCTTCTCCCACAAGCGCCGCGACATGGGGCGAGACCTCTTTCATTGCCACTGCGATCACGCGCAATCCTTTTGCCGCCATCTTCTTCGCCGCTTCTTCCAAAACCCGCCCCCCACTGGTGCAGAAACGCTCCACAACTTCCGGCGCTCCTTTCATGAGTACGGCGTGATTTTTTCCAAAGCGATGGAGCGTGGCCATGTACTTGTTCGTGGAAGAAAATGGCAATTCATCTAGCCGAGGATGGGCAGCAAGCAGCGCATCCATGGCAATTCCCTCCTGAAGCACCCCTGAGAGCAAGGCCGCCTCGGTAATGCTTCCGCGAATCGTTGCTCCGTCCATGGAGGCATTTCCACACAGCACGGCGATCGTTTGCGCCATCGTGCGTTCGGTCGAGACCGTTTCCGTCAACTGCATGTCGCCTTGAGTAATGGTTCCGGTTTTATCGGTACAGATCACCGAAACACTGCCAAGGGTCTCCGCTGCTAGCAAATGCCGCACCAAAGCCTTTTTCCTCAAGATTCTCTGCATGCCAACAGCTAAGATCACTGTTACCCCCACTAATAATCCTTCCGGAATTGCTGCCACAGCCAGAGCGGCGGATAGGGCCAACATTTCGACCACTGGTTCCCCTTTTACAACCCCAACCACCAACACCGCTACCCCCGTAAATAACACGGCGAGTGACAATACGTTGGCAAGTTTTTGCAACTGCTGTTGCAACGGCGTTTGTTCATCTTCAAGTGAAGCAACCAGTTCAGCGGTTTTTCCCAGTCTCGTTGAACTACCAATGGCCGTTACAAGCGCCTCCCCGCGCCCAGCAACAACCGTTGTTCCCATAAACACCGCTGTCGCTTCCGTCAAATCTTTCGTTACCGGCATGGACTCTCCGCTCAACGTAGATTCGTTAATCTGCAGATCATTCACCAAGGTAAGCTGCCCGTCCGCAGAAATACGATCACCTGTTTCTAAGACCATGCAATCCCCTAAGCGCACGTCGCGCGCGTCGATCGTCATAAGAAGACCGTCCCGGCGCACGCGCGTTTGCGGTTGCACCAACCGTCGCAACTCCTGTAACGCTTGCGATGCCTTGCTTTCCTGCAAATAACCAAGCAAGGTATTAATAGCGACAACCAAAAGAATAATACTTGTGTCGAACACATCGCCAACTACAAACGACAATCCGGCCGCAACGATCAAAATATATACCAACGGACTCTTTAGCTGACGGGCGATCAGCAAAAAAACGCCCGGCGACGCGGCCTCTGGCAAAACATTCTTTCGCGCACTAATGGCGGAGGGAGACATAAACTTCTTCCACTTTTTCCGCGATTACCCCCCAAGTAAAAAACTGGCGAATCACCTCTTGTGCCTGTGCCCCCATTCTGGCGATCTGCTCCGGCTCGGCCAGCAGTTTTTGTAACTGATGGGTGAGGTCGGGAATATCTTTATTCACAAAGGTAAACCCAGTCTTTTTAATCGCTTCCACGTTTTCTGGGATATCGGAGACGAGCACCGCCTTGCCAAGTGCCATCGCTTCCAACACCACCACCGCCAACCCTTCCGACTCTGACGGTTGAATATACAAATAACAATGGGCGTAGAGCTCGCGCAGCACCTCCCCCGTCTGCTGACCCACGAACACGATGCGCGGATCTGCCGCGGCGAGCCGTTTCAGTTCATGAACATACCGCTCGGAAAAACTTGGTGCGCCAACAATCACCAACTTTTTCTTGGTGTCCAATTGCTTGAAGGCGGCAATCAAGGTGTGCAATCCTTTTTGCGGCACGATCCGCCCCACGTTCAGCAAATACTCTCCCGGCAGCAAACCCAACGCCCGCACCATCGCTTCAGACGACACGGACTCCACCTCCGCCCCGTTGGGAATAAAAATCACCTGCCGACCGTAGGTTTTGCGAATCAGCACTTGCAAGGTATGCGACACGGCAATGCAGGCGTCCGGAAAGCGTACCGAGGCCCACTCGCCGAAACGCAAATAGGCCCGCGCCGGGGCGCTCCACTTTTGGTGAAAGCGGTCTTGCGAATGAAAGGTCACCACCACTTTGGCGTGGGGCTTCAACAAACGCGGAATCCAGGCGAGCGTTGCCGGACCAACCCCGTGGTAATGAATAATGTCATATGGCTGGCGCAAGGCGTGCAAGGTCGCTAAAAAACTGTGCACGATCGCTTCCAAGTTTTTGCGATACACGGTTGGCACATACACGAGCCGCACCCCTTGATACTCCGTGCGCCCGTCTTGTTGATAGGCCTTACGGGTATAGACCGTCACCTGGTGCCCCCTTTCAACCAACCGCGTGGCAATCTCCGTAACATGCTTCTCGATCCCCCCGCCGCGATCCACAACCCCTACCCCTTTTTGCCCAATCATGGCGATGTTCATACAAGGGCTATCTTACCTGAAGATCTGACGACGTTCCAGCGATCATCAACGATCACGGGCGATCAGCAGAATCTTGTACGATCATCTCGCCCACGCGAGGCTTATTTACTTTCTTCGACCAGCGTCCGAGAAATCGATACCAAGGGCTGGTGCTGTTGGGGTTGTATCGCGTTGGACATCCAGCGCAAGCGATGCCGCGGCGACCGTCAGGCATCACCGGAATGCGAAAGGTTTCGCAACAAACGGTTTTGACTGCTTTGCGACGCAAGAGCACACGCAGGTTGATTTTCCAGCGTTGCCAAAATGGTTTGTCGATGAAGTCTGGTGGGAGAGGTTCTCGTGGCATAGAACTTATACCTTAATCAACCGAAGCTGCTGACGCAAGGCGGCATGATGCGGAATCGTCTTAGCGACTAACTGCCAAAAGGCACGGGAATGATTAAACTCTCCCAAGTGGCACAACTCATGAACGATCACATAATCCGCAAGCTCAGCCGGCAACAAAGCTAAGCGATAGGTGAAATTAAGATTACCTCTTTTGGAACAACTCCCCCACCGCGATTGTTGATTTTTAATCGACACCTTACCGATCACAAATCCGTAGTGCTGATTAAAATGTGCCAGCCGATCGATCACCAAAGCCAGCGCAGACGCTTTGTGTTCGGCAAAGGCCTTTTTCGATGCCGCGGAAGCCACCCGTCGACGTCGCGGCACACGGCGATAAACCATCCGCAAGCCAAACATCTTTAGAAATTGATTTAACTCAGATGCGTGACGCGGCATAGTTAGGCGCGGCGAAAACGCTTACGTTCAATAATCAAAAAGACAACCACGTCGACAACAATCAAATACAAAGAAAAAGCGTAGGTAGAAAATCGCCAATTGGGCAACACCAGGAAACTGGTTGCCGCCGACACCGCACTCGTAGCAAAGTTGACGCTTGATTCCGTTTGCGGATGCGTCCAGGCTTTGATTGCCGTGGGAAGCGCTGCGAGCAAGTCGCTCAAAATGGCAAAGCCGACGGCCAAATCCGGTTGTTTAACAACGAGCCACAAAACAAGAGCCGCAACAGAACAGGCGCCACACACGTAATCCAACGGCTTCAACTCCCAATATCCCGTAGGACTAAAAAACGAAGCAATAAAAACGGCGAGTGAACACAAGCCAATAGCAAACACCGGCAAAATCGCCCATCCCCCTTCGTTTGCCAAACTCACCGCCGAACCAATAAGCGGTGCCGCCGCCCACAACAACCAGGTGACGCGATTGGGTTTAGTTTGCCCTTTGAGGGTGTTACGAAAATACACTAAGGTGCCAAAGGCATTGAGCACGGCACCGAAAATGACGATTGATAGGAACATGCAAGATGATGATTACCCTCGACCAAACTGCAAGTCGTCGAGTTCGGCCAGTTCATCCATCGGGCGGGTGGAAAACGCGGCCTCGATCGACTCTCCCCCCTCTTCATCTTCTACCACAATTTTATACAACAAGCCGTCATTATATTGGCACTCCGGTGGAAAAAAGTGATAGTGCCAGCTCGTTCCCGCTTCAGTTAATTCGCGAGCGCGCTCCAGCAAGGCTTCAAAGGCAATCGATTCAGCTTCAGACATAGACGTGAAATAAAAGTTGAGATCAGGTTAACTCATTCTAATGCACCGGGTGATCGCGATCAAGGATGACGACCGCTGTTTTCGCTCCGCACCACTTCTCTACAAGTCCTGCCAGCTCCTGCGTCGCTTCTTCCAACATTTCCCGCGTCATAGGAGCGATCGTCTCGATCACGAGCGTTGCTCGCGTCGTCTCCGCCGTGAGTTTGGTGCGATCCGCCTCCCGCCAATTCCAACGCCGGCAAAGCACGCCAACATCATCGGCATAAATAACCTCCCCCGGCTCCGGCGGTTCATTCTCCGTGCCGCCAAGCCGTACGAACGGCTCATCTCCCACCGCGCGACGCAAAGTGATGTTGCCCTGCACCTTGTCCGCATCTTCCCCACCAACCGGCACAGTGTACTTGAGTGAAATATAATTGTAACAATCCACCAGCGGATTGATCCCCCAAATGTCATTCCCCTTCAAAACCTGCCGCGCGAGCGCCTCGCTCGAACAGCGATAATCGTGCGGATCGCACCCAAACGCTTTGTACGCCTTGCGCCAAGCTTGAATAAACGGATCCTGCCCCAACACCTCGGTTGTGG
>CAZPQJ010000016.1:0-7218 GCA_964588955.1 uncultured Gammaproteobacteria bacterium
ACATCCCTAGCACATCTGTACGATACCGATTTAGAAACAAAGCGGGAGTCTCTACCCCCGCCTATTCAAATCAGACCAAACCGATTCTTCTGTTAGAGGGATCCCGACCCCCTCCGATCCAATAAAAGAATCGAACTCGACCCGTCCTCATAAAAGCCTCTATCCAACGACGACTTATTGCACAATCGACCATTGAAATAAGCCGCGCTCACCGTTGATGGTCGCCACGGCATAGGCAATGCGTGCGCGATGGTCAATCCAAAATGTTTGTACGGCTTCGGCCGACAGCAAAACGGTGTTTACCGGTTTGCTGGGATCAGAAACATCCATAGCGGTAACACCCTTGTTGTTCACAAGGAAAAGCGTTTCTCCAACCGGATACGTTACAACCGAATTGACGCCAGCGCTAGAACGGGTGATGAGCGTGTCGGTGTTGGTGGAGAGGTCAAAGCGGTGCAATTCCACCCCATCGCTTAAAAAAACATGGCGACCGTCAATATTCGCCCAGTTGGCAGAAGTACTAAAAAGAATGGGAGGTCCAACGGTGGTGTCGTCAAGAATAAGTAATTGTCCGCGGTTGCGGTTGCTAATCAAGAGAATGTTGTTGAAGACGTCGTAGAGCTCATACTCGCCTTCAACAAAACGAGCGACATGTTTGATTGACCCGTTGGTTGAAGTTTTGTTCAACACGGTAGCGCCATTTTCTTCGGTAAACGTGTAGGCGGCAAACCAGGCGGGTGGTTCTCCCGTCGCCCCGCTTTGGGTGTAGTAACGACGGTCGTCGCCAGATGTGGAGAGGTCTTCCAAGATCAACAAATAATCATCATGCGAAAAGCGTAATTGTGGTTGAACAAACGTTTTCGCGCTCAGGCGATCAAGGAGGGTGAGTCGTTGGGAGGAAAGTTCATACACCCACAACTCCAACCAAGGATCTCCTTTCACCACGTACGCGAAACGCGATCCATCGTGGGTGGCTGCGCTTACTACCGGGTCAAGTGATTGGATGCGAGTGGGTGTGTTTTGGGCAAAAAGCACCGCGGCGTCGATAATGGTTGTTTCTCGACTTTTGATTTCGATCTGCCGTTGCCAAGACGTATAGCCGTCTTTGCTGATGGTAAGCGTGTAGGTTCCCGGCAAGGTGCGTTTGGCAAGCGTGGGTGTTTTGCTGGGCATCTCTTCACCATCAAGCGTCAGTGTTGCTCCTTTGGGGACACTTACGACAGATAAAGCCCCTACTTGCGCCAAGCGAAAGGTGTGAATATTAAAACGATAGCCAGCCGTATAGAGCACCAAAAGTGGAGCTAAAATCACAAAAAGGCCAGCGTAGAAGTAGAAAAAGGCTCGGCGGAATTTGAGTGGCATATCGAGACGAGACTATCACCTTTTGCGCCTTCTTTCAACCGGTGCTAAACTGGGGTTCATTATGCGTCCTGTTTCTAAACCGTTGATTGTTTTGACTTCCGCACTTATTATTGCCGGCTCGTTTAGTGCCGGTTTTGCGATTGGCCGTCAAGAAGGGGTGCGTTCAGTGGTTCCTCCGGGGGAGGGGCAAGTTTTGGGTACGGGAGAGATCCCCCCGGGTTTAGAAGATGACGTCAACTTTTCTCTATTTTGGGACGTGTGGGATTTGATTAAGGATGAATACGTTGATCAACCAGTTTCAGAGAAGGATTTGTTTTATGGAGCGATGAAGGGAATGGTTTGGGCGCTTGGGGATCAACACTCTGTTTTTTTTGATCCGGAGACTGCCAAAGAATTTGCCGATGAGCTCTCTGGAACGTTCGAGGGAATTGGCGCGGAGATTGAAGTGAAAGATGATCAGTTACAAATCGTGGCTCCGCTTTCTGGCAGCCCTGCGGAAATGGCGGGATTGAAATCTGGCGATCATATTTTGGCGATCGACGGGCTCGATACCACAGGAATGGTCGTGGACGAAGCGGTCAAACATATTCGCGGTGAGAAGGGTACAGACGTTACTCTTACTATTAGCCGCGACGGATGGACAGAGGCTCAGGAATACGTCATCACTCGCGACACCATTACGGTGGAGAGCGTCACGTATGCCATGCGCGATGACGGTATTGCGGTCATTACCATTTCTTTCTTTAACGGCGATACCAGTAAGTTATTTACCGAAGCGGCTCAGCAAGCCCTCTCGGGTGGAGCAAAAGGGATTGTCTTGGATTTGCGCAACGATCCGGGAGGATATTTGACCGCGGCGATAGATGTCGCCAGTGCCTGGGTTGGGCGTACGACGGTGGTAACGGAAAAAGCCCTTGATCAATCACAAGCGAGCGTGGGAACGGGTCCAGCCGTGCTTGATGGTATTCCTACCGTTGTGTTGGTAAACGGTGGGAGCGCTTCGGCATCAGAAATCGTAGCTGGCGCGTTGCAAGACGACAACAAGGCAACGATCGTTGGTGAGCAAACGTTTGGTAAAGGCTCCGTGCAAGATTATCGTGATTTGCCCGATGGCTCGGCCGTCAAATTGACGATCGCGCGTTGGTTTACCCCGCTTGATCGCTCTATCGACAAGCAGGGCATCACCCCCGACGTCGTGGTCGAATTAACCGAAGAGCAGGTCAAAGCCGATCAAGATCCGCAGATGGACAAGGCGGTCGAGTTGTTGAGTACAAAGTAAATTCTAAATACGAAATGCTAAATCCGAAACAATCGGAAAGTCCTAATCGGAAAAGGTGAAAACGGTTTGTGAATTTCCTTTTAGGTTTTAGTATTTGTTTGGAACTTCAGATTTAGGATTTCGTATTTCATACGTATGGACGAAGAAACAGTAGTACAACAAGAAAAACCCCGCTTAGAAGTTTCTGCCGGGGCGCTTGTGTTTCGGCGCGCCAAAGACGGGATTTTTATGGCGATGATTAAAGATCCGTACGGCAAGTGGACCTTCCCCAAAGGTCACGTGCGTCGTGGAGAGACCTTGGTGGAAGCGGCGGAGCGGGAGTGCTTTGAAGAAACCGGTTTGCGCCATCTTGCCCGTCGGCGCAAGCTAGGAACGATTGATATTTGGTTTCGCGACCGCTTTGTACACAAAGGTCGGCTGATTCACAAATACATCCATTATTTTTTGTTTGAAGCGGAATCATCCGCGCGGGTGCATTTACCTCGTCATCACGAAGGGGAGAAAATTCAAGAAGTTGGTTGGGTAAACGTGCGGGAATTGAACGAAAAGTCGGGTTATAAAGACATGAAAGAAATTGTGCGTTCTGCCCTTCAGCTCATCCAACGATCGTGATATAATCGGCCACGTATGAAAATCATCCTTTTGCGTGACGTTAAGGAGCTAGGGATGGAGGGAACCGTGCACGAGGTGTCCGAAGGATACGCGCGCAATTTTTTGTTTGCGCAAAATCTGGCCGTGCAAGCGAGTCCGCAAGCTTTGGCCGCGGCCAAAGAAAAGGAGCAGCGGATCGTAAAAAAAGAAGAAAAGGCGTTGTCTGCTTCCCGCAAATTGGCGCAAAAACTTGACGGGTATGAAGTTGCGGTCACAGCCAAAATGACGGACAAAGGTTCGTTGTTCGGCGCGGTGGGGGCGAAAGAGATTGTCAAAGCATTGAAGGCGGAAGGATTTGTGGTTGAACCCGAGTGGATTGTTATTCCAAAACCGATCAAAGAAACGGGAACGCATCGTCTAACTCTTGATCTGCCCCATGGATTGGAGGCAGAGATCGTCTTAACCGTCGAAGGAGAGCTATGAAGACCAAATATGTTTTTATTTGCGGCGGAGTGATGTCAGGTATCGGTAAAGGGATCACCACGTCATCGATCGGGCGCGTGCTCAAAGATGATGGGTTTTCCGTCACTGTCGCCAAGATCGACCCCTATTTGAACGTTGATGCTGGTACGTTGAACCCGGTGGTACACGGCGAAGTGTTTGTGACCGACGATGGCACCGAAGCCGACCAAGACTTGGGTAACTACGAGCGCTTTTTAGAACAAGACATGGGGCGCCTCAACATCATGACTTCTGGATTGGTGTACAAGTCGGTGTTGGAGCGTGAACGCAATTTGGAATACGGCGGTAAGGATGTTCAAATGATGAGCGATATTCCCGACGAAGTGATTCGTCGCTTAAAAGCTTTGGCTCAAGAAACAAAGGCGGATTTTGTGTTGGTGGAAATTGGTGGCACGGCCGGCGACGTAGAGAACCTCGTCTTTTTGGAAGCCGCCCGCGTGATGAAACTCGCCGACCCGACAGGGGTCGTCTTTGTTTTGGTGAGCTACTTGCCCGTACTCGGCAACACGGGAGAGATGAAGTCCAAGCCAACCCAGCATGCCGTGCGGGCGTTAAGTTCCGTAGGTATTCAAGCGGACATTATTATTGCCCGTTCAAGCGTGCCCATGGATCAGCCGCGCAAGGAAAAGATTTCACGTCTGTGCAACGTGCAAGCGGACGATATTATTTCCGCCCCTGATGTGCCGAGCATTTATGAAGTGCCGCTGAACTTTGAACGCGATCACATTGATCGTCGCATTTTGCAGAAGATGGGATTGAAACCCAAGCGCCACAACAGTGCCAATTGGCAAAAGCTGGTGCGCTCGATTCAGAAAGCGGAAAAGCCGGTCAAGATCGCTATTGTCGGCAAATATTTTACCAGCGGTGCGTTTGCCTTAACCGATTCCTATTTGTCGGTTCTCGAAGCGGTGAAGCATGCTGCTTGGGCGCAAGGCCGCAAGCCGGTGATCACCTGGGTTAGTGCCGAAGACTACGAACAGAACCCCGGCAAGCTCAAAGATCTGAAACAGTTTGATGGGGTGATTATTCCCGGAGGATTTGGCGGGCGCGGTATTGAAGGCAAGATCGCGGTCATTAACTACTTGCGCCTGAACAACATTCCTTTCCTTGGGATTTGTTATGGCTTGCAGCTGGCAGTGGTGGAATACGCTCGTAATGTGCTGGGGCTCAAAAAAGCCAACACTACAGAGATCGACGCCAAAACCGCCTACCCAGTGATCGACACCTTGCCCGATCAAGTCAAAAAGATTCTCAACAAACAACTCGGTGGCACTATGCGTTTGGGAGCTTACGATTGTAAACTCAAAGCCGGCACGGTGGTGCGTAAGCTGTATGGCAAAGAACTGATCAGCGAGCGCCATCGCCATCGCTACGAGGTTAATAACGAATACAAACAGCAGTTGGAAGATGCGGGACTAGTGATCTCCGGCATCAATCCCAAAACCAACTTGGCGGAAATGATTGAACTGCCCAAGCATACATTTTTCGTGGGCACCCAAGCCCATCCGGAACTCAAATCCCGCCCCTTGCATCCGCATCCGTTGTTTGTAGGGCTTGTGAAAGCGGCGATGAAGAAATAGGTTTGACCGATTGTATAGACGGGGCCACTGTGCCCCGTCTTGTGTTTTGTGGCTATTTACAAAATAGAAAAAGGCGATAGACTATTCGTAGCCCGAGGCAATCTCATGTTCGAAATGCTCCAGCAGTTGTCTGTTCTTCCGCTAGTGCTTTTCATCGTCCTTGCCATCCGAGGGTGAAGTTCCTTCTTCCCTCCGTTCGCCGACCCGCTCACCGGGCCGGCGAAATCTTTTTTATGTATCAAAACGCGTTGCGCCGGCAGGGGAGAAGCCCTTGCCGGCGCGGTGGTTGGGGAGAGATTCAGTCGATCTGATAGAAGGCGTCGACTTCCTGTTCGCTCATGCCGAGCTTGAGACCCAGCACGCCGAGGAGGTATTCGATCACCTCTACGGCTTGACCGAAGATGCTCGGCGCGGACATGAGGAGCTCACGATCCGTCTCGAGGTGGATGTCCCCAAGAAGAAGGGTCTGGTTCACGGAAGGCCAGGCCTTCCAGACTTTTTTGTTGTCCATGTCCAGCCGGGATCCGCCCTCTTCGATGAATTTCGTGATGAGTTCGATGATCGCGTCGGGCTTGCCGCTGCGCTTCATACGAAGGAGCCGTTTTTGAAGTTCGGCTGATCGTTCGGCGAGGGTATCGTGGTACCAGGACCCTTGCGAGACACCAAGGAAGTCCGCCAGGAACCTGCTTTCCATCTGATGGCCGATGGTGTGCAGGTTCACCAATTCTCCCCGGCAGGTTTCCCGAATCGTCTTCGGAATGTACATCCCCGCATGCAGTCCGGGAAACTGGGTTTTCAGGCGACACTGCTCGAACCGCAGGTGTTCAGAAGAGCGCGTACCCATGAAACGTTCGATGATCCAGGTAGGACTGTAGCCGCGGCCGAAGGGGGGCGGCGCGGTGAAGGGCTGATGATTCCAGGCGGTCTCAGAGCAGCGCATCCACAGGCCGATCACCCGAGGATCCCGCGCGTACGGGGGAATCCATTCGTCCAGGCGTTCGGGCGAGAGGTTGTGGCGGGCGGCGATTGCCCGGAGAGCCAGGACTTCCTTTCCCGTGCGACCGCGCAGAAGGAGAACTTCACCCAGGTGCATCAAGCCGTGCTTGTCACACCAGGCGCGCAGACGCGGATCGGTGACCACATCCACGATCAGGCGATCCATCTCGGCCATGGTTGCCGAGTTGTCGGTAATGCGGATCGCCGTCAGCCGGTTCTGCTTGAAGAGCTGAAGGGCGCACAGAAGTGCGGCCACCTGCCCCTCACTGCGTAGTCCACCACGGACGAATTGATCGACCTTGGCCCAGAGCCAGGGGAGGTGCTCGAACTTTTCGCGAGCCGCCGCGATTTCCCGATGACTGCGTTTCTGATCCACGGGCGTTTCCAGCGCTTCGAACGTGACTTCGTCGTGGACGGCCTGGAGCGCATGGAACAGTGCGAGCTCTTGTTCGAAAGAGCTTTGCTTTTCGTGCATGCGCAGGAGGGCCTGGGCGAACAGGTTGGCGATGTGATCGGTCGGGAGAAGTCCGTTACTCGCGGACATGGGCTACCTCGGTTGCTTGGGTTGGATTACTTCGCGGCAGTATGCGTGCCGACCGTGTCCTTGGACGTCTCGTTGGTAGTATGCGTACCAAGAGCGTGTTCGTCTCAAGTAAGCCTTTTAGGCAAGGTAAGCCAACCCTAGCCGAAAATAGGCACCTGGTCAAGTATTCAGGCTCATTTCACTCACTTTAAAAGCAGTTGCGCCGGCAGGGGAGAAGCCCTTGCCGGCGCGGTGGTTGGAGAGATTGTCGAGATCGGGTCGACAGGGGCAGGTCAGTGGCCAAGGTGCCAGCAGAGGATTCCGGCGCCGAAAGCCATGGTGGCGGCGAAACCTAGCGCCAGCCA
>CAZPQJ010000017.1:0-5289 GCA_964588955.1 uncultured Gammaproteobacteria bacterium
GAAAAGGACACGACGACGGCTTTTTTAACCAAGGCAGTGATCTATTTGGCTCCGCCTCCTAGCTCCTCCTTGATCTTCACCGACAACTTTCCCAAAAGATCTGAATTTAGAGTAAGGCCGCTGAAGTAAGCCTCAAAGATCTTTTTTAATTCTTCAGTTAAATCTTCCATGCTAACACCCTCATAATCTAAAGACAGAGAAATGAGTTGTTTAATTTCCGGATCATATTCGTCTGCATTCTCCCCAAAGAAAATACCCATGGGATCCACGTCATTAAACAACTTTCTAAGCGCAGACATTTCCAGGCTTGTATTCATATACTTTGTTACTCCTTAAGCCGTTCAAAACGAACTTCGGGAAGCTTTTCCACAAAATTTTGAACTGTTACCATAACTTCTCTTGCTGCATCCGTTATTAAGGTGTACCCTCCTTTCCCCCGCTCACCTATAACATGCAGAATATTCCCGGTTTGCTTATCAAGATACTTTACTCCGTCCGAAAGTGCGGTAGCAACTTGAGAAACTTGCATATTCCGCTCTGAAAATTGCAAAGCAGCGTGCGTCGTAACTCTCAACCCACTCACTGTATCACCAGCTTTAATTACTTGATTAACACCACCTGCTACTAGATGTTCTGTCAAATTTGCTGCCTCACCTTCCCCTCCAACAAAATTCAATCCAAGTGATACACCCGCAAAGATACGAGAAGCCGCCGACGCCTCCGGATCACTCAATGTCTCAATATCGTGAGCAATCCCTTGTGCTGTCATGTAGTAAGCAGCGGCAAGAATTGGATTGTAATTGGCCATTTGTAGGCACTGCCAGTAGCTTGGTGCCGCGCTGGATGCATCGATGGATGGTGAATCGCCAGCTTTGTCGATAAAGCCTATAGGGTTATTAGTCGCATAACTGTAACTATTGAGTACCTGCGGATCAGACAGCATCTTCAAGGCGTCTTGACCTCCAATACCGAGGTTTAAGAACACCAAGTCCTCACTCTCAAACCTCCCTCCCACGGCATTATAGTACCGGGAGCCGTAGTAGTAATAGCCAGTGTCGACGTCTTTTTGCTTACCGGTGTATTTGAACTTGTTTTCGTAAGAGCCTGTTTTAACGTCGATGAGGGTATCACCGAAGGGTTTGTAGAGGATATATTCGATGGCTGTGCCGGAGGAGTCGGATTCTACGTGTGTGCCACCGAGATGATCTTTGTGATGATAAGCAAAGGTGGAAGTAGACGTGGAGCTGTTGTAGGTAGAAGTGGCGATGGAACCGAAGTCGCCGAAGAGAATGTGACGGAGGGTTTTTGCTCCACCGTCTAGGGTTTCGTAGTCGCTAGGGGTGGTGACGTTACCAGAGGGACTCATGGTTTTTACGCGTTTGCCACTATGGTCGTACTGATACCCAACCGTGGTGGTACCGCTCACAGATTGAGTGAGGGCGTTGCGATAGTTCCAAGAGTTAGCCCAAGTGCCGTCGTTAAGGACGTTGCCATTTTTGTTGTAGGTGATGGTGGCTGAACCGATGGTGGTGGCGGCGTGAGGATTGGCAAAATTGCCGGCGGCGGTGCCGTTATAGGCGTAGGTACCGGCGTCGGTGGAGGTGAGCAGGTTGCCGGTGGCGCCGAAGGTGAAGGCTTTGGTGTAGGCGAGGGTGGAGTCGGTGCTCGAAGAGACAGCGTCTGTTAGGCGATAGAGATCGTCGTAATCATAGGCCACGGCCATAGCGGCATAGAGATCAGAGTCATCCGTAAGATCTGTAAGGTTTCCAACAGCATCGTAGAGATAACCAAAATCTTGGAGCATGGTGGAACCGGAAACGGTTTCCAAAAATTTTAGGCGGTATAAGTCCGCGGCATCGTAGGTGAAAGTGGTTGTTACGCCATTGCCGTAAGTGATGGAACGAACTTTACCATTAGCGCCGTAAGCAACATCCGTGGCTACGGTCGTCGTGGTACTGCCATGAACATCGGTAAAGCTGACGCCATCGGGTTGGCCAACCGTGTTGAACGTGTAGGTTGCGGTACTGCCATCGGGATACGTGACCGTGGCGATATTCCCCTGCCGGTCGTAGGTGTAGGAAGTGGCGTAGCTGGCCGTGCCGATGGTTTTTGTTTCCGTACTCACGCGCCCGAGCGCGTCGTAGACGTAAGCGGTTGTGGCGCCCGCGTTGACGACCGCGGAACAGAGACGCCCAACACCATTGGTGCAGGAGTCATAACTATACGTAACGTCTGTGGCTGTGGTAGAAGAGGCGTTCTCCACCGTCATGCGATTCGCGGCGTCGTAGGTGTAGGCGGTGGTGACGCCAATGGGATCGTGCGAAATAGACAAGTTGTTCGCCAAATCAAAGGCGTAATCCCACACCCCGAAAGTGGTGTCTGAAGCAGCGTGCAAATCTTGCGCTTGGGTACGCCGACCAAGAAAATCGTAGTGGAAATCCCTTTGATTGCCGTCGGCGTCGGTTAAACGACTAAGGTTGCCAACCGGCGTCCAGAGATAGCTCGTCGTATAGGTGGAACTCCCATTAACTTCTTCCACGCTCCCCAACTGACCAAACGGCGTGGTGGCATAGGTTTTGCTATTGCCATCGGCATCGATCTCGGTCATCTCCCATCCACTGTATGTTTTTGTGGTCGCACCTTCCACGTTCTCACTTGTTGTTACGCGACCAAGCGGATCGTAGGTGATTGTTTGATAGAGCGTGGTGTCCGTGGTTGGATCGTCAAAATCCTCGCCACTCGCTTCATACGGTAGTGTGGTGAAAGCGGTGCGCCCAAGAGCGTCGTATCCGCTGTCGCTCACGTTGTAGGTTCCGGAAGTTGCGGTTTGCGTGCGCGTTTGCACCTTGCGTCCAAAGCCATCGACATAACTCACCGTCACTCTTTGTGTCGAATCATCGAACCAATCCGTTTGCGTTACGGAATTTGGCGCGGCACTATCGTCGTAGGCATAGGTGGTTTTCTCCACCAACGTTGTCGGCGACGCGACGTCTGGTTGCCACACCGTCAATGGACGGTCAAAGGCGTCGTAGTCTGTGGTTTGGGTGTAGCCATTCGCATCGGTAGTGTCGACCACGCGACCGGAAGAATAGTCGTAGGTATAATCCGTGTCATGACTCAAGGCATCCGTCACCGTGGAGGAATAAAGATGGACGCTATCGGGCGTGAGCGTGGTGATATTTCCCCGCGGATCGGTTTCCGTGGCCTTCTGGCCATAGGCGTCATAGGTGTCCACTGTTTCCGCGTAGGCGCTTCCAGTTATAAACATTCGCGTGCTCGTGGCATTACCAACAGAAACACTGCCAAGACTCAGAGTGTCATAACGGCGTTCCGTTTTTCCAATCAAATGCCCAGCGTTATCTTCGCGCACTTCCGTGCTGAGATAGCCCGATTCGCCGCCCGTCGTCCAGTCGGCATAGGTGTAATCCGTTGTTCGGCTATCGGCATCCGGATCCGTAAACATTCCCACGGAAGATCCAAGCGCTACCGATCCGTACTCCGTTTGATTCATGAGGTTGCCCGTCGAGGTGTCATAAGCGTATCCCACTGCCGTTTGCACGTGCATACTTTCGCCGTTGTATAGTACCGTAAGCACTTTATCCGTAAAAACAAAGTCACGATCGTCGCCGAGGTCAACACTCGCCCAATCCTCATAGGTCGCTTTATATAACTGATCCGCATCATCGTAAACTTCTTCGGCGTACATTTTCCACGCTTTGCTCACATCATCCGTCGACTCGCCGTGCGCCGTGTCCGTATCGTTGCCTTGATGAAAATATTGCTTCGTGACGTTGCCCAATCCGTCCGTTGTTGAAACCACCCCAAAACCGACAAACTTGCGATCATATTGATCGGCATAGTAATAGGCCGGAGAAGCGTAATCATAGGAAGTGGTATAGGTGTGGCCAAGAGCGTCGACAGTCGTAAGTGTTTTTACAACCTGCATGGGAAAAAAGACTTCTCCATCTTCTGGACGATACGCTTCATAACCCACCCGGATGGATCCCCCTTGGTCGTTCGTTACGGTCGTGAGTCTATCCGCCGGGTCACCATCGGCAATCCACAATTGATTGTTTGTGCTCGTAGAAGAAACGTAACGCGAATAAAGAATATCGTCGAGGCCGTCACCGTCAATATCTTGTTCGCGAACACCTACATCGCTGCCAATTGTAAACCACATGGGCATTGTCAATGACGTGTCTTCCGTCCAACCTGTTCCGTCGCCGTTGTTAATATAGACTGCGTCCTCCGTATAACCAGAACCAGAGGTCACATAACGCGAATAGACAAGATCAACAAAACCATCACTATTAATATCCAATGGACGTACCCCCATGTCTTGACCTACAGGACCAATAAACATTTTTGGTACGGTATAATCTGTGTCCTGCGTCCAACCTGTTCCGTCGCCGTTGTTAATATAGACTGCTGATTCGGTTGATGATCCTGAAGAACTGTAGCGTCCATATACAAGATCAACTATACCGTCACTATTCACATCAAAAACACGAACGCCAATATCTCTACTAGCCGTTGTCGCAAAGGGAACAGGCACTGTATAACCCGTATCTTCGATCCAGCCCGTGCCATCGCCATTATTGATGTACACATGCGATGTTTCCTCTCCCCTTTTACGCACAATATCTTGCATTCCATCACCATCCACATCGAACACACGCACCCCCATATCGATACCGCTATCTTGAGTAAAGCCAACAGGTACCGTTATTGTCGTATCTTCCGTTGTCCATCCGGTCCCATCCGCGTTGTTCAGATAGACATTTTGATGTACGGCACCATCACTTTCATAGCGAGAAAAAACTAAATCCTGATACCCATCACCATTCAAGTCAAAAATGCGCGCACCCATATCTTGGCCAACAGGGC
This sequence comes from uncultured Gammaproteobacteria bacterium, assembly GCA_964588955.1. Taxonomy (GTDB): domain Bacteria; phylum Patescibacteriota; class Patescibacteriia; order UBA9934; family CAMTUG01; genus CAMTUG01. The sequence continues at coordinate 4,888 of CAZPQJ010000017.1, forward strand.
CAGAAAAGTCACGTGGAATGGAATATCCAGAATCCAGAGTCCATGTATGATCACCGTTATTTATGTAAACCGCGCGCGTGGAACCATAGCGTGCTTGCGCAAGATCCGGCAGCCCATCAGCATTTACATCGAACACATACACCCCCATGCTTCCGGATCCTGTATTTCCAATCGTCGCAGGTAGAGTTGCAAACGTAGTATCTTCCGTCCATGAACGTGGATTGCTGGAATAATCGAACGTCGTTGCCGGTTTGGTAAGGGTGGATGTTCCATCTTCCGTAGTGGCCGACTCGGTGATGCTGGTGAGCAATGAACGGACACCGTTGTCGCCCGGATCGTAATCTAAATCGTAGTGGCGAACTTCGTTACCATCCACGTCGACTTGCACTTCGCTCACTCGAT
>CAZPQJ010000018.1:0-3524 GCA_964588955.1 uncultured Gammaproteobacteria bacterium
TGGTTCAACTAGGTCTCGCACTTGTGCTCTGGATCATTCCAGCGCTCGCCTCATCGGCGACGTACTATGTTGCTCCCACCGGCAACAACGCCAATAACGGCAGTGAAGCGGCGCCGTGGGCAACGGTAAAAAAAGCTGTCGATACGATGGTGGCTGGCGATACGACGTATCTGCGCGGCGGGACGTTTGTAGAGACCGCCGAAGTGCGCTTTGCACGTTCCGGCACGGCCAGCGCTCCGATTACGCTGCAAGCATACCCCAACGAAACCCCTATCATCAGTTTTAGCGATCCCTCAAACGGGACGCATCGTGTGGTGATTTGGAACTCAAGCGGAGCCAATGTCGCAATCGGTTGGATTGTGATTGAGGGGATTACGTTTGCGGATTGTGCAGTGGGCGTGCGATTTTACAGCGCCCATGATGTGACCGTGAGAAACAATGCGTTCAGGAACAACCGCTACCACGGGATGCTAGGCAACGGGATACGTATTCTCGTTGATCGAAACATCTTTAATCATAACGGCGGCTTCGACACATGCAGTCCAATTCCTGGCGGGTGTATTCGGGAGCACGGACTGTACTTGCAGGGCTCCGACATTACCATCACTAACAATCTGTTTTACGACAATCTCGCCTATGGGATTGTGCTGAACGGGTCGAGTACGGCAGTATTTAACTCTGCGGTGCATCCGTCTGCGGAATATGCGAACTCCTACCGTTGGATCATAGCGAATAACACCTTTGCCTATAATCGATACCGTGGAGGGATTACCGTCTGGGGGCATCTGTGTAACGACGCGAGGATTGAGAACAACATTTTCTATGAGAATTCCGTGTCGGTCTCTTCGGCTCCGCAGGGGATTGAATGTACGGGGTGTAGCCTGTCAACCGGCATTAAGATTCGCAACAACCATTTCTATGCAAGTGGCTCCGGTGGGACCGTCGCAATCGAGTCAGATTTTAATGCGGATCTCGTATCGACCGGAAATATCACGAATGTATCCGCTCCGGCGTTCGTCAATGGTGGCTCAAACTCGCTCCCGGCATCTCCAGATTTTCGGTTGACAGCGCGAGCGCCTGTAAATATCGCATTAGCTGCGGAATTCCCTAACAACGGCGTTGTCGGGGCCTTTCAGCCGCCGGCTTCGCCAACAGTAGCCTCAATCACGACGAATAAAATTACCGTGAATTTACCAATGAGCGCAGCGGTTCCTGTGCAAAATCTGTCCACGGCTGGCGTGTCGTTCTCCTGTACGTCTAATGTGTGCCCAGGCTCTCCTACTGTGTCCTCAGTGTCACGCGCTGCCGGGACAGATAGCCAGCCGGAAATTACCCTCTCTGGGATCACGAGCAACGCGTGCCTGTCGCATGCTGATCCTGTAACAGTGAGCTATAACGCCTCAACCGGGTCATGGACCGGCAACGACAACATCGGGCCGTATCCTGGCTTACATCAAAAAATTCTCTCATTTACCAGTGTGGCTGTGGTCAACAACTGTACGGGGAGCGGGCCTCCTGGCGGGACACCATCGCATATTTCGTACCCAATGGAAAACGGATCAGGCACGACGGTGAGTGATACCAGCGGCAACGCGATCCACGCAACGACGAGTGGAACATGGGTGTCAGGGAAAACTGGATTCGGAATCAAGGTGGCTGGTGGCACCACTCAGCAAACAACGATCCCGTATGGAAGCGAAATAGATCCGACATCACAAAGTATGACCTGGGTCGTCCCAGTGTTTGTGGCTACAGGCACTACAGCAGCCAGTAACTTTATCTTTGGCACTGAAGTGGGTACCGACCAGCGCGGCTATATTGCGGCAACCCTCGGGACCTGGAAAGTCGGTCGGAAAAATATCAATACGATCAGTGCAGGGGCATCCAACCTGGCTGTGACGGAAGGGTGGAATCATTTGTGTGTACGGTGGGATGCCACAACCGATACGGTCACGCTCTATAAAGATGGGGTCGCTGGAACGGGCGGGGCAACTGGTTCCTATACTTCGTACACACTGGCCACGAATTTTGAGGCACCGATTTTAGGAACCGGATTCCCAACAACTGTGACAGAAACAATCTATGACGATGTGCAAATTTTTACTTCGTTGCAAGATTGTGCGACTCTGTACGCAGCCTGGAATGCTCCACCGCCTGCCCCTACCGGAACACTCACGCAAGAGGCTATCCAGTTCCAGGGGGTGATTCTCGATGCCTTCGCAGCTCCTATTGTGGTGGGGTCCTCCCAAACCATTGAAGTCCCCGCTGGTGGCGCCGCAGTCATTCTGTTCCAGATTCATTGCGAGAATATCGATGATTGCGATGAGACGGCATTTAAACTCGTTTATGCTAATAGCATAGTCCCGACTACCTACCAACAAGTTCCTAACCTGGAAACAGCGGACGGGACGTGGATGTGGGGTGTTACCCCTGACATTACAATGAACGCAGGATTGCGTAGTACACGCCTCACCGGATCGTGCACACTCACAACCGGCACCACGCAAGCTCTTGCTGATCAGGTTCCCTCTGTGGATCTTCCGCAGGATGGCTGCGTTGTTCTCGCGTACATTGTGCGTGTTGGATCATCAAAGGCTGGCACTACGTTTGAGTATCGACTGCTCACTGAGTCCGGCTTAGCACTGGCTGGTGGCTACGACCAAATCGCGAGAATCAAAGTTGTCAACCCTATGTCGAGCGGAATCGGGTTTTAAATGCCGTGGACGTTTCAATGTCCTGAATGCAAGCGCTTCCTACAAAAAGAGTTTGCGCAGGAACGCTGGCGCTGTGCGTGTGGTTGGGTGGGGGGAGCGCCGGAGAAGGATCAACCAAAACCTGGAGAGCCCCGATGATTACGGAGCAGCTAGTTGACCAAATTGCGAAGCATGAAGGGCTTAGAACAAAGCCCTATCTCGATACGGTCGGCGTCTGGACGGTCGGGTATGGCCATAACCTCAATGAGCCGATCACCGAAGAGGATGCCCGCCAGATCCTTGTCAGCGACATCAAGAAGGCGATTAACGGCTGCATCCATGCCTATCCGTGGTTCATGGAACTGACGCAGCAGCGCCAGTACGCCATGATCGACCTCGCGTTCAATATGGGCATCCCTCGATTGAACGGCTTCAAGAAGTTTCTCGCGGCGATGGAGCTTGGCAACTACGACGAGGCGGCGTACCACCTGACCGACTCCCTCTGGGCCAAGCAAGTGAAGGGCCGATCATTAGAGGTGGCGAATATGATCAGAGGGAGTGAGCAGGTATGAAAACCTACCCCTGTAAAGAGTGCGGGGCTCAACTGAAACACGACGAGGTGCATCAGCATAAGCAACATACTTATCCAAAGCGGGTGAGGAGATAAAATGCTATGTCAACTGAGGGACACGGTGACAGGACTCCTGTGGGGGAGGGACCGGATTACAAAATACTCTTCCTGGGCGCTTGTTCTCTCGTCGTTGTTCTTGGTGGGGGAGCTTTTAGGGTTTGGGATACGGCTGCTGAGCGTGCCAACAATTACTCTGAGCA
>CAZPQJ010000019.1:0-3391 GCA_964588955.1 uncultured Gammaproteobacteria bacterium
TGAATTGTTGGCTGCTACAACGTCCAAATCTGCGATAGTGTTAGGTACGGGCATTATTTTCTCCGATGCATTTCGACATTAAGAGGTGTAATTGAATCAGTTTCTTGCTGCTGCACTAGTTCCTTTTGGCCTGTTCATTCTGCTCTGTATCGAGCGTGGAATAATCATTGCCATCCGGAAATTTGGCTCTAAAAAGTTCGCATATTGGGCAACTACTGACGTTCGGACAATAGCCCGCCAGAAATACCGGGAATGGCGTAGTTCTCGATAGGACCAAGCAGGCTTCCAATAGATTTTTGCGCCTGTTTGCGCTTGACCAGTTCAGCAGCAAGCTTAGGATCGGAAAGAGACCTGATAAGCGTTTGCTCGATTTTTGGGTCTTGCGCTTTCATGGCCCAATTAACCGGACGCAACAAGGTCGGCCAGATATTCGCTTCAGCAAACCCTGATGGAGCACCAAGCGGGCCGGCAATTTGCCGCATGACGTTTTGCGCAGCAAGGTTTTGCGCAGTCGGAGAGCCAGTTGCGCGACCAAGATTTTCAGATGCGGCCTTACGCGCCAAATCCTTACGCACATCCGCCAGCGTTTGATACGCTACAGGATCAAGTGAATCCTTGAGCGTTGCCTTGTTGAACTTTGTCACCGTCTTTGCCAATTGGTCGCCATCGCGCAGCACACGGGAAAGCGCCTCGTTGCGCAAGGTGGGGTTGCCGAGTGCGTCTTCAGCCGCAGAAGACGATTTGCGCAAAATCTCATTTCCGATTTGCATGCTGTTGATCGGCTTTGAAAGCTCTGCAAACTTCTGCCGTGCCTGACCATACGGCGCAATGTTCGCATCTGCCCAATTCAGCAAATCCTCTTTGACTGACTGGGCGGCGCGTTTTTCATGCTTTCCGATTGACGATGTGGCATTACCGTCCAGCACATCATCAATTCCCTTCTTGATTAGATCAAGACCGCGCCCGGTGTATTGAGCGTTTTTTGCCGGAATGTCTGTTTTGCTGATGCCTGAAGCAAATTCGCCAAACTGCTTCATTGCCTGATCGTGGGCGTAAATATCCATTGCCTGAGAAGGATGATAGACAGGATCGCGGGCGAGTGCCGTGCGGATATAGTCCTTCGCCATCTCGAGAGCGCCGCCCGTATCTTGAGCATTGGCCCGTTGGATCATGTCATCCGTCATCCAGCCTTTTTGCTGCATGAACTCGACTAGCCCATCTTCAGACAATCCGTTCTTTGTAAATAACCCAGGATTTCCGCGCACCGCCTCAACTGGCGTTACGTTAAGCTCCCTATAGTTGGAAGTATTGATCCCGCCAGCATTTTTGATTTCATCAAGCAGGCTTCGACCCTTCGGCGCGGATGGCGGAACCATCATTGAAGAATCAACCAACTCGCCAGCCGCATTCTTATAAACAGTCTGCGCGGGAATATCCCGCCCAATCTGGATTGGCTTCCCTTCCATCCTGGCGATGTTTCTTGCCTTCTCCATTGCCCCTTGCGGCAACCTTGAAAGCACATTGCGCAATGCGTCATCGGATGTGACAACAGCCTGATCTGCTGCTGCGTAAAGCGGATCGGTTGCAACGCCTCTGGCGGCAATAGCCTTTGCAACATCCGATTCAGAACCGCCCGCCGAGCGCATCGCAGCAACCCGCGCCGCATTGTTTGCTAACTGTTGATCTGCCGTTCCAACAGCAAACTGACGTTGCAGATTTGAGATTCCGGGATCAAGCGCAGCCTCGGCCAGTGTTGGATTGACGCCGGGAACCTTGGACGAATATTGCGCTGCCTGTTCCACCCGTGCCGGATTGACGGCAAAGTTGCGCAACGTGCGCCCTACGATGTTTTCTTGGCCCTTCTGCGTGAATGGCTCAACGATACCTTTCATGCCGCCCCACAAAGCAGGAAGTGCACGCCCGGCCAGCGTTCCGACAGCGCCACCGGCGGCGCCTAATCCGGCATCAGTGGCCCGCTGTTCCAAGTCGCCATACTTCAGGCCACCGAGCGCCGCGCCGGTTGCTGCATTGGCAGCATACGGATTAGCCAGCATGGGAACCTTCGAAGTCAGCAATCCAGTCGGCAAGGCTTTTGCGCCGAGATAGGTCAGGCCAATTTGCGCGCCAATGTCACCAACCGGACCAGCAACCGGAAATTGTTTGTTGATTTCGTCTTTCAGCGCGTCCTGATTCTTGCCTTCTTTCGTATCGCCTTGACCGATCAATTGACGCATGCCACGAACGTATTGCATGGCCGTATTGCCACCTTGCGCAATTGCCGCAGTAATCGGATTCTGCTCAGATACCACGGATTTAAGCGCGTCAGCGAATCCTTCGCGGCCAATCTTCTTTGGTTCGGAATCCTTCTGGTACTTTAGAAACGGATTTTCATCCTTCTGATACTTTGCAAATGGATTGTCTGCCATCACTTACCCCCAAGGATGCTATCCGCTGCGCCTTGCCCATAGATTTCATCAAACTGTGCACGCGCATTACTATCTGACTTGCGCATTTTTAACTCATTGATTGCACCTTTTGGAATGGCGCTGGTATCCACAAACGTAGGAGCTTTCCAGCCTTTCAATCCATTGTTCTTTTCGGCGTATTGACGGGCGGCGCTATAGGTTTCAATCTGCCCCTTGGCTTTCTTCTCCATGAAGTTGATAAGCGCATCACGGGCTTTAGGGTCTTGTCCAATATTCGGAACCGTCTTGCGAAGGAACTGAACATCAGCATTCGATACGCCGGCCCCCAAAGTTCCACCAAGGGAATCCATGACCAGTTTTGATGATAGCGCATCAAACTCTTGCGAGTTGGCAAGCTTGCCAGCGTCGCCAACATTGATGCCAAGACCGGCCAGCATATTTACGGCAGCCATCTTTGCTTCAGCACCACCATTGGAATACACGGCAGGATTTAACTGGCGCAAGCGGGCAGCAGAACTCAAAACCTGATTTCCAGCTTCTGCCCCGCCCCGCATTTTGTCCAAAGCTTTGGCATCAAGCGCCGCTAGTTCTTTGTTAAACGCCGGTTCATACGGTGCATTGACATTGATGTTTGGCGCACCAGCCTTGGCAATGCTGCGCTTTGCGCCCTGAACGCGTGGGTCAAGGATTTCAGGCAAGGTGCCATAGCCAGCGACTGAGCCTTCTGTCTCGCCGGGCTTCATCCACTTTTTCACCGTCCGCAACGGCTCGGACGGGTCAGCAGTTTCAACCAATTGCGGCTTCTGGAATTGCGGCATTGTCTTGACGTAATCTTCCGGCGCAACGTCAAACAACTGACGATCCTGTTCAGGAAGCGAACCCCTGAACTGTGCCAGCATTTCCGCTTTCTTGCGCTGCTGCATCATCTTTTCGAGCGATCCAGCCAGTTGCATTTGCCGCGCCTG
>CAZPQJ010000020.1:0-3308 GCA_964588955.1 uncultured Gammaproteobacteria bacterium
TCTGCCCACCACCCACGACGAACGAAACATCCGCCAGTACCGGCGTTGTTCCGTAGATTTTACTCAAGTGTTCGAGGGATAGTAGAATAATCAGGAATTTGTAATTTTATCTGCGGTTTCCTTCAACGATGAGTCGTCCGCCCTATGTGAATCATGAGAGGAGATGTAACCCCGATACATTTCAAAGTAGTCGTCGATATTTGATGATCGCTGTTCCCAAGTGCTGCCTGCTGTGCCGTGGAGCGGAAAAAGCTTTAAGTGCACATGATCAACGCCAAACCCCTCAGCAACAAGCCCAGTCCGACCAACATCATCAAATGCATTATCCAGTTTCTTTGCGACCGCTTGACCCGCGTCCAACAGTTCATGCATGACGTCAGCTGGCAAATCGAAAAAATAACTTGGGTGATGTTGTTTTGGTATTACAACAGTAACGCCCTCCGTATTCGGAAATATAGACAAGAAGGCGAGATGCTTCTCATCCTCCCAAACCTTATGACTAGGTGACACTCCGTCAACGATACTGCAAAAAATGCATTTGGACATAGACGTTAATATCAATCATAAATGAGGGTCCACCACTATTCGCACCCGCCCATCTTGAAGAGCAATTTTCCAAAAACTAACATTCAAAGCACGCCTACGGCCAGCCTCTCCCACCATCTCCTCATCCAACCGAACACAACCATTCTGACTAACAATATTGTACTTCTGAAGCGTCACAACAACCTGATCCAATCCAAATCTATCTAAAACTTCCACGGGGTCATCATTTACATAAATGAAGTCGCCTACATCCAATTTACGAAGCGCCTCCATAACCTCGGGTCCAACAAGATGTCTAAACTTTGGCTGTCGATATTTTTCATCAAACCACATGCCAAGCATAAACAACGGCCACAACATAGCAACCAGCAAGTAAAGAAAAATGGTAAGAATTTTATTCATAGACACTGAGCCGACCCTGCCGAAGCGGGGCCGGCTCCACGTTTTAAATCGCCAGCAGGAGGCTCTCCGCGTACGGAGCCATGATCTGTGCAGCCGCCCAGACAATCGCACCTGCAGCGATGATCCCGGCCAGCACCTCAGTAAGCGCATTACGGATCTGCTGATTTGTCGGATTGCACATGCAGATCGAGCGAAGGGTACGGCTCTCGTAGAGACCGAGACACCTGCGCCCAGCCAAGTCTCGGTAGGCCATGATGTGCAAATCGGCTACAACGTTATCCGCACCACCTGACGCTCGAGTTATACGGAACGCCCAGTAACGGCCATCACGCTGCACACAACCTCGAACACGTCCGTAATTCGAACCCGCGGTGATAACGTAACCGCCAATGTAAATAGGGGCGAGCGGAACGACATCAGGATCGAATGGCAAGGTCTGGCCACCCGTCTCGAGAATATAGGCACGAATCCCGTATTCGGGATTTTCGGCGAGGCGATTCAACAAGTATTCCTCAAGAGCCGCATAATCTGCGAGAACCACTCCGTCCGCGAGCTGGATCTCCGAATACACCTCGGAAACCGGATCGAGAAGAATCACCTCATCGATCACTTCCGCGTGAAGTCGGTAACCGGTATCGAACGAATCGTTTTCGACCTCGCCCGGACAGCCGATGAGAACGAAAACAAGCGAGAACAAGGACCAAAACCATTTACGCATGAGACCCTCCTGCGACAATTCGCAATTACAGTATGCCAGGATGGATCGGGATGTCAATCAATCTGGCCCTCCGGCAATTATTATCATAAATTGACAACTTCGCCAATTTTCAGTATTATGTGAGTAGGAAATCTTTCCATTTTTCCGTGGCTTGGCCACGTGGAGGTCCCATGTTCCGCATCGCTACGACCTTCGTGGTCGCCACGCTCTTTTCTCTCGGCCTCGCCGGGTGCCCCCAGGGCATCCCGGACGACAGCCACAACAACGACACGGAAGACATCGACACCAGCGAGACCGATTCGGACACGGGCTCGAACGCCACGGCGTTCGTGACCATGTTCCTCGAGTTCCAGGACGGCCCGGCTGGGGAAGTCCAGGACGAGAACTGCGAGTTCGCCGGCCAGGCCGCCGAGCGCAGCCCGATCATCATCCCGACCGGCGTGGAAGTCCCGGTCCCGGCCAACGTCCCGATCGCGGTCAACATCCGCGGTGGGAAGCACCGAACCGACCTGAGCCCTGGATGGGTAGTCATGCCGACGATGACCCTGAACCTCGCCCCCGGCGAGCACAAGGAGATCAACGTCACTGGCAACCCCGCCTGGTTCCAGGACAACGGCGCCGACTGGACGCTCATCGACTGCCGTAGCTACGCGGTCGACGACCCGAATGACTCGGATCGCTGGTACTCTTTCACCACCTACAACGGCGGTGAAAGCGTCGGCATCGTGAACGGCTACCAGCTGTTCATGAACCTCGGGCACGAGGTCCGCATCGACTTCGACGGTCCGAATGCCGTCATGGTAGACGAGATCGACGACTTCGCGATCGTCGATGGAACTCTCATGACGACCGAACGCCAGTACACGTTCGAGTTGGCGAACATGGGCGATACCAACGACATGCTCACCTGCGTCTTCGACAACTGATCGGTCCGTGTCACGTAACGCCCTAGGTCCAACCCCTAGGGCGTTCGCATATCCAAATATAACTATGAAGCTACTCACCGATAAACTAGTCTCAATTTTGATTCTTCTCGTGTGTCTCCCGTTCTTTTTTATTTACGTTGTATTCGCTTACACTCGTCACTTACTTTTTGAACAAAAAACTTTACCAACTTCGCTCAAAATGAAGATTCTGCATCTACGCCCTGGAGATGAGATAGTTTACAATGGCATCGCCACAAAAATCACAAATCGAACCGAAATAGGCTTTTCTCTCCATTTTGGTGACCTTATTCTTTCGGAAGACGGCGGAGCCTTCTCGCTATCACAGAAGGTGGCAAACATAGAAGACCCAGAGCGAGTCAAGCCGTATATACGAAGAGCCTGGAAAATAGACGAAAGACGAGGGCAAATAGCAATCACCGTCAAATAGGCCATACAACGAAACACTGAGGCTTTATAGCCTCAGTGTTTGAATTATGGCGTTACAACAATTTCTCCATCGTAGTAGATCCATGCATCGCTCTCATCCAGATAATCACAGTTTCCACCAACAATAGCCAACCCCTCCCCATCCCACTTCCCACCCGTCGGCGAAGCGCTTGAAGCGCACCAACCCCAGTTATCCCGAATGTGCACGCGCGGGGTATACACACACGAGTTTCCTCGCCTGCAGCCGTTTGGATAAACCTGCCCCGGCA
>CAZPQJ010000021.1:0-2944 GCA_964588955.1 uncultured Gammaproteobacteria bacterium
CCCACGTCGTGCTTCATGGTGTACGCCAGCTGCCCGATCTGCCGGTGGTCGCGGAGCATGATCTGCCCTCCGTAGTAGCCACCGAACCCGATCACGACGATCGCTCCGAGGCCGATGCCGATGCCGATGCGCGTGAGGATGCGCCGGCGCCGGCTCACGGTGGGGACAGGGGGCTTGCCCGCCTCCATCGCTTCGCGGATCATTTCCGCGACCGCGTCACTGGTCAGCACTCGCGGCCTCGCGTCGAGCTCGGCGCGGATCTCATCTTCCACGTTGATCTTGACGAGCATGCCGAACTCGTCGAGCAGCGTCGCCAGCGCCAGGTGGTAGCCGGTGCTGTCCTGCTTGAGCCCACGGATGTCTTCGAGCACGTTGTAGATCGTGCGCTGTTGTGTCACCTGATCCATTTGCTGCCTCGTCTGCCTGCAAGAATCTCACTCACAGGTCTTGTTGTTGTGAACGCGAAAACCGTACGGATGGTCTCGCGTGGGGAAGGGAGTGTTTCAGAATCATGGCTTTTTGCTACTTTTTGGTAACATTCAGCCACTTTTCCGACCGCTGAATCTAGCATAAAAAGGCGACTTTGTCAATGGGATTGGAGCCAAAAGGTGAAAAGTAGGAGAAAATAGGAGAAATATGGAGAGGAGGGAAGCAAGCAGATCAAAGTTGTGCTATAATTTTCTCAATCTATGAACAAGCTCGCGGAAAAGTCGACAGTGATTAGTATTTCCACCGGAACGATCTTTAAAGTGATCGTCATTGCCTTGGCGCTTGGTTTTCTGTGGTTTGTAAAAGAGATCGTGGTGATGCTGTTGCTTGCCGTGCTGCTTGCTTCGCTCATTGAGCCGGCCGTCAACTGGCTGCATCGGCGAAAAATCCCGCGAGCGCTCAGTGTACTCGGGTTGTACATCATCATCTTCGCCCTGCTCGCTGTCTCGCTCATTTTGATTATCCCGCCGTTCGTTGAGCAGATCACTCAGCTCTCCACCAATTTCGGCGATGTTTCCACGAGCATCAGTCAGTGGATCGGCAAGGCGGTGGCTATTGGCCAGCAATACGGATTGGCCGAAGGTGTTCAAACCAGCCTGCAAAGTTTGCAAGGGAACATTAATGGACTCATTGGCAACGTCTTTTCCACCATCTCTGGGATTGTTGGCGGTGTGGCCGCGCTCGTGATTGTGATGGTGCTGGCGTTTTATATTGTGATTGAAGAAGACGCCTGGCGCCGTGTGTTTCGACGTGTGGCCCCGGATGAGTACCAACCGTATCTCACGCAGTTGTTCGGCAAGATGCAAACCAAAATGGGTATGTGGTTGCGTGGGCAGTTGTTGCTCATGTTAGTGATCGGTATTGCTTCTTACATTGGATTGTTAATTTTGGGCATGCCGTACGCCTTGGTGCTGGCGTTGTTTGCTGGGCTCATGGAGATGGTGCCGTATGCGGGTCCAACAATCTCGGCTATTCCCATGGTGTTGATTGGATTTTCCGACTCGCCGCTCAAAGCCTTGATGGTGCTTTTGTTGTGCATCATTATTCAGCAAGTAGAAAACAATATTTTGGTGCCAAAGATCATGCAAAAGGTGACGGGATTAAATCCAATCGTTTCTATCGTTGCTTTGTTGATTGGATTCAAGGTTGGCGGCGTGGCAGGAGCGGCGCTCTCTATTCCCATTGCTACTCTTGTTTCTGTGTTTGTCTACGATGTTTTTAAAGAACAGGCGTCACCTGGACGTGAAGAACGCGATTAATTATGACCCATCACAAAACGTGGTTCCCGGTGATCGTTGTGGCGTTAACCGCATTGTTGGGGGTGTTTATTTATTCCATTTTCCGCGAACAGTTCCGTGCGGCTCCAACTACGCCTGTTACGGCCGTGGAGTATCAAACCAACGTGCATGGCCAAGTGGGGGGATTGCGTACCGCGCTTGCGGCCGCCGCTTCTAATGACGAACGCGTAACGCTCCTCGCCAGCGCTCGTGAACACATGCTCACGCTCCTTGTTCCAGCGGAATATAAAGACGCCCATTTGGAAATGGTCATGGTCATTTCTCAGTGGATGATTGGCTATCAAGGCCAAGAGGAAAAAGTCACCGCGGCCGCTTTGCGCTGGCAAGCCCTCGTTGACCAATACCCTTGGATCGAGTAGGTTCTCCCCATGTTGTTGATTCATCGTCTCACGCCGTTTGCTCTGGCATTGGTGATCGTCCTTGGTTTGGGCCTCACCTCGTTTTATCCGTTGATCGCTGTCTGGTCGCTGCCTGTGATGTTAGCGATCTGCTTTTTTTTCTGCGCCCGCCTTGGCGACTATCGCTGGCGCGATAAAGCCTTCTGGGGATTGATGGCCACGCCGGCACTTTTTCTTTCCGGCGCGGTGGCTTTGTTCGTGCTTGCCGATGCTGGGTCGGTGCGTATGGTGATCATGCTTGCCACGACTTTTTTGAGTTACTTTTACGCCGAACATTTATTTCATTTCGTCCATCTTCCCGCTGTCTATCAAGCCTACGGTTTACAAAATACCGGGGGAGTGATGAGTATTTTAACGGTTTTTTACTTTGCCGCCTCGTTGTACGCGCTTGGTAGCTTTGTGCGCATTCCTTTGGTGATTCTTGCCGCGATGTTGTTTGTGTTGCTGCTCGTTTCCGCCTCTTCGGCCCTGTGGATTGCCAAAGTGCCGCGTGAACGGGCACTCACGTATGCTTTGGCTGCCGCGGTGCTCTTTACGGAACTCTACGCCGCCGTCTCCTACCTGCCGATCGCCTTTATGACCGGTGGAGCGTTGGTGAGCGTGTTGTATTATATGTATATGGGTTTGAGCCGTGCCCATGTGCAAGCGAAGCTCGGAAGAAAAGTGGTACGGCGTTATGTGGGTGTTGGATCTATTATGCTGTTGGCTTTGTTGCTCACGGCAAAGTGGATTTGATGCGTCGATGTGTTAATGGAGCAG
>CAZPQJ010000022.1:0-2728 GCA_964588955.1 uncultured Gammaproteobacteria bacterium
AAAGAAAACTTGATGTTGTGCGAAGACAAGGCCACGCTTACGTAGTAGCAGTCATTGGAGTTGTAAGAAATGACCACCGTATCTAACTGTTCGGAATCAAAAATGTTCCAGCCGCTGTTAATATTGCGAGAATTGTCCATCAAAAACCCAGAACAATTCAAACAATCCATCATTCCTTCCCCCACGCAGTTCTGTACATTAACGCTGAAGTTCTCCGGCCAAACCGTTTTCTCACTAACAAGTTTACGAAACGCCGCTTTCCAATAATCAAACTGCGTCGATGATGACAGATCGATCTCCGCCACGCGTCGTTCATATTCCTCACGGGTCAATTGCTCATTCAGAAAGACGTACTGCTTGCGACGTAAATTTGACGAGCAAAAACAATTCTCGCAGTTCTGACAATCAAATAAAAACGCCGAGCGCAAACATTGATTGCACTCAAACATTTGGACGCAAGTGTTGCAACCAACCGACTTAGCCGAGGCAAAGACGTTTTCACAACGCAACATCCAGGCACAGTCCATCATCCGTTCGCAATAGGAATTGCGCACCGTATAGTAACTATCCTCGGTCGATTTGGTGCCGAACACCATATAGCAATCGACGCAATCCACCATCCCGCAACCGACGGAGTTCACCGAACCATGAGCAGAGAGCGATGGATAGGGCACCCGCTCAACCAGCGGACGTACACAGGTAAAAAATGATTGCTCGGCATTGAACGGCAAAAAGTTCTCTGCGCCCCAGTCTTTTTCAAACCATTCTTTGTCGGTCATGGCAGGACTCGGCGCGTCGGGATGGATACCAGAAAGAATCGGCTTACCCGTTTGAAAATGGGGCTTCCACCACAAATCAATCCCCGCTCCCCAACCAGCCAGTTCCTTCATGCGGATGAGCGGCGCGTAAACTGGCGGCGGCACGTTCCAGGCGCGACAGCGATCAATCTCTTTTGCCGTCAGCGTCCATGTTACTCCCGAAATCGGGCAAACACGTTCCCCGGGCTGTGTGGCATCCAGCAGTGCTTTTAGTTTGCTATCGAATTTAGGTGTTCTACTCATAAATTTCTACCCGGCTTTAGCCGGCTGAAGCCGGGAAGAATTACCTAGACTCAAGATACTTCAAGTAATCCTCCCGACAGTATACACGACGATCGGTGAAGAGTTGATTGACGTAGGTGGTGATCGATTTTTTACAAACGAAACAATTCGTCTGCATTTTGACCGGCGTGTTGGAGTGATGGGTCAAATTTTTCAAACGCGTCAAAAAGTGCTGGCGCGGAAACGGTAGATGCTGCGCTTGATAAAAAGCAAACTCGTGCGGCGTAACGCTAAAGTTGCGACCGAGGCGCTCATCGAGAATCGGTTTTCCGACGAACTTCACGGGATCAATGTCGCCAAGGGCATCGGGGATCTCGTCAACCCGCACGGCGTCTTCTGGATGGGCCACCGTTGGCATCACCACCGCGCCGCGAGCGGAATCGAAATGCGGAGCACCAAAGGCAATATATTCTTCCGGCGTGTAATCAAAATACATTTTGCCAAGAGAAAACTGAAATCCGCTTTGCGACAAATCCCCAGGAAAAAACTGGCCGTACTCGCCGCGATCAAGCATGGCGCACTTGATTACGTCGACCCGCTGCCAGTACTCCTCTTCGCTGTATTGCTTGTTGTAAATGCAAAATGACTTATGACGCAAGCCAAAACAGCCAAAGCATTCTTGGCATTCATAGCAGTCCATGCAGTATTCCATGTTCAGCGACCGCCACACGCGCACGCAAAACTTTACATTCTGACTGTACACGGTATCAACAGATTGATATTGCTCGCTGCCCCATCCAATCCAAACGCAAAACGCCGACATCTGTTGATCCAACGACGCCCAACAACTCTGCAAATCCGTCGAACGCATGTTCCACCAACAGTCTTGGCAACGCGTACAGGTAATCAAGTTTTCTCCTGTCGATTCCAAACAACCAATCAACGCGCTTTCCGGCCAGGCCGCCGTGGCCATCAACGTTTGAAATTGTTGCCGATAGGTTTTAAAAACAGAAAAACACGATAGATCAACTTCCGCGCGGCGTTTCTCCCAATCCTCTTTAGATAATTGCTCGTTAAACCACAAATACGTTTTATGACTCTGATTTGTGGCACCAAAACAATACTCGCAATCTTCGCAGTCAAACAAGAAGTCGCTGTTCAAACAATTATTACAATTGAATGCCTGTATACATTTATACATGCCACTAGACCAATCAATCTGGAAACATTCACGGCAACCGGAAGAGTTGGTCAAATCCACGCAGTCTTCCGATTCTGTGCCACCCATGTACGTATACATCATGCGTTTCATGCGACCGGACCCGAAGGCCATATAGCAATCCTGTGCGTCGAGGATGTCCACACCAATGCTTCCAACATTACTTCCATCATCACGCAAGGCACCAACGGGAATCGAAAAAGCGAGCTTACGAAATTGATCAAAAAACGACGCGTCCGGCGCCAAGGTAAAACCATCTAAATAATCTTTACCGAACCATTCTTTGTCGGTAATCACCCGGAAGGGATTATCTGGATGAATAAAACTCAAAATCAACTTGCCCGTTTCCGCGTGTGGCTTCCACCAAATAGAAACGCCGCCGGCAAATCCGGCCAGCTGCCTCAACCGCGTTTGCGGCGCGACGGTTGACGGCGGCACGTTGAAATGTTTGTACCAGTTAATTTCCTCT
>CAZPQJ010000023.1:0-2618 GCA_964588955.1 uncultured Gammaproteobacteria bacterium
ACCTCCACGTGGCCAAGCCACGGAAATTGGAATGAATTCCTACTTACATAGTACCGAAAATTGGCGAAGTTGTCAATCAAATGTATATAAGAACCTTATTGACACACGGTGTCGACGTGCTAGGGTTGGTTTAGGGTAACCGTACCCTACTGGAGTGAACATGCCCGAGAAAGAAGCGTTGTACCGTCGTGAGACTCGCGACGGAGTCGAGATCATCGTTCTGTGTGGTGTGCAGGGTTGCTGTCCGACCGTCGAGAAGACGACGGATGGCGTCCTGATCAAGGACGATTTCGGTGGAATGGTCAAGCTGACCAGCATCGAGTTCGCCGCCCTGCAGAAGGTCTTGTTGGAGGGGTGATCCCGACGACACTTGGAGGCTCGTCGGTGACGAGCCTCCTTCAATTTATATTGGGGGTACCAATGTTTTCTCGTTTCCTTCGGACACGCGTTCGCGGAACGCGAATTGCGGTCTTTCATCAGTTGCATCCGGATCCGATGATCCTGGAGCATGACTCTTGGAAGTTGTTCCTTGACAATGGTCGTGATGGTGACATTGAGGCGCGGCTACGACAACGGCGACTCATTGTTGACACCGTTGCTGATGATGACGAAGAATCGCGGCTAAACGTAGAGCATGCGATGCGCAAGCTCATGGAGCCGACGATCCTGTACCTTATGCTCGCGCAGGACTGTAACTTTCGCTGCGCCTACTGTCCGATTCCGGCAACCGCCGATCGACTCGGTAAGATCCGATTGAAATCAGAGGATGCTGTAGCTGGACTTGAGATGTGGGCGCGCCACCTGCTTGAAGGGCGGGGAGCTGATAGTTACATCATATTTTACGGGGGAGAGCCCTTGTTGAATATCGATGTGCTTAAATCGACTCTCAACGTAATCCTCGCGATGCGAGGTGCTGGTTTGTTTTCCGAGCAAGTGCATCTCATGCTTGTTACGAACGGATCAATGCTCAATAGTGAAGTAATCCAATTGTGTTTGCAGCATAAGGTGCATGTAGTGGTCGGGTTGGATGGATTTCGAGCGCAGCACGACCGTACCAGGCGCGATGCTGCTGGCAGGGATACATTCGAAGACGTTGTCCGCTCTATCACGAGCTTGGTTGAGGCGGGTATTCGCGTGTCCGTTTCGACTACTGCCTCTGAAGATCTTGCGGAAAACTTGATGTCTTACGAGAAGTGGATTAGGGAAATTGGGATTTCCGGTTACGGAATCAATCTACCCAAAGGCCCTGACCTGGCGCGAAAGCCGGTAATTAATGCTCTCGTCGACCGCGCTCGTCGGCAAGGCGCTGATGGGTTCGAGTTTCAAACCTCAAAGCGGTTTCGGGCGCTTAGCGATAGAGATCCGTATCCAACGGACTGTACCTGCTATGGTAACCAATTGGTAATTCGACCCAATGGGACGGTTTCGAACTGTCCGTTCACAGAACATGATTTTGGTCATGTTCGTGAGCTTGGGGATGATTTCCGAATCTGGAACGTAGCGATGGTGCGAGAGTGGCGCGACCGGTCACCGGCCGTTCGGCCTGATCTTGATACATTCGATGCAAAGGCGCTAATGAGCACTGGCTGTGCCTTTGATGCTCAGGCGCTACGGGGTTCGAGCATTGTGACCGAGGATTCGGAGCTCTTCTTCGCGGACGCGATGCTTGAAATGTTCATTTGGGACACCAGCGACAAGAGGAGTAGCTAATGCGTAAGCGAGTAGTTGGAGTGGTTGGAGGAACTGGTTTTGATCAGTTTCCGGAAATAGAAGTGCGTGAGATTGTTGACATTCGTACGCCTTACGGAAAGCCATCCGCACCTGTTCTGATGGGTGTGTATGGTGGAGTAGACATTGCGTTCTTGCCACGTCATGGCGTCGATCACTCGATCCCTCCGCACAAGATTCCTTACAAGGCAAACCTTTATGCCCTGAAATCGGTTGGCGCGGAAATGGTTGTCGCTACGTGCGTTGCGGGGAGTCTGAAATTGGAGATCGCTCCAGGATCGGTTGTCATTCCCGACCAATTCGTACATTTCACGTCTGGACGCGACACTGACTCCGTGGAGGCGGATGGGAGCTTCTTGCACCTTCCGATGCGAGATCCGTACTGTGCCACTGTTCGGAGCGCGGTTATTGATAGTGTGCCATCGTGCGTGCATACAGTTGCGCGTGGGGTGGTTGCAGTTATTCAAGGGCCGCGGTTTAACACAAGGGCCGAAAGCGAGTTTCTCATCCGACAAGGTTGGGACCTCGTGAATATGACGCAATACCCGGAAGGCTATTTCGCCAAAAGCCTTGGTCTTTGTTACGCTGTGGTTGCAACAATCACTGACTGGGATTGTGGGCTCCATACCGAAGTTGAGATGCGCCCGGAGCACATGACGAAAGTGCTGAGCATCTTCAAAGAAAATGTAGAAACAACCAAGCGGGTACTTCAAGGGTCGATTTTGCAACTGTCGCGTCAGGAGTGCGATTGTGCGAAAAATACCCTTTTGGAGTACTATAGACAATCATAATCCCAGAGGAGCCTATGCTACACATCGAACACTTGAGTAAAACGTACGGAACAACGCCGGTACTGGCGGATGTTTCGTTCGTCGTGGGTGGTGGGCAGA